>NZ_JBQERA010000007.1:0-434283 GCF_053813445.1 Actinokineospora lacus
CGGAGATGGAAGCACCGTGAGGTGTGGAGTTGACCGGTACTAATAGGCCGAGGGCTTGCCACAAACATGCTACGCATCCACTGTGCGGTGTCTGAGACACCAACCACCCCCCACCCCCACCCATGGGCTTTGTCCTGGTGTGTGGGTGTGGGTTGCTGGTTATTGTTTCATAGTGTTTCGGTGGTTTTAGCGGTGGGGAAACGCCCGGTCCCATTCCGAACCCGGAAGCTAAGCCCATCAGCGCCGATGGTACTGCACTCGTGAGGGTGTGGGAGAGTAGGACACCGCCGGACTTCTTTACCAAAGGCGGGGTGTTCTCGCAGGAACCTGAGAAATCAGGTCACTGCGAGAACACCCCGCCTTTGTTCGTTGCGTCAACGCGAATATCCTCGACCTGTGACCGTACGCACCCTCGTCCTGCAGCTCGATGACGCCGATCCGCCGGGCAGGCTCGCCGACTGGCTGATCGACGCGGGAGCGCAGCCGCACGTCGTCCGGCCCGACCGCGAACCGGTGGACCTTGGCGAGCACACCGCCGTCGTGTGCCTCGGCGGGGCCATGGGCGCCAATGACAACGTCCCCTGGCTGGCCGACGTCCGGATGCTGCTGTCCCGGTGTGTCACCGCGGGCACCCCGGTCCTCGCGATCTGCCTGGGCGCGCAGCTGCTCGCCGTGGCCGCCGGTGGCCGGGTCGAGGTGGGTGAGCAGGGCCCGGAGGTCGGCGGGGGCCTGGTGGCCAAACGCGATCTCGGGTGGACCGACCCCCTGTTCGCCGAGATGCCGCTCATGCCCGACGTCGTGCAGTTCCACTCCGACGCCGTCACCCGGCTGCCCGCCTCGGCGGTCCTGCTCGCCGCGGGGACGCGGTACGCCAACCAGGCGTTCCGGGTGGGCCGCGCCGCCTACGGGCTGCAGTTCCACATCGAGACCACGCCGGAGACTGTGCTCGGCTGGGCGGCCGCCTACCCGGACCTCGCCGCGCAGGCGCGCCCCGGCGAACTGGAGCCCGAGCGACTGGCCGAGCTGCACGCCGACGTCGAGGCGTCCTGGCGCCCGTTCGTCGCCCGGTTCGTCGCGCTGGCCCGCGGCGACCTCGCGCCCGCGGAAACGGCCCGCCCCACTCTGCCGATGATCTGATCACGATGACCGATCCCGCCCGCTCCGTCCCGTCCACGGCCCGCTTCGGGCTGACCGGCGACCGCGCCGAGCGCGAGTTGCGGGCCGCCGGAATCTGGGGCGACACGGGTCCGCTGCCGGAGTACGAGGCCATCCTGGCCGCGCTGTCCCGCAGCCCGGACCCCGATCTCGCCCTGCGCAGCCTTGACCGCATCCGCGAAGCCGATCCGGAGGGCTGGCCCGGCCTGCGGGCGGCGCTGGCCGAGGACCGGCAGATGCGCGGGCGGCTGGTGGCGGTCCTGGGCTCGTCCACGGCGCTGGCCGACCACCTCGCCGCCAACCCGAGCGACTGGCCCCGGTTCACCGGCCGCACCCCTGTCCACAGCTACGCCGACGCCCTGCTCGCCGCCGTCGGCGCGGAGGAAGCCGGTGAACAGGGCCCCGTGGCGCGGTTGACCGGACGAGAAGCCGTGCGGGCGTTGCGGTTCGCCTATCGCGCTCTGCTGGGGGAAGTCGCGGGCGACGACCTCGGGCACGTGGTCGAGCCGACCGTGCCCGCCGCCGACTACGTGAAGATCACTGGGCAGCTCACCGAACTGGCCGAGGCCGCGCTGCGGGCCGCGCTCGCGGTGGCGCGGGCCGAGCAGGAGGGCCAGGAGCCCGCGCGGCTGGCGGTCATCGCGATGGGCAAGTGCGGGGGCCACGAGCTCAACTACGTCAGCGACGTCGACGTCGTCTTCGTCGCGGAGGGCGACCTCGCGCTGGCCACCCGGGTCGCCAGCGCGATGATGCGGGTCGCGGGGGAGGCCTGCTTCGAGGTCGACGCGGCGCTGCGCCCGGAAGGCAAGGCCGGAGCCCTGGTGCGCACCGTGGACGGCCACGTCTCCTACTACAAGCGCTGGGCGCGCACCTGGGAGTTCCAGGCGCTGCTCAAGGCCCGCCCGGTCGCCGGGGACGCCGAGTTGGGCGCCGAGTACCTCGACGCCGTGGGGCCGATGGTCTGGTCCGCGGCCGACCGGGAGAACTTCGTCGCCGACGTGCAGGAGATGCGCAGGCGGGTGGAGAAGCACGTGCCCTCCGAGCTGATCGAGCGCGACCTCAAGCTCGGCCGGGGCGGGCTGCGCGATGTCGAGTTCGCCGTGCAGCTGCTGCAACTGGTGCACGGCCGCGCCGACGAGGAGCTGCGGCTCAGGTCCACGGTGGACGCCCTGGCCGCGCTCGGCGCGGGCGGTTACGTCGGCCGCACCGACGCCGCGGAGCTGAACGACTCCTACCGGTTCATGCGGACCCTGGAGCACCGCCTGCAACTGCAGCGGCTGCGGCGCACCCACCTGTTCCCGGCCGAGGAGGACACCGTCGAGCTGCGCAGGATGGCGCGGGCGATGGGCATCGGACCGGAAGGCGGGCGCTCGGCGGCCCAGGCGCTGCAGGCGGAGTTCCGCAAGCAGGGCAACCACATCCGGAGGCTGCACGAGAAGCTGTTCTACCGGCCGCTGCTCGCCGCGGTTTCGCGGGTGCCGACCGACGCGCTGCGGCTGACCGAGGGGCAGGCGCAGGCCCGGCTCACCGCGCTCGGCTACGCCTCGTCCGAGGGGGCGCTGCAGCACATCAAGGCGCTCACCGCGGGCGTCTCGCGTCGGGCGTCGATCCAGACCGCGCTGCTGCCCGTTCTGCTCGACCTCCTCGGCGGCACACCCGATCCGGACGGCGGGCTGCTGGCCTACCGCAAGGTGTCCGAGGCGTTGGCGGCGACGCCCTGGTACCTGCGGGTGCTGCGCGACGAGGGCGCCGTCGTCGAGCGGCTGGCCACGCTGCTCGGCACGTCCAAGCTCGTGCCCGATTTGATAGTCCGCGCGCCGGAAGTGCTGCGGCTGCTGGCCGACCCCCGGGAGCTGGCCCACCGCGACCCGGAGGAAGTGGCGGCGTCGCTGCGCAGCGCCGTCAAGCGGCACGGGTACCTCGGCAACGCCGTCGCGGCGGCGCGGTCGCTGCGCAGGCACGAGGTGCTGCGGGTGGCGTGCGGCGACCTCCTGGGGTTCCTGGAGGTCGAGGCCGTGTGCGCGGCGCTGTCGAGTGTGTGGGCGGCGGTGTTGCAGGCGGCGCTGGCCGCCGTGGACCGGGCGGAGGCGGCGGCCGACGGGGGCCACCTGGCGCGCATCGCGGTCATCGGCATGGGCAGGCTCGGCGGCGCCGAGCTGGGCTACAGCTCGGACGCGGACGTGATCTTCGTGTGCGAGCCCGCGCCCGGCGTCTCCGAGCAGGACGCCCTGCGGTACGCGGGTCGGGTGGCGCAGAGCCTGCGCAGGCTGCTGGGCTCGCCCAGCGGCGACCCGCCGCTGCACGTCGACGTCGACCTGCGCCCGGAAGGCAAGAACGGGCCGATCGTGCGCACCCTGGAGTCCTATCGCGCCTACTACGCGCAGTGGGGGGAGATCTGGGAGGCGCAGGCGCTGTTGCGGGCGACCCCGATCGCAGGGGACGCCGAACTCGGCGCGCGCTTCATCGAGATGATCGACCCGGTGCGCTACCCCGCCAACGGGCTCGACGCCGCCCAGATCAGGGAGATCCGGCGGATCAAGGCCCGGGTGGACACCGAGCGGCTGCCCCGTGGGGCCGACCCGACCACGCACACCAAGCTCGGCCGGGGCGGGCTGGCCGACGTCGAGTGGACCATGCAGCTGATGCAGCTGCGGTACGCCCACGCCCACCCGGCGCTGCGCACGACCTCCACACTGGACGGCTTGCGCGCCGCGGTGGACGAGGGCCTGGTCGACGCCGCCGACGCCCAGGCGCTGCGCGAGTCGTGGCTGCTGGCCACCCGGGTGCGCAACGCGGCGACGCTGGTGCGGGGCAAGCAGACCGACCAGCTGCCGAAGTCCGGCCGGGAGTTGGCGGCGACCGCCGCCGCGGTGGGGCACCCGGGGGGCGACCCCGGCGCGTTCGTGGACTCGTACCTGCGGACCACGCGCCGGGCCCGTGGCGTGGTGGAGCGGCTGTTCTACGGGGACTGAAGTGGAGCGCGTCACGGACCGACGCCCGGTCGGGTTCGGCGACATAGAGTGCGGGCATGGGCTGGAGTATCCGAATCCCCGTGCGCAGCTATGAGCTGGACAGCCTGGGACACCTCAACCACGCGGTGTACCACCAGTACGCCGAGATCGCCCGGGTCGAGGGGTTCTCCGCGGCGGGGTGCCACTGGTTCGACCTGATCGAGGCGCGGACGGCCCCGGTGCTGCTGTCGTCCACCATCGACTTCCGCCGCGAGCTGCGCGCCGGGGACGTGGTGGACGTGACGTGCGAGGTGAAGTTCGGCGCGGGCAAGACCTTCCGCGCCGACTCCACGATCACCAAGCTCGACGGCACCGTCTCCGCCGAGATCACCTGCGTCATCGGGGTCATGGACCTCGACCTGCGCAAGCTCGTCGCCGACCCGCGCGCGACCCTGGCCGCGCACGGGTTCGACCTGTCCCGCCTGGACTAGGCCGTGCTCCACATCGGAAACACGGCCTAGGCCAGCACCTCGCCGACCTCGTCGACGCGCACCTCGGCGGTCGCCCGGCGCAGCAGCTCCCCGGCGAGCGCGGGGGACTGCAGGTCCGTGGGGCCGTAGACGGGGACGTCCAGGCCCGCCTGTGCCTCGCGGATCGCCAGCGGCGAGGTGGTGAGCAGGCCGCTCACCGCGAGCACCGGGTGGCCTGCGGCCTGCAGGCGCTGCACGCCGTAGAGCGCTCCGGAGGAGTCCGCGGCGGCGAACAGCACGCCGCTGGTCAGCCGCCGGATCTCCGGGCGGTCCAGCAGCTGCGCGGTCTCCGGCTGGAGCAGGCCGTCGGCGATCTCCAGCACGATCACGTCCACGCCGCGGGCCATCAGGTGCCCGTGCAGCAGCTGCGCGCCGCTGATCAGGCGGTCCAGCGGGATGCGGAACGTCGTGGCCATGCCCGCGTCGGTGAAGTCCAGCACCGCCACGGCGCCGGAGTCGCGGAAGAGCCACGGGTCCCCGCCCGCCGCCGTGCCCGTGACCTTCGCCGCGCCGACCCGCAGCCCGGCCCGGGACAGGCCGTGCACGAGGGAGGCGACAGTGGTCGTCTTGCCCGAGTTCATCGATGTGCCGACCACGACGAGCGTCGGCGGCATCCGCAGCGCGGGCACCGGCGTGCCGAGCGCGAGGTCCGACACGTTGATCACCCGGCCGGTGGCGTCGCCGACCAAGCCCAGCGGCCGCACCGTCGTGGGGGCCGAGACCGCGGCGTTGCGGCTGCGGACCTTGCCCAGCACGCCGCCCGCCGCGACCAGGTCGCAAGCGCCGAGGTCGTCGGGCAGCTCGGCCTCGAAGTGGTCGGGGGCGTAGCGGGCGCCGTAGGCCACCAGGACCTCGTCGCCGACGTACAGCCGCGCTTTGCGGCCGTCGGTCAGCTCCAGCAGCTGGTGGTAGCCCACCTTGGTGATCTCCGCGAGCACGATGTCGCCGTGGGTCGGCTGGTGATCGGCTTGGTGGACGAGGGTGAGCGAGGTGTCCCGATCGAGATTGCGCACCGCGTAGGCGGGCTTGAGCCGGGCTAGGCGCGCTGGGTCCAGGGAGGCGAACATGGCGGGTCCTCGATGATCGCTGGGAAGAGATCGCCCGTGGCGAGAGCCGGACGGACTGGTGTGCGCGGGAGCGTACGACCTTCAGCGCTGCCAAGGGAATCCCACCGGCGGTATCGGTTCGGGAAACAGTCCCGCGACCCTGGTCAGGGACCAGGCGAACCACCCGTTCGGGGACGTGAAACGGGGCGGCGACCGGGTTTCCCCTCGGTCACCGCCCCGTGGTCGGGCTGGATCAGTGGTCGGGCTGGATCAGACGTCGTAGTACAGGCCGAACTCGTAGGGGTGCGGGCGCAGGCGCAGCGGGTCGATCTCGTGCTCGCGCTTGAACGCCACCCAGGTCTCGATCACGTCGGGGGTGAACACGCCGCCTTCGAGCAGGTAGTCGTGGTCGGCCTCGAGGGCGTCGAGGACCTGGTCCAGCGACGCCGGGACCTGCGCGACCTCCTTGGCCTCCTCGGGGGGCAGCTCGTAGAGGTCCTTGTCGATCGGGGCCGGGGGCTCGATCTTGTTCTTCACGCCGTCCAGGCCCGCCATCACCATCGCCGCGAACGCCAGGTACGGGTTGCCGGAGGAGTCCGGGCAGCGGAACTCGACGCGCTTGGCCTTGGCGTTGTTGCCGGTGATCGGGATGCGCACGCAGGCCGAGCGGTTGCGCTGGGAGTAGACCAGGCTGACCGGGGCCTCGTAGCCGGGGACCAGGCGGTGGTAGGAGTTCACCGTCGGGTTGGTGAAGGCCAGCAGGCTCGGGGCGTGCGCGAGCAGGCCGCCGATGTAGTGGCGGGCCATGTCGGACAGGCCCGCGTAGCCGGACTCGTCGTGGAACAGCGGCACGCCGTCCTTCCACAGCGACTGGTGGCAGTGCATGCCCGAGCCGTTGTCGCCGAAGAGGGGCTTCGGCATGAAGGTGGCGGACAGGTTCTCCTGCCACGCGGTGTTCTTGATGATGTACTTGAACAGCTGCAGGTCGTCGGCGGCGTGCAGCAGGGTGTTGAACCGGTAGTTGATCTCGGCCTGGCCCGCGGTGCCGACCTCGTGGTGGGCGCGCTCGACGGTGAAGCCGGAGGCGGCGAGGTTCAGCACCATCTTGTCGCGCAGGTCGGCGAAGTGGTCGACCGGCGGGACCGGGAAGTAGCCGCCCTTGAAGCGGGTCTTGTAGCCCTTGTTGTTGCCGTTCTCCTCGGCGCCGGTGTTCCACCAGCCCTCGACGGAGTCGATCTCGTGGAACGAGCCGTTCTCGGTGTAGTCGAAGCGCACGGAGTCGAAGGTGTAGAACTCCGCCTCGGGACCGAAGTACGCGGTGTCGGCGATGCCGGACTCGGCGATGTACAGCTCCGCCTTGCGCGCGATGTTGCGCGGGTCGCGGCTGTAGGCCTCGCGGGTGAACGGGTCGTGCACGAAGAAGTTGAGGATCAGCGTCTTCTCGATGCGGAACGGGTCGAGGCGCGCGGTGTAGGGGTCGGGCAGCAGCAGCATGTCCGACTCGTGGATCGACTGGAAGCCGCGCACCGAGGAGCCGTCGAAGGCGAGGCCCTCGGTGAAGGCGTCCTCGTCGAAGGCCGAGGCCGGGACCGTGAAGTGCTGCATGACGCCGGGAAGGTCGCAGAACCGGACGTCGACGAACTTCACATCCTCGTCGGCGATGAAGCGCAGGACCTCGTCGGAAGAGTTGAACACGCTGGTTGGCTCCTTACTCCTTGCACCACGTACCGCAGGCTGGCTTCCCCGCTCTGCGTGAGGACGCTATGAGGGCGGTGTTGCCCAGCAGTCACCCCGGTGTTTCGGCGGTGTTAACGACAGCCGGATTCGACCGAAGCATGCCAGTGCCGGGCACGCGCGGCATGTCGTCCTACGCTGGTGGGGTGAGCAGATGGAGTGGGACGTGGCTGTCCGGGGCGGGGGCGGCGCTGGAGCCCGGCGACGGCGAGCCGCGCTGGCGCGGTGACCGCCTCGGGCTGCCCGAGCGCGGGCGCGGCTCGGTCGCGGGCACCGGCGCGCGGCTGGTGGCGTTCCTGGTCGACCTGGTGCTGGCGTCCCTGGTGACCTCGCTGTTCGTCGACCGCGACTTCGACGACCCGGCGTCGCTGTGGACGTTCAACCTCTTCGCGGTCGGCGTGTGGCTGCTGGTGACCGTCGTCGGGGTCGCGGTGGCGGGCTTCACCCCGGGCAAGGCGCTGATGGGCGTGCGCGTGATCCGGATGGACGGCGGCGGCGTGGTCGGCCCGCTGCGCGCGCTGCCGAGGGCGGTCCTGGCCGGACTGATCATCCCGGCCGCCATCTGGGACCGCGACGGGCGCGGCTTCCACGACCGGCTGACCGGGACGATCGAGCTGCGGGTCCGCTAGCGGCGGCGGATGCTGCGCTGGACGCTGCGCATCTTCACGCCCTGCGGCATGGGGCCCTTGGGGATGGCGGCGCCGCGGTTGGCCAGTGCGGCCAGGCGCTTCTCCACGGAGTCGATGTCGTTCGGGCGCAGGTTGTTCGGCAGCTTCATCAGGTGGCGCTGCAGGCCCTTGAGCGGGACCTGGCCCTCGTCGTTGCCGACGATGACGTCGTAGATCGGGGTGTCGCCGATCAGCCGCGAGATGCGCTTCTTCTCCTGGCCGAGCAGGCCCTTGACCCGGTGCGGCGAGCCCTCGGCGACCAGGATGACGCCGGGACGGCCGATCACCCGGTGCACGGCGTCGAGCTGGGTGGTGCCCGCGACGGTCGGGGTGACGCGCCAACGGCCGCGCATGTTCTCCAGCGCCCACGCCGCCGCCCCCGGCTGGCCCTCGGCCTTGCCGTAGACGGTCTTCTGCACGCGGCGGCCGAACACGATCACCGCGGCGAGCAGGCCGAAGGCGATGCCCACCGGGAGCACGAACCACTGGACGTCCAGTAGCCACCCGATGCCGAAGACCACCGCGACGACCAGCAGGAAGCTGCCCAGCATCCAGGGGATGAGCCCCTTGTCTTCCTTGCGCTGCATCTTGAACGCCTGGAAGATCTGCCCGCGCTTGGCCTTGGACGCGGCCTTGCGCGCCTTCTTGGCTTCCTTCGCGGCCGCCTTGTCCTGCTTAGCTGCCATGTTCACCAGGATACGGGGCGTGCTCCCACGGGGAAGCGGTGCGCTCTGTCAAGATGCAGCGCATGGCCGGCGCGAGGGGACCCCAGGACGCGATCGCCGGGCTCGACCCGGAGCAGCTGGCCGCGGTGCGGGCGCCGCGCGGGCCGGTGTGCGTGCTCGCCGGGGCCGGGACGGGCAAGACCAGGACGATCGTCAGCCGGATCGCCGCGCTGGTGCACGACGGGCACGTCTCCGCAGGTCAGGTGCTGGCCGTCACGTTCACGGCCCGGGCGGCGGGGGAGCTGCGGACCCGGCTGCGGGCCATGGGCATCGACGCCGCGCAGGCCCGCACCTTCCACTCGGCGGCGCGGCGGCAGTTGCGGTACTTCTGGCCGAGGGTGGTCGGCGACGAGCCGTGGGAACTCATCGACGGCAAGCTGCGTTTGATAAGCCAGGCGGCCCACCGCGCGGGAGCGGCGACCGAGCGGGAGACGCTGCGCGACCTCGCGGCCGAGATCGAGTGGGCGAAGGCGTCGCTGATCGCGCCCGAGGACTACCCGGCGGCGGTGCTCAGGGCGCACCGCTCGCCGCCGGTCGCCGCCGAGCTGGTGGCCTCGGTGTACACCGGGTACGAGGCGCTCAAGAACCGGGCGCGGGTGCTGGACTTCGACGACCTCCTGCTGCACACGGCGGCGGCGCTGGAGGAGCACTCGGCGGTGGCCGAGGAGTTTCGGGACCGGTACCGGTGTTTCGTCGTGGACGAGTACCAGGACGTCACGCCGTTGCAGCAGCGCGTCCTGGACGCGTGGCTGGGCAGGCGCGACGACATCACGGTGGTCGGCGACGCCAACCAGACCATCTACTCCTTCGCGGGCGCGTCGCCGCGTCCGCTGCTGGACTTCAGCCGCCGCTACCCCGACGCCACCGTCGTGCGGCTGGAGCGCGACTACCGGTCCACCCCGCAGGTGGTGTCGCTGGCCAACCGGGTGATCGACGCCGCGAAGGACCGGCCTGCGGGCTCGCGGCTGCGGCTGGTCGGGCAGCGCCCGGGCGGGCCGGAGCCGGTCTTCGCCGAGTTCGACGACGAGCCCGCCGAGGCCGCGGCGGTGGTCGCGCGCGTCAAGGAGCTGGTCGAGGCGGGCACGCCGCTGCGCGAGATCGCCGTGCTGTTCCGGATCAACGCCCAGTCGGAGGTCTACGAGCAGGCGCTGGCCGAGGTGGGCATCCCGTACCTGGTGCGCGGGGGTGAGCGGTTCTTCGCGCGCCAGGAGATCCGGCAGGCGGTCGCCGCGCTGCGGACCGCGGCGCTCCGCCCGCCCGCTGGTGACCTGCCCGCGCAGGTCCGCGCGGTGCTGGAGCCGGTGGGCCTGAGCGCGGAGCCGCCTTCGGGCGGGTCGGCGCGGGAGCGCTGGGAGTCGCTGCTGGCGCTGGTGGAACTGGCCGAGGAGTTGGCGGGGGCGGTGTCCGAGGCCGACCTGCGGCGCTTCTGCCAGGAGTTGGAGATGCGCGCGCAGGCCCAGCACCCGCCCGCGGTCGAGGGTGTCACGCTGGCGTCGCTGCACGCGGCCAAGGGGCTGGAGTGGGACGCGGTGTTCCTCGTGGGGCTGGTCGAGGGGACCTTGCCCATCCAGCACGCCGATGGCGACCCCGCCGCGGTGGAAGAAGAGCGTCGGCTGCTTTATGTCGGGGTGACCCGCGCGCGTGAGCACCTGTCGCTGTCGTGGTCGCTGGCGCGGACCCCGGGTGGCGGGCGCTATCGCAGGCGCAGCCGGTTCCTGTACGGGCTGGTCCCCGACAGCCACCCGGCCGCCCGCCTGCCCGTGGCCCGTCAGCGCGAGGTGACGCGGCCGCAGTTCGCCGAGCGGTTCTGCCGGGTGTGCCAGGGGCGGCTGGTCGGCACGCTGGCCGTCAAGCTGGGCCGGTGCGCGGACTGTCCCGGTGAGGTGGACGGGCCGTTGCTCGATCGTTTGCGTGAGTGGCGCCATGAGCGCTCGCGCGCGCTGAAGGTGCCCGCGTTCGTCATCTTCACTGATGCCACGCTGACGGCCATCGCCGAACAACGTCCGGTGGACCGGGCCGCGCTCGTGGCGATTTCCGGTATCGGGGCGTCGAAACTGGAGAGATTCGGCGCCGAGGTGCTGTCCCTGGTCTCCGGTGAGGACTCGGCCGAATGGGTGTGACGGTCGTCACACGAAGTTCTGGAAAATCGGTTGCACCGTCTGCTGCGACACCAATAACCTGCAATCACCGGGATCGAACTGCCCGGGAGTTTCTGCCCAACGACAGCGCGTGAGGAGGTGGCCATCGTGGTGAACATCGACTTTGCGGTGAGCACCGGCTACCTCGTGCTGCCCACGGGTGCACTTGGTTCTGGGGCTGGGGTCTGCCCGAAGCACGTCCAGGGACGCCGTATCCGCGTGTCCGCCATGGCCACTCCGCTTCCGGCTGCCTGGCAGCGCGTCGCGCGCACCGATTTCGCCACCATCCCGTCCGCTTCCTTGGGACGGGTGACTTGACGCCACGTCAACTCACCCTGGCTCCCGAGGCCGCGGACTCCGATACCGGAATCCGCGGCCTTTTTCTTTGCCCAAATCCTTCGACCTGGAGCGACATCTCATGTCAACCGCCACTGCTCCGTGCACCGACGGAGTTCTCTCCGACCTGCTGGACGCTCCCAGCACCGGAGTGAGCGAGCTGCTGGACGCGGCTCCGCACGCAGGTCTCGACCTGCCCTGCCGGTCTTCTGACAACCCCGACCTGTGGTTCGCCGACGCGCCGACCGAGCTCGAGCGCGCCAAGGCCCTCTGCGAGGACTGCCCGGTCCGCGCCGCGTGCTTGAGCGCGGCCCTGGCCCGGCACGAGCCGTGGGGCGTCTGGGGCGGCGAGATCTTCGAGCGCGGCGTGGTCATCCCGCGCAAGCGGCCCCGTGGCCGTCCGCGCAAGGAGGACGCCGCCCGCGACGCCGCCGAGCGCGCCACCCGTTCCCGAACCGAGGTTGCCGCATGAACCCGCAGATCACCGCCCCGAAACTGGACGACTACACCCCTGAGGGAAGCACGCAAATGCTGATCTACGAACATCTCGCCAGATCCCGAATGCGGGAGGCGGAGCAGGCGGCGCGCAAGCACCGCCTCGTCCGCGGCCTGCTCCGAGCCCGCCGTTGGCAACGGGTCTCGCACTGGGCGGCCCGCCGCGCCGCGAACGCCGCTGTCGCCCCCTGAGTCCCGGGCGAACCGGACTGGACGCCCCGCCACCGCACCGGTGGCGGGGCATCCGCCGTTCGGGTGGAGAAACGAGATGGAAACACACATGACACCGCGGTAGATGGTTGCGGCGCTACGGTGAGGCGCCCTGTCAGACGGAGCCTTGGGGCTGACGTTGGTACAGAAGCCTGTGACCGCCCGCAATACCCACCGCGCGCGCGACATCCCGGAAGTGGGCCGCACCGGGGCCCGCTTCGGCCCACGCGGCCAGTGGCGCCTGGCCGACGACGGCGAGCCCGACCCGCCCGACGCGCCCGCGGCGGACTCCCCGGTCGGCATGACCGGCGCCCGCTTCGGGGGCGCGGCCCGCAAGAAGCGCAAACCGGACAAGGCCGCGCCGCCATTGCGTGGGGCCGAACCGCCCGCCACCGAGCTGCCCGCCACCGAGTCGCCCGCCGCCGAGCAGGAGCGTGGCGACGAGCCCACCGAGCAATGGTGGAGCGCCGACGGGACCGCCGACTTCAGCGAGCTGGACACCCCGGCCGAACCGGGCGACGACCACTGGACCGAGGAGTACGTCGACTGGCTGGCCCGGCCGGAGTCGCACGCGCTGGTGCGGCCGTACGCGTGGACCGGTGGGCGCACCAAGGCCAACCGCGACTTGGCGGTCGAGGCGCTCGTGCGCACCGAGCACCTCAGCGCGCAGCCCTCGTGGGAGCTGCGCGCCATCGTCGAGCTGTGCCTGACCCCGCGCTCGGTCGCCGAGGTCGCCGCGCTGATGTCGGTGCCGCTCGGCGTGGCCAGGGTGCTCATCGCCGACCTCGCCGACTCCGGGGCGATCGAGGTCCACCGGGTCGTGGGCCAGGCGCCCGACCTGGCGATGATGACCAGGGTGCTCACGGGACTCCGCAGGCTCTGAGCGCTATTTTCAGCCCATGGCACACACCCACGACGGCATCGACTGGACCCGGCGGCTGACCGCGATGCGGCGCACCGACGCACTGGAGGCCGAGGTCAACGCCCTGGTCGCGCACCGGCTCGTCGATCCCCTGCCCGCCGGGGCGACGGTGGTCGACGTCGGTTCGGGCTCCGGTGGGATGGCCGCCGCGTTCGCCGCGGCGCTGGCCGCGCGCGACGGCGGCCGGGTGGTGCTGGTCGACGCGGTGCCCGAGCTGCAGGCCGCGGCGGTCGAGGCGGTGCGGGCGGTGGCCGGGGACAAGGTGGAGGCGGTCCCGGTGGAGTTCGACGCCGCCGACGACGGCATCGTCGACGCCGTGCCCGCCGGGGACCTGGTGTGGGCCTCCAACGTCATGCACCACCTGCCCGACGAGCGCGCGGGCGTGGCCCGGCTGGTCCGGCTCCTGCGTCCCGGCGGCACGCTCGCCCTGGCCGAGGGCGGACTCGCGAGCCGGTGCCTGCCGTGGGACCTCGGCGTCGGCGAGCCCGGTCTGCAGGACCGCCTGCACGCCGCCCGGGCCGAGTGGTTCGCCCGGATGCGGGCGGGCATCGAGGGCGTGCGGCGCACCCCGGTCGGGTGGAACACGGTCCTCATCGAGTGCGGTCTGTGGGACGTGCGGGCCTTCAGCTTCCTGGTCGACCTGCCCGCGCCCGCGTCGGCCGAGGTGCGGGAGTCCGTGGCCGACTGGCTCGCCTGGATGGCCGGGATCGGCGAGGAGTGGCTCTCGGAGTCCGACCGCGCCGCCGTCGCCCGGCTGCTCGACGCCGACGGGCCCGACTGGGTCGGCGCCCGCGACGACGTGTTCGTCCTCAACGCCTCGACGGTCTACCTGGGCTCGGTGTGACCCAGGCGCCGCCGCGGTGCGACCGCTGTTCCCGGTCCCGCGCGGACGCGGACCCGCTCACGGCGCTGTCCTGGGTCCGCGAGACCGACGAGCGGGGCGAGCGCTGGCTGTGCCCGCCCTGCGCGCGGGAGCACCTGCGCGACATCGAGGGCAAGCTGCCCGCCGAGTGGTGGTAAGCCTCAGCCGGCCCCGTCGGCGAAGCCGGGCTGCCAGCGGGAGATGATCGGGCGCATCGCGAAGCGGGCGTCGAGCTGGCACAGGATGCCCGTCGCGCCCGCGGTGACCCGCTGGATCAGCAGGTACTGCGGCGGCAGGTTCAGCGAGCGGCCGGTCTTGAAGTCCTGGCCGCGCAGGTCGCCGACCCGCTCGGCCTGGCGCTGCATCCACCGGCGGCTGAAGTGGAAGGTCTCCACCGCGGCGGGCTCGGCGAACGGGGCCAGGTAGGCCAGCACGTCCTCGGCGTCGAGTTCCATGCCGGAGCGGACGAAGCCCTCGTCGCGCATCAGCTGGAGCAGGTCGGCTGAGCGGCCCTCGATCGACAGCCGGGTCATCACGCCCAGCGGCCGGGGCAGGCCCTCGGGCAGCCGCGCCACCGCGCCGAAGTCGATCACGCAGAGCCTGCGGTCCGCGGTGACCATGAAGTTGCCGGGGTGCGGGTCCGAGTGCAGCAGCCCTACCCGCGCGGGCGAGGAGAAGTGGAACTCGCACAGCAGCTCGCCCGCGGCGTCGCGCTCCGCGCGGTCACCCTCCCGGATGATGTGGGACAGGGGCGTGCCGGTCACCCACTCGGTGACCGTGACCTTGGGCGCGCTGGCCACCACCCTCGGCACGAGGACGCGCTCGTCGCCTGCGAAGGCGCGGGCGAAGGTGCGCTGGTTCTCGGCCTCGGCGCGGTAGTCCAGCTCCTCGACCATCCGGTCGGACAGCTCGCGCAGCAGCGGCTTGATCTCCATGCCCGGCACCAGCGGCTGGAACAGCTTGCTGAACCGCTGGAGCTGGCGCAGGTCCGACAGCAGCGCCTCGTCGGCGCCCGGGTACTGCACCTTGACGGCCACCTCGCGCCCGTCGTGCCACACCGCGCGGTGCACCTGGCCGATGCTGGCCGCGGCGGCGGGCTCGTCGTCGAACTCGCCGAACCGCTTGCGCCAGCCGCCGCCGAGCTGCTGGGCCAGCACCCGGTGCATGGTCGGCGCGGTCATCGGCGGGGCGGCCGACTGCAGGCGGGTCAGCGCCTCGCGGTAGGGCTCGGCCAGCTCGTCGGGCACCGCGGCCTCGAACACCGACAGCGCCTGGCCGAACTTCATCGCCCCGCCCTTGAGCTGCCCGAGGACGGCGAACACCTGCTCGGCCGTCCGCGCCGACAGCTCCGCGCTGACCTTGTCGGCGCTCTGTCCGGCCAGCCGCTTCCCCCAGCCGCCGACCGCCCGGCCCGCCACCCCGAGCGGGATGCTGGCGAGCCGTGCCGTGCGCGCGACGGTCTTGCGTGGCATTTCGGTCACAAGTCGATTGTCCCTCGCGCACCCCCCGCCACGCAGCCAGTTGACGAGTGATGCCCAGGACACCGACAGGAACCTGCACGCCCCTGCTGGTCATGGGCTGGTTCAGTTGTGGGTGCGCTTGGTCGCGGCCGCTCCTTCCCGTGGGTTGTCGCCGGTCAGCCCGCCGCGGCGGCGGCCGAGCAGCGGCAGGAGGGGTGGGGGTCCCAGGGGCGGTAGACGAGGGAACCGGTGATCGAGTCCAGTTCCAGGGCCGTGTTCCAGGTCGGGACCGGTTGGTCGGCCGGGGCGTGCAGCCAGCCCAGGATGGCCAGGACCTGGGCGGCCGCCAGGCCCGCGGTCGCCTGGGCGGTGGCCAGGTCGCACTGCTGCGCTCTGCCCGCCAGCTGGGCCGAGATCCGGGGCCAGCAGGCGTCCTTGGCCGCGCGCCACAGGTCCGCGCAGTGCAGGCAGCTGCTCAACGTGGGCACGACCAGGGGGCCGATCACGCCCACGCCGGGACGGCTGCGCACCGGGAGATGCGGCACGCGGCGGTTGACGAGCTCGGCGGTGATGGCGCGGTCGGGCACGTAGGCGTCGGTCAGCAACACCAGGTCGGGGGACGCGGAGGGCGAGTGGGTGCGCACCTTCTGGTCCACGCGGCGGATCGCCGCCTGGATCGCGGTGGAGCGCGGGGCGCCGACGTCGGTGGGCAGCAGACCGGTGCCGGTGTCCTCGGGGGTGACCGTGCCGGTGGTGGAGACGTGCACATGGCCCACCCCGGCTGCGGCCAGCAGGCAGGCCAGCGACACCGCCAGGCGCCCCGCGCCGTGGACGGCGACGACCGAGCGGGCCCGCACGGGCACCGTGCTCAGGGTGCCGCGCAGGGCGCCCGCGGTGGAGTCGGCCGTCAGGTGGGGAGGTGTCGGGGCGGCGCGGGCGTCTTCGAGCAGCCCGCTCTCCGCCAGGGGCTTGATCACCGCATCGAGGCGGGCGCGCTCGCCCGGGTGGGTGGTTTCGCCTCGCAGCAGGCGGATGGTGGCGTCCATCACTGATTCGGGCACCGATTCGGGGAGGCCGAGGACGGCGGCGTGGCCGGGATCGATGCCGATCTGGATCTCGGTGCGGCTCCGGCGCAGCACCGGCAGGCCGGGGCGCAGGCGGGACGGGACGGGTGTCGTCGTGGTGGTCATGACCCCACGGTGCCCGATTCCGCCGAACGGGCGAGCGAGTTGTCCACAGGCGGCGAGTTCGGTGCCCCAAGGCGCTCCCGCGATGTCGGTGCCTGCCCTTACCGTTGTCCCGTGGCCGAACCCCGCGTCGAGGTGCGCAGGAGCAAACGTCGCACCCGCACCGTCACCGCGTATCGAGACGGTGACACCTTGATCGTCCAGATCCCTGCCCGACTGTCCAAGAAAGAGGAGGCCCACTGGGTCGCCGAGATGCAGCGCAGGCTGCTGCGCAGCGAGGCCCCGGCGCGCCCGCCCGCGCGCACGTCGGACGCCGGGCTCCTGACCCGCTGCCAGGAGCTGTCGGTGAAGTACTTCGGCGGCCAGTGCGAGCCCGCGTCGGTGCGGTGGGTGCCGCCCATGCGGACCCGCTGGGCCTCCTGCACGCCCATGGACCGCACCATCCGCATCAGCGAGCGGCTGCGGCAGGTGCCGACCTGGGTGCTCGACTACGTGCTCGTGCACGAGCTCGCGCACCTGCTGGAACCGGGCCACGGTCCCGAGTTCTGGGCGCTGGTGCGCCAGTACCCGCGCACCGACCGGGCCGTAGGCTACCTCGAAGGGCTCTCCGCCGCCGCGGGCTGGGGCCTCACGGAGGACTGACGAAGCAGAACTCGTTGCCCTCCGGATCGTGCAGCACCTGGAACGAGCCCTACGCGTCCGTCACGACGTCACCGACCGCCGTCGCGCCCAGCGTGGCGGCGGTCGCCGTGGCGGCGGGGATGTCGTCGACCTCGATGTCCAGGTGCAGGCGGTTCTTGGCCGGGCGCGGCTCGGGCACGGGCTGGAACGCCAGCCGGGGGAAGCCGGGCGGGTCGGTGTGCGACCAGCCCGACCCGCGGTCGACCACCGCGCCGCCGAGCAGCCCGGCCCAGAAGCGGGCCAGCACGGCGGGTTCGCGGCAGTCGAGCACCACCTGGTCGAGCCGTGCCCTCATTCCTCGGGCTTCTCGGTGCGCTTGAGCTCGGCGATCGGGTCGACGTCGGTGACGCCGAGGCGCTCGGCGAACTCCATCGGGTCGTCCAGGTCGTCGGCGGTGGGCAGCAGGTCGGGGTGCGCCCACAGGCCGTCGCGCGCGGTCATGCCGTGCTGGTCGGTCACCAGGCGCCAGAGGGCGGCGGCGGCGCGCAGCCTGCGCGGCCGCAGCTCAAGGCCGACGAGGGTGGCGAAGGTCTGCTCAGCGGGCCCGCCGGAGGCGCGACGGCGCCGCAGCGTCTCGCGCAGGGCGTCGGCGCCGGGCAGGCGCTCGGACACCGCGTCGCCGACCACCACGTCCACCCAGCCCTCGACCAGGGCCAGCAGCGTCTCCAGCCGGGCGAGCGCCGCCTTCTGCTCGGGGGTGGTCTGCGGCTCCAGCATCCCCGACTGCATGGCCTTCTCGATCGACTCCGGGTTCATCGGGTCGAACTGGCCCGCGAGCTGCTCCAGCGCTGAGGTGTCGATCTTGATGCCGCCCGCGAACTCCTCCACCGTGCCCAGCAGCCGCTGACGCAGCCATGGCACGTGCGCGAACAGCCGCTGGTGGGCGGCCTCGCGCGCGGCCAGGAACACCATGACCTCGCTGGAAGGCCGCTCCAAACCCTTGGTGAACTCCTCGACCGTGGCGGGCAGCAGCGCTGCCGTGCCCTCCGGCCCGAGGGGCAGGCCGATGTCGGAGGAGGTCAGCACCTCCGAGGCCAGCTGCGCCAGGGCCTGGCCGAGCTGCGAGCCGAACGCCATGCCGCCCATCTGCCCGACCATCGCCAGCAGCGGGCCCGCCTGCTGCTTGGCCTCGGCGGGCAGCGCCTCCACCCAGGCCCCGGACATGCGCTTGGCGACCGGGTCGCACAGCCGCTGCCAGGTCGGCAGGGTGGCCTCCACCCAGTCGCGCGGGGTCCACGCCTTCGTCGTCGTCGCGCCCGCGGGCAGCGTCGTGATCGGGTCGAGCCACATCTCGGCGAGGTGTACCGCGTCGGCGACGGCCTTGCCGGAGTCGGGGGCGAAGCCGGGCTTGGTCCCCAGGCGCTGCACGGCGATCTGCTTGGCCAGGTCGTAGTTGACCGGGCCGGTCGAGCCGCTTGCCTGGCTCATCATCTGGCCGAGCTGGCTGAGCATCTGGCCGAGCTGCCCGAACGCGTCGAACGGGTTCGGCTGCTGCCCGGCCTGGTCCGGGTTCTTGTTCTTGTCCCGGTCGTCGGGGTCCGGCAGGCTGAAGCCGAACGGGAACTCGCTCATGGGGTCCACGGTACGCGGCGTGGCCACCGCCGCGATGTCCGGTGATCCGCCCTGCGCGAACGCACGTACCCTGTGGCCTCGTGAGCACCACAGCGCAGGAGCCCATTCCCGCCCCGCCCGCGCCGCAGCGGCGCCTGTCCCGGCGCGGGTGGACCGTGCTGGTCGGGTTCACGCTGGTCCTGGTGCTCGGCGTGCTCGGCGGCACCGTCCCGGTGCCCTTCGTGTCCCTGGGACCGGGTCCCACTTACGACACCCTCGGCGCGGTCGACGGCGTGGCCATCGTCAAGGTCGAGGGCGAGCAGACCTACGACACCTCCGGGCAGCTCCGCATGACCACGGTGTCGGTCAACGACGACATCAGCCTGTTCGGCGCGCTCGCGCTGTGGGTGAGCGGTCGCTTCGCGCTGGCGCCGCGCGAGGAGTACTTCCGGCCGGGGGAGACCGAGGAGGAGATCGAGCAGCAGAACACGAAGCTGTTCCAGGACTCCCAGAGCAACGCCGAGACCGCCGCGCTGCGCCACCTGAAGTACCCGATGAAGGTCATCGCGCAGCAGATCACCTCCGGGGCGCCCGCCGACAAGGTACTCGCCCCGGGCGATGAGATCACCGAGGTCGACGGCACCGAGATCAAGCAGGCCGAGGACGTGCGCTCCGCGCTGGCGGGCACCAAGCCCGGCGACCAGGTCTCGATCACCTACGTGCGCGACGGCAAGAGCCAGACCTCCACCATCACCCTGGGCGAGGCCACCGCCTTTGGCGCGCAGCCCCGCGACGAGGGCTTCATCGGGCTGGGCCCGATCGACCAGCCCGAGGTCGACTTCACCACCACGATCAACCTGGAGGACGTGGGCGGCCCGTCGGCCGGGCTGATGTTCGCCCTGGCCATCGTGGACCGGCTGACCGAGGGCGAACTCGCAGGTGGCGAGGTCATCGCGGGTACCGGGGAGATCACCACGCAGGGCGTGGTCGGGCGCATCGGCGGGATCGCCTTCAAGATGACGGCCGCGAGCGAGGCGGGCGCCTCGACGTTCCTGGTGCCCGCGGAGAACTGCGCGGAGGCGGTGCGGAACGCGCCGGAGGGGCTGCGGCTGCTCCGGGTGGAGACCCTCGACGGCGCGGTGCGGTCGCTGGAGGACCTGAAGGCGGGCAAGTCCGTGCCGCTGTGCGCGGCGGGCTGACCGCCGTCAGATCGACCCGCCACTCAGTCAGTCCACTGCCCGGGTCATTCCGCCGCTCACCCAGCCCGCCGCCAGGTCAGTCCGCGAAGGTGCCGAGCAGGGCGTCGGTCAGGTTCGGCGCCAGCTGCGGGTGCTCGACGACCTCGTCGACGTCGCGCACGCGCAGCACGCACGCCACGGTGCCCTCACGCAGGACCGCGGCGACGAGGCGGGCCTCCCTGGCCTGCGGGTGCGATGCGGCGACCCGGGCCATGTGGTCCTCGGCGTCGGGCAGCTCGGCCTCGGCCTCCGGGGGCAGCATCACGATCTCCTGGACGAGCGCGCAGCCCGCGACCGCCGGGGGCCACATGATGGTCGCCAGCGCGGCGCCGAGGTCGCCGTCAGGGAGGCTGTCCTGGGCGACCGGGGTCAGCGGGGCACTCTTGTCCACCTGGTTCGCCAGGTCGGGCTGCTCGCGCAGCAGGTGCTCGGTGGGGACCAGGGCGAACAGCTGGGGCGCCTGGTCCCAGCCGCCGGTGGCGGCGAACTCCTCGACCTCGCGGGCGACCGCGGGCAGGCTGGCCGACGTGCTGGGCTCGATCACGGTCTCATCCTCGCATCAGCGACATTCGCATCATTCGGACACCGACGTGGGAACCTGAAGGCCCCCTCGTAGAGTTGAAAGGCCAGGGCCAGTCACGACCTGGTCCGGCCAGACCCTAAGCAAGCGACCCTGGAGTGTGTCCAGTGGCCACTCGGCCTCCGATCGGCCTGCCGAAGTTGTCCCGGCGCAGCCGCGTCCTGATAATCCTCGCCGCCGCCTTCCTGCTCGTCCTGCTGCTGGGTTCACGGCTGCTGGGCACCTACGTGGACTGGCTGTGGTTCGGTGAGGTGGGCTTCCGCTCGGTGTTCACCACCATGATCACTACGCGGATCGCGCTGTTCTTCGCCGCGGGCCTGCTCGTCGGCGGTCTGCTCGCGCTGAGCCTGTGGATCGCCTACCGCAACCGCCCGGTGTTCGTCCCGGTGGGCAGCGCCGACGACCCGCTGGCCCGCTACCGCTCGACGATCGTGCAGCGGGTGCGGCTCTTCGGCATCGGCGTCCCGCTGGTGGTCGGCCTCATCGCGGGCTCGGCCGCCCAAGGCGAGTGGCAGCGCGTGCAGCTGGCGTTCAACGGCACCGACTTCGGGGTCACCGATCCCCAGTTCAACATCGACATCGGCTTCTACGCGTTCACGCTGCCGTTCATCACCTGGATCATCGGCTGGCTGTTCGTCGGCGTGACCATCGCCTTCTTCGGCGCGCTGGTCATCCACTACATCTTCGGCGGCATCCGGCTGGCGGGCAAGGGCGGGCAGCTCGCGGTCTCCGCCCGCGTGCAGCTGTCGGTCACCGCGGGCGTGTTCGTGCTGATCTACGCCGTCGACTACTTCTTCGAGCGCTACGAGCTGCTGTTCTCCACGCGCAACCCGCTGTTCAGCGGCGCGACCTTCACCGACCTCAACGCGGTGCTGCCCGCCAAGCTGATCCTGATGTTCATCGCCGCCTTCTGCGCGGTGGCCTTCTTCGTCGGCGCGTTCCTGCGCAACCTCCAGCTGCCCGCGATCGCCACGGCGCTGCTCGTGCTCTCCGGCATCCTGATCGGCGCGGCGTACCCGGCGATCATCCAGCAGTTCTCGGTCAAGCCGAACGAGAACGCCAAGGAGGCCGAGTCCATCCAGCGCAACATCGCGGCCACCAAGCAGGGCTTCGGGATCACCGACGACAAGGTGATCACCACGGCGTTCTCGGGTGTCAGCGACGCCTCCCCCGATGAGATCCGCGGCGAGACGGCCAGCACCAACACCATCTCCAACATCCGGCTGCTCGACCCGAACATCCTGACCCCGACGTTCACCCAGCGCGTCGGCGCGGAGAACTTCTACGGGTTCCCGGAGAAGCTCGACGTCGACCGCTACGAAGTCGACGGCAAGACCCAGGACTACATCGTCGCCGCGCGCGAGATCCGCACCCAGGGGCTCACCGAGACCCAGGGCACCTGGATCAACCGGCACATGGTCTTCACCCACGGCAACGGCTTCGTCGCGGCGCCCGCCAACACGGTCAACTCCGCGCTGGAGGACGCCAGCGACCAGGGCGGGTTCCCGGTCTTCAAGGTCGGCGAGCTGGAGAAGTCGGGCGAGGGCACCATCCCCGGCCCGTTCGGCGTGCGGGAGCCGCGCATCTACTTCGGCGAGCTGGCCACCGACACCTACGCGATCGTCGGCGGGCGCAACAACGGCGCCCCGATGGAGTACGACACCGCGGAGCGGACCTACTCCTACACCGGCTCCGGCGGTGTGCCGATCGACGGACTGGTGAACAAGCTGGCGTTCACGCTGCACTACGGCGAGCGGAACCTGCTGTTCTCCAGCCAGATCGTCGACGGCACCAAGATCATGTACAACCGCAACCCGCGGGACCGGGTGGCCAAGGCCGCGCCGTGGCTGACCCTCGACGGCGACCCGTACCCCGCGGTGATCGACGGCCGCATCCAGTGGATCGTCGACGGCTACACCACGCTGGAGAACTACCCCTACTCCCAGCGCACCGCCCTCGGTGAGGCCACGACGGACTCGCTGACCGGTGTCGTCCGCCAGGACAACCGGACCATCAGCTACATCCGCAACTCGGTGAAGGCGACCGTCGACGCCTTCGACGGCAAGGTGAAGCTCTACGCCATCGACGAGCAGGACCCGGTGCTCAAGGCGTGGCAGGGCGTCTTCCCCGGCACCGTGCTGCCCGGCAGCGAGATCTCCGACGAGCTGCGCGCGCACTTCCGCTACCCCGAGGACCTGTTCAAGGTGCAGCGGGAACTGCTGACCAAGTACCACGTGAACGACGCGACCGAGTTCTTCTCCCAGAAGAGCTTCTGGAGCGTCCCGGTCGACCCGACCGAGGCGGGCTCGTCGTCGACCACGACCACCGCGACCGCCAACACCGGCGGCGCCAAGCAGCCGCCGTACTACGTCCTCGCGCAGGTGCCCGGCCAGGACGACGCCACCTTCCAGATCACCAGCGCGCTGACACTGCTGAACCGCGCGTTCCTGGCCTCCTGGGTCTCGGTGTCCTCCGACCCGGCCGACTACGGCCAGATCAGGCTGCTCAGACTGCCCGGCACCGGCCAGATCGACGGCCCAGGGCAGGTGCAGAACCGGTTCCTCACCACCCCGGAAGTCACCGAGAACCGGACCCTGATCCAGAACCCGACGGTCGACGTCAAGTTCGGCAACCTGCTGACGCTGCCGCTGGGCGAGGGCCTGCTGTTCGTCGAACCCATCTACATCCAGCAGAAGCGCGACGGCGCCTTCCCGCAGCTGGCCCGCGTGCTGGTCGCCTACGGCAACCGGGTCGGGTTCGCGCCCACGGTGTCCGAGGCGCTGGAAGAAGCCATCGGCGCGGGCACCGGCCAGCCCGCCACCCCACCGGGCGAGGGCGACCCCGAGCCCACCGACCCGCCGACCACGACGCCACCACCGCCCTCCGGTGGCGGTGACGCCAACGCCGAGCTGGACGCGGCCGTGCAGGAGCTGACCAAGGCCCTGGGCAAGCTCAAGACCGCCCAGCAGTCCGGTGACTTCACCGCCCAGGGCCAGGCGCTGGCCGAGATCGACGCCGCGGCCAAGAAGTACAACGAGGCCAAGGCGAAGGTCGAGAGCGGCGGCCAGCCGTCCTCCCCGTCCCCGTCGCCCACGCCCCCGCCCAACGGTGGTGGTGGCTGACCCCCGATTTGCAACCGCCGCGACCCGTCCCGTACAGTCGTCCTTACCGACGCGGGGTGGAGCAGCTCGGTAGCTCGCTGGGCTCATAACCCAGAGGTCGCAGGTTCAAATCCTGTCCCCGCTACGAAAGTCGAAGGCGGCACGTGTTCGCGGAAAGCGCGAACCGTGTCGCCTTTCGACTATTCCCGGGGGCCCGAGCCCCCGGACCCCCACGGTGCGGTATCTCCTGGACCAGCGTGGTCCGGTTCCGTGGGGGTGGGTGGTTCTGTGGGTGGGCCGCTTGTTCTGTGGGTGGGTGGTTGTTCTGTGGTTGGGCGGCTTGTTTTGGGTGGGTGGGGAAGTGGGGGGGGGTGGTGAAAAAGGGGTTTTGGGGGTGTGTATAGTTGTTTTTACGACGCGGGGTGGAGCAGCTCGGTAGCTCGCTGGGCTCATAACCCAGAGGTCGCAGGTTCAAATCCTGTCCCCGCTACCAATGCCGGAGGCCCGATCCTTTGAGGATCGGGCCTCCGGTTTTTTGTGTTTGGTGGGGTGGGTTGTTGGTGGCGTTGGTTGGTTGGTTGGTTGTTGGTCAGGTTGGGTCCGAGCCTCGGATCGACCAGAGCCAGATGGCTGTTGTGGCGGTGATGGCGGTGGCTCCCAGCCAGCCGGGGAAGGCGCTGCGGTCCAGGTAGGCCCAGAACAGGCCGACCAGGGGGGCGGTCACCGCGGCGGCGGCGTCTGCCCGGAGTTGGCGGCCCAGGCCCGGGACGGTGTCCGGGAGGTCCGGGGTGGTCGCGTTGTCGGTGCGCCTGCCGGGCGGCTCGGTGCGGCGGACCCAGCCGGAGGGGTACAGCGTCGTCGCGTCCAGGCGCACGGCCACCAGGCGGTCGGTCAACGGGTCGCCGTGGACGGTGACCGTCGT
The DNA here is from genome assembly GCF_053813445.1 of Actinokineospora lacus. Taxonomy (NCBI): domain Bacteria; kingdom Bacillati; phylum Actinomycetota; class Actinomycetes; order Pseudonocardiales; family Pseudonocardiaceae; genus Actinokineospora; species Actinokineospora lacus. Next base: position 24,493 of record NZ_JBQERA010000007.1, read on the forward strand.
CGGTGTCGGCAGGGTCAGCAGGGCCGGGTCGAAGTGGACCGGAATCCAGCGGCGCGGCCCGGACTCGGTCTCCAGATAGGACCGGGTGAGCAGCCCGCGCTGGACGCGGACCCGGCGGACCGCCAGCAGCCGCCCAGGACGCCGCGGGAGCAGCGCCCGGGACACGACCAGCCACAGCCCCGTCCCGACGCTCAGCGTGGCGACCAGGGCGGTGAACACCAGCCCGCCGAGGGCCCGGTCCGCGTCGGCGAACACCCGGGCGCCGGGGACGACGGCCCGGCTCGGCGCCGCGGGGTCGTAGGCGACCGCGGCGGGGGCGGCGGCGGGGGGCGCGGTGACGGCCAGGTCGATGTCGGCGGAGTGCTCCACACCCGACGCCGAGCGCCAGGTGGCACGCACGCGGGAGGGGCCCAGCGGGGCCACCGTGCCCTCGGCGACCGCCGTCAGACCGGCCAGCGAGGCGTCGGCGGCCCGGTAGGACACCAGCGACAGCGCGCCGATGACCGCGCAGACGGCGACGACCAGCGCCGTGGTCAGCAGGATGTGACGGGCCGCGCGCACCCCGGTGAGCGCGCGCGGCCCGGGGACGTCCGCCATCGTCAGCCGGAGAAACCGATCTTGGTGTAGTCGGGGTCCGCGACGCCGAAGGCGCCGAAGTTGACCAGCGTGCCGCGCACCGCGCGGGCGCCGGGGACCTGGTACAGCGGCAGGTGGTGGCCCGCCTCCCAGATCAGCTTGTCGGCCTCGTTGGTCAGCGCGACCCGCTTGGCGTCGTCGAGCTCGCCGTTGGCCTCGTCGAGCTTCTGGTTGATCTCCGGCGAGCCGATGCGGCCGTAGTTCTGGTTCACGTTCTTCTCGTCGAAGTAGTAGATGCCCTTGGACGAGCTGATCGGCCACGGCGTCTGCGACCAGCCGAAGCCGACCATGTCGAAGTTGCCGGTGTTGACGAAGTCGCTGAAGAAGGTCGCCGAGGGCTGGGGCTCGATGACGACGTTGACGCCCACCTCCTTGAGCTGGGCCTGGGTCAGCTTGGAGATCTGCTCGGCGATCGGGTTGCCCGCGGTGCTGACGATCCGCACGTCGAGCTGCTTGCCGTCCTTCTTGCGGAACTCGCCGTCGAGCGCCCAGCCCTGGGCGTCGAGGTCGGCCTTGGCGGCGTCCTTGTCGGCCTTGATCGGGGCGGAGTTGTCCGCGTAGTTCGCGGTGCCCTGCAGGAAGAAGTGGTTGCCCAGCGCGCTGGGGTTCTCCACGATCGGGCCGAGGATGCCCTTGGCGTACACCGAGGGGTCCATGGCCTTCATCAGCGCGACCCGCAGCTTCGGGTCGGACAGGATCGAACTCGGCGCGCCGTTGAAGGTGACGTGGTTGTAGGACTTGCCCGGCGCCTGGCGCACAACCACGCCCTGCATGGCCTTGGCCCGCTGGAAGTTGTCCACACTGGAGCCGATGGTGTACCAGTCGATCGCGCCGGAGGCCAGCGAGTCGGCCAGCGCGGCGCGGTCGACCACCCGGTAGGTGATCTTCTCCAGCTTGGGCTTGTCGCCCCACCACGCGTCGTCGCGGACCAGGGTGACCAGCTTGGCGGTCTCGTCGATGGCGCCGATCTTGAACGGGCCCGCGGTGGCCTTGGGCCCGCTCGCCCAGCCCTCGTTGAACTCCTTGGCGGTCGCGTTGAGCGACTTGGGGTAGAGCGGGGTGAACAGCGAGGTCCACTCGGCGAACTTCTTCTTGAAGGTGACGACGACCTCGTTGTCCGCGGCGCCCTTCTCGACCTTCTCGATGTCCTCGTAGCCGGTGGTGCCCGAGACGCTGTACTCGGCGTTGGTGCCGTTGAGCGCCGTGAACTGGGCGTCGAAGTCCTCCCAGCCGAACGCCGTGCCGTCGCTCCACTTGGCGGCCGGGTTCAGCTTGTAGGTCACGACCTGCGGGTCGGTCGAGGTGAGCTCGGCGGACTCCAGGTAGTTCGGGTTGGCGCCGACCTTGCCCGCCTTGTCGGCGACGTGCAGCTTGGGGATGATCGCGGACAGGATGTAGTCGTGGTCGACCAGAGTGCCGTTGAGCTGGTTGTAGTTCCAGTTGCTCGGCAGCGCGTCGAGCGGCCACTTGAGCTCGCCGCCCTCCTTGACCTGGGCGGCGTCGACCTCGTTGACGTCCCACGCGCCCTGCGTGGCCTGGTCGGTCCCGGCGAGTCCGCCGCCGCCCGGCTGATCGCCCCCGTCGCCGCCGCACGCGGTCAGCAGCAGCGCCGCCGCGGTGACGGACGCGGCGACGCCGGTCCACTTCCTCAGAATCACGGGTAACCCTTCTTCATGTCCCGCTACACGACTTCGCGGGACTCGGCGTAGTGGCAGGCGGCGCGGTGGTCGCCCGCTCCGTCGAGCAGTGGCTCCTCATCGACGCACCGCGCCCGCCGCGCCTCCGGCAGGGCCGCGTATTTGAAGCAGCGGGTGTGGAACCGGCAGCCGCGCGGCGGGGCGGCCGGGCTGGGCAGGTCGCCGGTGAGGATGATCCGCTCCCGGCGCCGCTCGACGACCGGGTCGGGAATCGGGATCGCCGAGAGCAGCGCCTGGGTGTAGGGGTGCTCCGGCGCGCCGAAGACCCGCTCGACGCCGCCGATCTCGATGATCTTGCCCAGGTACATCACCGCGACCCGGTCGGCGATGTGGCGCACCACTGACAGGTCGTGCGCGACGAACAGGTAGGCCAGGCCCAGCTTGGCCTTCAGCTCGTCCAGCAGGTTGATCACGCCAGCCTGGATGGAGACGTCCAGTGCGGACACCGGCTCGTCGAGCACGATCAGCCGCGGCTCCAGGGCGAGCGCGCGGGCGATGCCGATGCGCTGGCGCTGCCCGCCGGAGAACTGGGCGGGGTAGCGGTTGGCGTAGTCGGCGCGCAGGCCCACCAGGTCGAGCAGTTCCGGCACGCGCTTGGCGATGGCCGCCCGCGGGACCCCGTGCACCTGCATGGGCTCGGCGATGATGTCGTTGACCGGCATCCGCGGGTCGAGCGCGGCCATCGGGTCCTGGAAGACCACCTGCACGTCGCGGCGGATCTCCTTGCGGGAGGCGCGGTCCAGCGCGGTGGTCTCCTTGCCCAGCACGGCGATGCGCCCGGCCTGCAGCTTGTCCAGACCAAGGATCTCCATGAGCGTGGTGGTCTTGCCGCAGCCGGACTCCCCGACCAGCCCCAGCGTCTCGCCCGCGCGGATGTCGAAGCTGATGCCGTCGACGGCGCGGACGCTGCCCACGGTGCGCTTGAACACCGTGCCCTTGGTCACCGGGAACGCCTTGACCAGCCCGTCGACCTCCAGCACCGTCTCGCGCTCGGTGCGCGGCAGCGCGGCCAGTTCGCCCTCCTTGACGGTCTCCACGCCGTAGACCGCCGCGGCGTCGGCGCGGGCGACCTCCTCGGTGCGGATGCACGCGGCGCGGTGCCCGGCGGAGACCTCGAACAGCGGCGGCTCCGCCTCGGCGCAGGCGGCCACGGCCAGCGGGCAGCGCGGGGCGAACGGGCAGCCCGGCGGCAGGTCCACCAGGGACGGCGGCTGGCCGTCGATCGGCACCAGCGGCTGCTTCTCCGCGGCGTCCAGGCGTGGGATGGAGCCCAGCAGGCCCAGCGTGTAGGGCATGCGCGGGTGCGGGTACACCTCGACCACCTGGCCGGTCTCGACCGCGCGCCCGGCGTACATGACCATCAGCCGGTCGGCGAAGCCCGCGACCACGCCCAGGTCGTGGGTGATGATCACGATGCCCGCGCCGGTCACCTCCTGGGCGGTCTTGAGCACGTCGAGGACCTGCGCCTGCACCGTGACGTCCAGCGCGGTGGTCGGCTCGTCGGCGATGATCAGGTCGGGGTCGTTGGCGATGGCGATGGCGATGACCGCCCGCTGGCGCATGCCGCCGGAGAACTCGTGCGGGAACGCCTTGGCCCGCGCCGCGGCGTTCGGGATGCCCACCAGGTCGAGCAGTTCGACCGCCCGCTTGGCGGCCTGCTGCCTGCCGACCCGGCCGCGGCCGTGGGTCAGCAGCGCCTCGGCGATCTGGTCGCCCACGGTGTAGACCGGGGTCAGCGCGGAGAGCGGGTCCTGGAAGACCATCGAGATCCGGCGGCCGCGGACGCGGGAGAGCTCGGTGTCGCCGAGGCCGAGGAGTTCCTTGCCGCGGAAGCGGATCGAGCCGCTGACCCGCGCCTGGGCGGGCAGCAGGCCCATCACCGCCAGCGAGGACACCGACTTGCCCGAACCGGACTCCCCGACGATGCCCAGCACCTCCCCGGGCGCGACCTCGTAGCTGAGCCCGCGCACCGCGCGGACCCGGCCGCTCTCGCTGGGGAAGGACACCCGCAGGTCCTCCACCCGCAGCACCGGGCCCTCCGCGGCGGGCGCGGGGCCGTCGAACAGGGGGCTGTCGAACGGGGCGTCGGCGGCGCTCATGCGTCATCGTCCTCACGGTCGGCGCGCTTGCCGGGGCGGTGCGAGCTGGGGTCGAGGGCGTCGCGCAGGCCGTCGCCGAAGAGGTTGACCGCCAGCACGAACAGCACCAGGAAGCCCGCGGGCAGGTAGAACAGCCACGGGTAGGTCAGGACCGAGTCGGTGCCGGTGGCGATGAGGGTGCCGAGGGAGACGTCCGGGGGCTGCACGCCGAAGCCGAAGAAGCTCAGCCCGGTCTCGGCCAGCACGGCCGCGCCGATGGCGATGGTCGCGTCGATGATCAGCAGCGAGGCCATGTTGGGCACGATGTGCTTCAGGATGATCCGCAGCGGCGGCTGCCCCATGAACCGGGCCGCCTTGACGTACTCGCGCTCGCGCAGCGTCAGGGTCATGCCGCGGACGATCCTGGCGGTGATCATCCAGCTGAACGCGGCCAGCAGGGCGACGAACAGCAGCCAGCTGTCGCCCTTGAACGCCGGGCTGAGCACCGCGATGATCAGGAACGACGGCAGCACGAGCAGCAGGTCGACCAGCCACATCAGGCCCCGGTCGACCCAGCCGCCGAAGTAGCCCGCGACCGCGCCGACCAGGGCGGCCACGCTGGTGGAGATCACCCCGACCAGCAGGCCGATGGTCAGCGACTTCTGCAGCCCGCGCATGACCTGGGCGAAGACGTCCTCGCCGATCTTCGTGGTGCCGAACCAGTGCTCGGCGCTGGGCGGCTGCAGGAACGCGGTGTAGTCCGGCTCGGCGTAGCCCCAGGGGGAGACGAGCGGGCCGAGGAAGGCCATCAGGTACAGCAGGACCACGACGGCCAGCCCGAACACCGCGGTCTTGCGGCGCAGGAAGCGGCGCAGCACCATGCGGGCCCGGGTCGGGGTGCGCCCGGCGGTGGGCCTGCCGTCGACCGGGCCCGCGCCGGGGGTGGCAGCGTCGGAGGTGGTTGTCGCCATGGGAGTCCCCCTAGACCCGCACGCGCGGGTCGAGCGCGGCGTAGAGCACATCGGACAGCCAGCCGGAGACCAGCACCAGCACCGCGATGAACAGCGTCACGGTGGCCACGACGTTGGTGTCCTGCGCGGTCACCCCGCCGATGAGCCAGTCGCCCATGCCGTACCAGCCGAAGATGCGCTCGGTGAACGTGCCGCCGGTGATGAGCAGCCCGAAGCCGAAGGCGAACAGCGTCGCCATCGGGATGAGCGCGGTGCGCAGGCCGTGCTTGAACAGCGCGCGCCCGCGGGTCAGGCCCTTGGCCTGGGCGGTGCGCAGGAAGTCGCTGCCGAGCACGTCGAGCATGGCGCTGCGCTGGTAGCGGCTGTAGAAGGCGATCTGCCCCAGGGCGATGGTCAGCGTGGGCACGATCAGGTAGCGCACCCGGTCGCCGAGGGAGGCCAGCCAGCTGCCCTCGAAGCCGGGCGTCGCCTCGCCCAGGGTCTGCAGGTAGTTCGTGCCGATCAGGTCGTTGAACGCCTGCGCGGGCTGCTTGAGCAGCGTGCCGAGGACGAAGACCGGAGTGGACAGCACGACGAAGGAGAACAGCGTGGACACGTGGTCGGTCAGCTTGTACTGGCGGATCGCGCTGACCACGCCGAGCACCACGCCGGAGATGACGCCGATGGTGACGCCGAGCAGGAACAGCCGCAGGCTCACCCCGACGCGCCTGCCCAGCTCGTCGGTGATGGGCCTGCCCGCGACCGTCTGGCCGAAGTCGCCGTGGAACACCCCGCCCAGCCAGCTGAGGAACCGCCGCGGGATGGGCTGGTCGAGCATCAGGTCGGCGCGCTTGGCGTCGATCACGGCGTCCGGCGGCGGCGGGTTGCGCTGCAGGAGGATGCCGATGGGGTCGAACGTCAGCGAGGCGAGCGCGAACGCCAGGAACGTCGCCACCAGGCAGAGCACGACGTAGTTCGCCAGGCGTCGGACGAGGAACCCGATCACGTCAGAAACGGCCTTTCGTCCGGCCCGGTGGGGACCGCCGCACAAGGGGTCACGAGCAAGGGGGTCACGAGCAAGGGGATACTCAGCCGTTGCCGTCTGACGAGGTACCTACTTTAGTAGGGAATCGGGTTACAGCTCTGCGTCGACGGGCGCTAGCGCCATATGGGTGGACAGTATGGGTGATCCCGGACACATGAGACACACGTCAGGACGCCATTCGGGTGACTACGTCCTGCCGGGCCCAAATGGGCCGAACGGGTACGGGGTACCCAAGTGATCCACTCCATTGGGGGAGTCAGTGTTGGCGGTCCCAAGGGGACCGTCGCGGTTTGCGCCGGACGGGCGTGGCTTCTTGGGCTGTTCGGTCGCGTCCGAACGAGGCGGTGGAGCCGGGCTGTGATCAGCCACTGTGGACAGGTTAGGCCGGCCATTGTGGACAGCGCGCCCGGGACGTGGCACCGTGGAGCCGTGTCTGATTTGAATGCAACCGCAGCGGCACTGCTCGGCTTGCTGCACGACGGTCCGCAGACCGGCGGGCAGCTTGTCGCGGCAGCCCGCGAGCGCTTCGGCTCGTTCTTCAGCGTCACGCGCAGCCAGGTCTACCGGGAGCTGCCCGCGCTCGCCGACAGCGGACTCGTCCGCCTGGGCAAGCAGGGGCCGCGCTCCAGCCAGCAGTACGTCCTGACCGCCTCCGGCAAGAAGGCGTTCAAGACCTGGCTGGCGGCCGAGCCCGGCCCCGACCACCTGCGCAGCCCGCTGATCCTGCGCCTGGTGCACGCCGAGACCCTGACCGCCAAGCAGCGCACCGCGCTGATCGATTCGGCGAAAGCGGCCTACTCCGGCGAGCACGACGCGGCGCGGGCGGCGGCCAAGACCGCCGAGGACCCCTACGCCAAGGCGATCGCCGAGTTCGGCGTGGCGAGGGCCAAGGCGGTGCTGAAGCTGCTCGACGCCATCCCGAAGTCCTGACTCAGGGCGTGTCGCCCCGCTCCCGCCGCACGGCGGGGGCGGGGCGCGCGTAACCTTGTTCGACGTGAACCCGGACGTCGTCACCGACCTCAAGGACCTGTCCGCCACGCTGTCCAGCGTCGAGGCGGTGATGGACCTGGAGACACTGCGCAATCAGGTCGCGGCCTTGGAGGAACAGGCCGCGCTGCCTGATCTGTGGGACGACCCCGACGCGGCCCAGAAGGTCACCAGCCAGCTGGCGCACCGCCAGGGCGAGCTGCGCCGCGTCGAGTCGCTGCGCTCCCGCATCGACGACGTCGGGGTGCTCTACGAACTCGCCGAGGAAGGCGAGGACGACGAGGCCCGCGCCGAGGCCGACGCCGAGCGCGAGAAGCTGCGCGCCGAGATCGCCGCGATGGAAGTCCGCACGCTGCTCTCCGGCGAGTACGACGGGCGCGAGGCCCTGGTCACCATCCGCGCCGAGGCCGGTGGCGTCGACGCCGCGGACTTCGCCGAGATGCTGCTGCGCATGTACCTGCGCTGGGCCGAACGCCACGGCTACCCCACCCAGGTATACGACACCTCCTACGCCGAGGAGGCGGGCATCAAGTCCGCCACCTTCAAGGTCTCCGCCCCCTACGGCTACGGCACGCTGTCGGTCGAGCAGGGCACGCACCGGCTGGTGCGCATCTCCCCCTTCGACAACCAGGGCCGCAGGCAGACCTCCTTCGCCGCGGTCGAGGTGGTGCCGGTGGTCGAGCAGACCGACCACATCGACATCGACGAGAAGGAACTGCGCGTCGACGTCTACCGCTCCTCCGGCCCCGGCGGCCAGGGCGTCAACACCACCGACTCCGCGGTGCGCATCACGCACCTGCCCAGCGGCATCGTCGTCTCGTGCCAGAACGAGCGCTCGCAGCTGCAGAACAAGGCATCGGCGATGGCGGTGCTGCAGGCGAAGCTGCTGGAGCGGCGCAGGCTGGAGGAGCAGGCGCGGATGGACGCGCTGAAGGACTCCTCCTCCGGCTCCTGGGGCAACCAGATGCGCTCCTACGTCCTGCACCCGTACCAAATGGTCAAGGACCTGCGCACCGAGCACGAGGTGGGCACGCCGAGCGCCGTTCTCGACGGCGACATCGACGGGTTCCTGGAGGCGGGAATCCGCTGGCGGCGCAGCCAGTAGTCGCGGGCGCACACAGGGTGAACCGGGCAAACCGTAAACGCGGCCGAGACAACGGGTCGATAACGCCCGGGGGTAGACTCGCCCACCGTGATCCGGCTCGAACAGGTTTCCAAGGTCTACAAGACCTCCACCCGACCCGCGCTGGAAAGCGTCTCCGTCGAGGTGGGCAAAGGTGAGTTCGTCTTCCTGATCGGCGCGTCCGGTTCCGGGAAGTCGACTTTCCTGCGCCTGCTGCTGCGCGAGGAGGTGCCATCCAAGGGCCGCGTCTACGTCGCGAACTTCGACGTCGCGCGCATGGCGCGGCGGCGGGTGCCGCGGCTGCGCCAGTCCATCGGGTGCGTGTTCCAGGACTTCCGCCTGCTCAACAACAAGACGGTCGCCGAGAACGTCGCCTTCGCCCTCGAGGTCATCGGCAAGCCCCGGCACACCATCAAGAAGGTGGTGCCCGAGGTGCTGGAGCTGGTCGGCCTCGAGGGCAAGTCCGAGCGGATGCCCAACGAGCTCTCCGGCGGCGAGCAGCAGCGCGTGGCCATCGCCCGCGCGTTCGTCAACCGGCCGCTGATGCTGCTGGCCGACGAGCCGACCGGAAACCTCGACCCCGACACGAGCCAGGACATCATGCTGCTGCTGGAGCGGATCAACCGCACCGGCACGACCGTGCTGATGGCCACCCACGACCATTCCATCGTGGACTCGATGCGGCGCCGGGTGGTCGAACTCGACCTCGGCCGCGTCGTCCGCGACGACGCCCGCGGTGTCTACGGCGTCGGCCGCTGACCCCCTGACAGACCAGAGCCCGAGGAACGATGCGCGCCAGCTTTGTGTTCAGCGAGGTCGTCACCGGCCTGCGCCGGAACATCACGATGACCGTCGCCATGATCATCACCACTGCCATCTCGCTGGCCCTGCTCGGCGGCGGCCTGCTGGTCGTGCGGATGATCGACAAGACCCAGGCGCTGTACCAGGACAAGGTCGAGGTCAGCGTGTACCTGACCAACGACGTGTCCGCCAACGACAAGGAGTGCGCCGCCGACCCCTGCTCGGGGCTGCGGGCCGCGCTGACCGCCGACCCGGCGGTCGAGGAGGTCGTCTTCGAGAACCGCGACGCCGCCTACGAGCGGTTCAAGCGGATCTTCGAGGCGCAGCCGGAGCTGGTGAAGCTGGCCCGCCCCGAGGCGCTGCCCGCCTCGTTCCGGGTGAAGCTGGTCGACCCCGAGCGCCCCGAGGTGATCTCCCAGACCTACGCCGGGCGGCCCGGGGTGGACTCGGTGGCCGACCAGGGCGAGTTCCTCGACCGGTTCTTCGGGGTGCTCAACAACCTGCGCAACGTCACCTTCTTCGTGGCGCTGGTCATGGCCATCGCCGCGCTGCTGCTGATCTCCAACACCGTGCAGCTCTCGGCGTTCACCCGCCGCGTCGAGGTCGGGATCATGCGCCTGGTCGGCGCGACGCGGTGGTACACCCAGCTGCCATTCCTGCTGGAGGCGGTGGTCACCGGCCTGGTCGGCGCGCTCGCCGCGATCGGGCTGATGGTGCTGCTGAAGGTGGCCTTCCTCGACGACGTGCTCGGCGGGTCCATCCAGACCGGGGTGGTCAGCTCCGTCGACGGGGTGGACATCCTGATGGTCGCGCCCATCCTGCTGCTCACCGCGCTGGTGATCTCCGGGGTGACCGGCTACGTGACGCTGCGCCTGTACGTGCGCACGTGAGCGCGGCAATCACGTCGCGTGCCGCGCGGCCGCGCCCGTAGAGTCACCGGTCATGGCTAAGGAAACCGGGCAGAAGGTGATCGCGTCGAACCGCAAGGCGCGGCACGACTACACGATCCTGGACACCTATGAGGCCGGGGTCGTGCTCCTGGGCACCGAGGTCAAGAGCCTGCGCCTGGGCCGGGCGTCCCTGGTGGACTCCTTCGCCACCGTCGACGACGGCGAGGTCTGGCTGCGCGGGCTGCACATCGCGGAGTACGCCCTCGGCACGTGGACCAACCACGAGCCCCGCCGCACGCGCAAGCTGCTGCTCCACAAGAAGGAGATCCTGCGGCTGATCGGCAAGACGAAGGAGTCGGGCACGTCCCTGGTCCCGCTGTCGATGTACTTCAAGGACGGCAAGGTCAAGGTCGAGCTGGCCCTGGCGCGCGGCAAGAAGGCGCACGACAAGCGCCAGGCCCTGGCCAAGCGCGACGCCGAGCGGGAGATCCAGAAGGTGATGGGCCGGGCGGCGAAGGGCAAGCGGTAGTGCGCGACGGCGAGGTCGCCGCCTGGGTCCGGGACCTGGGCGTCCCCGGGCTGGTCGACCTGCACGTGCACTTCCTGCCCGAGGAGATGCAGCGCAAGGTGTGGGCGTACTTCGACGACGCCGAGCGCAACTACGGCATCCGGTGGCCCATCGAGTACCGCCTGCCGGAGGCCGACCGGGTCGAGGTGCTGCGCTCGCTGGGCGTGGTGGCGTTCGCGCCGCTGGTGTACCCGCACAAGCCGGGCATGGCGCGGTGGCTGACCGAGTGGGTCGCCGAGTTCGCCGCGCGCACGCCCGGGGCGGTGCCGACCGCGACCGTCTACCCGGAACCCGACGTGGCCGAGTACCTGGACTCCGCGCTGCGCTCGGGCGCCCGCTGCGCCAAGGCGCACGTGCAGGTGGGCGCCTACGATCCGCGCTCGCCGCTGCTGGAGCCCGCGTGGGGCATGCTGGCCGAGGCGGGCGTGCCGGTGGTCGTCCACTGTGGCCACGGACCGCTGCGCGGCGAGCACACCGGGCTGGACGTCTTCGGCGAGGTGCTGGCCCGCCACCCCCGGCTCACCGCCGTGCTCGCGCACGCCGGGATGCCGGAGATCGCCCTCGCCCTCGACCTGGTGGCCCGGTACCCGCGGGTGCACATCGACACGACGATGGTCGGCGTGGGCTTCACCACCGCGATCGCGCCGCTGCCGCCGGACTGGGCCGACCGCCTCGCCGAGCACCCGGACCGCGTCGTGCTGGGCACGGACTTCCCGAGCATCCCCTACCCCTACGCCGAGCAGGTCCGCGCGATCGCGTCCTGGGCCGAGGACCCCCGGCTGGGCCCGGACTTCCTCCGCGCCGTCCTGCACGACACCCCGGCGCGCCTGCTGGACCTGAACACGCCGGGCCTGAACACGGCTGGGTCTGAAACGGCCTAGGGCTCCTCGGGCAGCCGCGCGACCTGCACGCGCTGCTCGCCGTCGCCGCGGGTGACGAGGATGCCGCGCCCGGGTGGCATCGGCGCGGGGCGCACGGTGCCGACCAGGGCGCCCTCGTCGCGGGGGCCGTTCATCACCAGGCCCGCCGTGCTCAGCTCGCGGAGCTTGCCGAGCACCGGGTCGAACAGCGCCCGGCCCGCGCCGCCGCTGCGCCGCGCGGTGATCAGGTGCAGGCCGACGTCGCGCGCCTGGGGCAGGAACTCGGCCAGCGGCTGGAGCGGGTTGGGTGTGCTGGACGGGCAGACCAGGTCGTAGTCGTCCAGCACGATGAACAGCTCGGGGCCGTTCCACCACGAGCGGTCCTTCAGCTGCTCCTGTGTCACGTCCGGCCCCGGCAAGCGCTTGAGCATCGAGCCGCGGACGTCCTTGACGATGTCGCCCAGCTGGTTGGCCGACACCGCGTAGCTGAGCAGGTGCTCGGTCTCAATGAAACCGAGCATGGTGCGCCGGAAGTCGACCAGCATGATGACCGCTTCCTGGGGCGTGTAGCGGCTCATGATTCCGCGCACGATGGTGCGCAGCAGGGTCGTCTTGCCGGACTCGCCGTCGGCGAAGGCCATGAAGTGCGACTCCGCGTCGAAGTCCAGCAGCACCGGACCGAGGGTGGATTCGCCGACGCCCAGCGGAATCCGCCTGCCGTCCGGGGCGGGCAGATCGGCGTAGGGCAGGTTCGTGGGCAACATGCGGACGGGCGGGGCGGACGGGCCTGCCCAGGCGGCGCGGACCTCCGCCACCGCGGCGTCCAGGCCGTCGCCGAAGGTGGGTTCGGCGACGAGGAAGTGCAGGCGGTCGCGGTTGAGCCCGCGGCCCGGCCGGTCGTCCGGCACGCCCGCGGCGACCTTGCGGTCCACGTCGGACTCGCTCGGGTCGCCCAGGCGCAGCTCGAACCGGGTGCCGATCAGGTCGCGCAGCGCGGGCCGGATCTCGGTCCAGCGGTTGGCGGAGACCAGCAGGTGGATGCCGTGGGACAGGCCCTGCGCGGCCAGCCCGAGCAGGGCGGGCTCCAGGTCGTCGAACTCCTGGCGGACCCCCGCCCAGCCGTCGACGACCAAGAAGACGTCGGCCATCGGCCGGTCGGGGAACCCCGAGCGGAATTCCTGCACCGACGCCACGCCCGCGGAGATGAACGCCTGCTCCCGGCGGGCCAGCCGGGCGGTGAACTCCGCGACGGTGCGGCGCACGTGGTCGGGGTCGCGGCGGGTGGCCACGCTGCCCACGTGCGGCAGGCCCGTGAGCGCCGTGAGCGCGCCGCCGCCGAGGTCGATGCCGTAGAAGCGGGCCTCGTCCGGGGTGTTGACCGTGGCCAGCGCCAGGACCAGCGTGCGCAGCAGGGTCGACTTGCCCGACCGCGGCCTGCCGACCACCACGGCGTGCCCGCCGCCGCCCGCGAGGTCGGCCACCAGCGGCTGCCTGCGCTGGGCGTAGGGGTTGTCCACGACCCCGATGGGCACCCGCAGGTCGGGGCCCGGGTGGCCGAGGCCGCGGTCCGGGGTGATCGCCAGCGGGGGCAGCAGGTCGACCAGCTGCGGGGAGTCGGCCAGCGGGGGCAGCCAGATGGGCCTGCCGCGCGGTGCGGCGCCTGCCAGCCGCTCGACTATGGCGTCCAGCTCGCTGGTCCTCCCGTCGTCGACCGGTCCGGAGACGTAGGCGACCTTGAACCGGGTCAGGTCGTTGCCGAAGCGCAGGTAGCCCATGCCGGGGACCGAGGGCAGCTCGTAGGCGTCCGGGACGCCGATGGCCGCGCGGGACTCGCCCATGGAGAACGTCCTGAGGCAGATCCGGTAGGACATGTACGTCTCCAGGCCGCGCAGCCTGCCCTCCTCCAGGCGCTGGGCGGCCAGCAGCAGGTGCATGCCGAGCGAGCGGCCGAGGCGGCCGAGCAGGACGAACAGGTCGATCATCGCGGGCCGGGTGCTCAGCAGCTCGGCGAACTCGTCCACCACGATCACCAGGACGGGCATCGGCTCGAGCGGCGCGCCCGCGGCCCTGGCGCGCTCGTAGTCCCAGATGTTCTTGTGGTTGCCGCCGCGCGCCAGCATCTCCTGGCGCCGGGCGACCTCGCCCGCCAGCGTGTCCTGCATCCTGTCGACCAGGCCGAGGTCGTCGGCGAGGTTGGTGATGGCACCCGCCACGTGCGGGGCCTTGTCCAGGCCGGAGAAGGTGGCGCCGCCCTTGTAGTCGACCAGCACCAGGTTCAGCTCGGTGGGGGAGTGCGTGGCCAGCAGGCCCAGGAGCAGCGTGCGCAGGAACTCCGACTTGCCCGACCCGGTCGCGCCGATGCACAGCCCGTGCGGGCCCATGCCGTTCAGCGCGGACTCCTTGATGTCGAGCACCACGGACCCGCCGTCGTCGTCCACGCCGAAGGGCACCGCGTAGCGCTCGGCGCGGCTGCCCCAGACCTGGGCCGGGTCGAAGGTGGTCGGGGTGTCGGGCAGGTCGAGCAGGGTGAGCAGGCGGGGCGTGGCGTCGGCGAGGGTGGCGGGCTCGGCGGGCGCTGTCCGCACGAGTGGGGCGCCGACCTGCGCGGCGAGCACGGCGGCGAGGTCGACCGGGGGCGCGTCGGCGCCCGGGGTGGCGGCCAGGAACGGCTTGCCCCGGTAGAGGCCCCAGCCGGGCTGGTCGGGCAGGGACCCGGCGCGCTCGGCGTCCACCCGCGACAGCGCGGGGTCGTCCAGTGCCAGCTCGACCTTGCCGCGCAGGAGGTTCGCGACCTGGTCGGGGATCTCGGCCCAGTGGTGGGCGGTGACGATGACGTGCACGCCCTTGGCCAGCCCGGTCGACGCGATCCGCCGGACCCGGGGGCCGAGGGCGCGGTCGTCCTCGGCGAAGGTCTCCCAGCCGTCGATCACCAGGAAGACGTCGGCGCGGTCGAGGCCGTCGACGGTGACCGCGCGGACCTGGTCGAAAGAACCGATGCCCGCCTGCCGCAGCAGCTGGTCGCGGGCGGTGATCAGCGCCTCGACCTCGGCCAGCGCGGCGTGCACCTGCTCGCGCTCGAACGGGGCGACCACGGCGCGCACCTGCGGGCTGCCGCGCAGGCCGCTGAACTGGCCGCCGCCGTCGAGGCAGACCACGGCGACGTCGGCGGGGGAGCGGCCGTGCAGCAGGCCGGTGACGATGGCGCGCACCAGCGTGGACTTGCCGGACAGGAACCGCCCGACGATGGCGAGGTGCCCGTCGCGCCCGGCGAAGTCCAGCCGGACCACGTCGTCGCCGCGCACGAACGAGGTGTGGGTGCGCCCGATCGGCACGACCAGGGGGCTCGCCCCGTCCGCCGGGGCCGCCTCCAGCAGGTCGGCGACCTCCGGCGACGGGGTGTACTCGTCGACGATGAGCGCGCGCTGCGCGGCGCTCGCCACCTTGAAGGCGCCCTGGCCCTGGCTGAGCCGGTGCGGGAGCTGGACCTTGCCGTCCGGGCGCGGCCTGCTCAGCTCGCGGTGCAGGTAGGCGTAGAGGTCGTCGGCGGTGATGGTGTCGCCCGCCTCCGGGGCGGCCGCGCCGGTGCTCAGGCCGCGGATCAGCACGTCGGTGAACAGCGAGTACGGCTGCGCGCTGCCCAGCACCACCCGCTCGTCCTCGAAGGCCTGCTCCAGCTCGTTGGTCGCGGTGATGATGTAGGTGCCCTCGCCGAGGCTGCCCACGTCGACGGCCTGGCCGGACTTCGCGCCGCGGGAGAACATGCCGCTGTAACAGCAGTCCAAGAGCACCGCCTTGTGCCGGGCCTGGCACTCGGTGAGCAGCTGACGCACCAGCAGCGCGGAGATCGCGGTGGAGTACGGGCGGTCGCAGCGGGTGTCGGCGGTGGCGAAGAACAGCTGGTTGTCGGCGTTCTTGAAGCCGTGGCCGGACAGGTAGAGCAGCACGTGGTCGTCGGGGCCGCGGTCGGCGAAGAGCTCCTCGATCTCCCGCTCGACGCCTGCCTTGCGGTCGTCCACCAGGTAGGGCGCGCTGTCGAAGCCGCCGACGCGGGGGTCGAGCAGCAGCTGGGAGAGCAGCTTGGTCTCCTCGACCGGGGCGCGCAGCGGCGGGAGCTTGGCGTCGAGGTAGTGCGAGGTGGCGATGAGCAGGGCGCGGCGCTGGCCCATGGTCATTCCCGCTCGTCGGCGTCGTGGAGCAGGTCGGCGAACAGGGCCTCCAGCTCCACGGCGGTGAGCGCGGTGACCTCCAGCTCCCGCCCGGCCACGCGGTAGCGCACGGACTTGGCGCCGGTGCGGTCGAGGAACGCCGTGACCGTGCGGTAGACCGCCAGGCCCGCGGCCGGGGCGACCCCGCTGACGGCCAGCTCGCCGAGCGTGTGCGCCCAGCCCGTCCGGGAGCCGTCCGGCGCGGCCTCCACCGGGCGGTCCACCCGCACCAGCCGCAGTGCCCGCAGGTCCTCGTACAGCTGGGCGGCCAGGCGGTCGACCGAGGCGGGCGTGCCGTCGGCGGCCACCACGCGCAGGGTCAGGGTGCTGGGCATGGTCTAGGTATATCAACTCGCGTTCCGCTCGCTCTGGGCGAACACCAAAAGGAAACAATCCCCGGCGCAGGGAGGTTGAGCTAGGCAGACTCAACTTCCAAGGGGTGATCTCCATGTCGGAGGCTCTGACACTGCCGGTGCTGCCGTTGGACGACACGGTCCTGCTGCCCGGCATGGTCGTGCCCGTCGCGCTGACCGGCGGCGACTCCGCCAACGAGGCCAGGGCCGCCGTCGAGGCCGCCAGGGCCGCTGACGGCAAACAAGTCGCGCTGGTCCCGAGGCTGGACGGCAAGTACGCCGCGGTCGGCACGCTCGCCGTGGTCGAGCAGGTCGGGCGGCTGCCCGGCGGCGAGCTGGCCGCGGTCGTGCGCGGCACCGCGCGGGTCCGGCTCGGCGCGGGCACCACCGGGCCGGGCGCGGCGCTGTGGGTGCACGTCGACGTGGCCGACGAGACGGTGCCCGAGCGCGCCGCCGAGCTGGCTACGGAATACAAGCGGCTGGTCATCACCATCCTCCAGCAGCGCAACGCCTGGCAGACCGTGGACGCGGTCTCCTCGGTGCAGGACCCCTCCGCGCTGGCCGACCTGGCCGGGTACGCGCCGTACGTCTCCGACGAGCGCAAGGTCTGGCTGCTGGAGACCACGGATGTGGCCGCGCGGCTGGAGAAGCTCATCGAGTGGGCCCGCGAGCACCTCGCCGAGCTGGACGTCGCCGAGACCATCCGCAAGGACGTGCAGGAGGGCGTCGACCGCCAACAGCGGGAGTTCCTGCTGCGCCAACAGCTCGCCGCGATCCGCAAGGAGCTGGCCGAGCTGGACGGCAAGCCCGCCTCCGAGGAGCAGGACTACCGCGCCCGCGTGGAGGCCGCCGACCTGCCGGAGAAGGTGCGCGGCGCCGCGCTGTCCGAAGTGGACAAGCTGGAGCGCACGGCGGAGTCCTCCCCCGAGGTGGGCTGGATCCGCACCTGGCTGGACACGGTCCTGGAGCTGCCGTGGTCGCGGCGCACCGAGGACGCCTACGACATCGCGGGCGCACGGGCCGTCCTCGACGCTGACCACGCGGGCCTGGAGGACGTCAAGGAGCGCATCATCGAGTACCTGGCGGTGCGCAAGCGGCGCGCCGAGCGCGGTCTCGGCGTGGTCGCGGGCAGGCGGAGTGGGGCCGTGCTCGCCCTGGCCGGGCCGCCCGGTGTCGGCAAGACGTCCCTGGGCGAGTCCGTCGCGCGGGCGATGGGCCGCGAGTTCGTGCGGGTGGCGCTGGGCGGCGTGCGCGACGAGGCCGAGATCCGCGGCCACCGCCGCACCTACGTCGGCGCGCTGCCGGGCCGGATCGTGCGCGCCATCAAGGAAGCGGGCTCGATGAACCCCGTCGTGCTGCTCGACGAGATCGACAAGGTGGGCGCGGACCACCGGGGCGACCCGACCGCGGCGCTGCTGGAAGTCCTCGACCCCGCGCAGAACCACACCTTCCGCGACCACTACCTGGAGGTCGAGCTGGACCTGTCCGACGTGGTCTTCCTGGCGACGGCCAACGTCATCGAGTCCATCCCGGGCCCGCTGCTGGACCGGATGGAACTGGTGCGCCTGGACGGCTACACCGAGGACGAGAAGGTCACCATCGCCCGCGACCACCTGCTGGGCAGGCAGCTGGAGCGCGCCGGGCTCGACGGCGCGGAAGTCGCCTTCGACGACGACGCGCTGCGCGCGCTGGCCGGGGAGCACACCCGCGAGGCCGGGGTGCGCGAGCTGGAGCGCTCGATCGCCAGGGTGCTGCGCAAGGTCGCCGCGTCGGTCGCGCTCGGGGACGCGGCGCTGCCGGTGCGCGTCGGGGCGGCGGAGCTGCGCGGCTACCTCGGCCGCCCGCGGCACACCCCGGAGTCGGCCGAGCGCACGTCGGCGCCCGGGGTGGCCACCGGGCTCGCGGTGACCGGCGCCGGTGGCGACGTGCTGTTCGTCGAGGCGTCGCTGGCGGACAAGGACACCGGCTCGCACGGCGTCACGCTGACCGGGCAGCTCGGCGACGTCATGAAGGAGTCGGCGCAGATCGCGCTGTCGTACCTGCGCTCGCACGGCCCGCGCCTCGGGCTGCCGGTGGGCTCGCTCGGCGAGCGCGGCGTGCACGTGCACGTCCCGGCGGGCGCGGTGCCCAAGGACGGGCCGAGCGCTGGCGTCACCATGACCACCGCGCTGGCGTCGCTGCTCTCGGGCAGGCCGGTGCGCGCGGACGTGGCGATGACCGGCGAGGTGTCGCTGACCGGGCGGGTGCTGCCCGTCGGCGGGGTCAAGCAGAAGCTGCTGGCCGCGCACCGGGCGGGCATCACCACCGTCCTCATCCCCAGCCGCAACGAGCCCGACCTCGACGATGTGCCGGAGGCGGTGCGCGCGGCGCTGACCGTGCACCTGGTCAGGGATGTGAGCGAGGTGCTGGACGTCGCGCTGGCGCCCGCGGCGGCCACGATGGCGGCGTAGCCGGCTCAGCGTTCGAGGTAGGCCAGGACGGCTCGGACCCTGCGGTGCTCCTCGCCGCTGGGTTCGAGCCCCAGCTTCGTGAAGATGTTGCCGATGTGCTTCTCCACCGCGCCGTCGGAGACCACCAGGCCCCGGGCGATGGCCACGTTGGACAGTCCCTGCGCCATCAGGCCGAGCACCTCGCGCTCGCGCGGGGTGAGCGCGTCCACCGGGTTCCTCCGTTTGCGGGCCATGAGCTGCGCGATCACCTCCTGGTCGATGCAGGTGCCGCCACCGGCGACCCGGTGGACGGCGTCGACGAACTCGGCCACGTCGGCGACCCGCTCCTTGAGCAGGTAGCCGACGCCGCCCGCGCCGCCGGCGAGCAGTTCGACGGCGTAGCGCTCCTCGACGTACTGCGAGAGCACCAGGACCGGCAGGCCCGGCACCGCCTCGCGGGCGGCCAGCGCGGCGCGCAGGCCCTCGTCGGTGAACGTCGGCGGCATCCGGACGTCCACGATGGCCAGGTCGGGGCGGTGTTCGAGGACCGCGCCGAGCAGGGAGTCGCCGTCCTCGACCGCGGCGGCGGTCTCGATGCCCTCGTCGGCCAGCAGGCGCAGCACGCCCATCCGCAGCAGCACCGAGTCCTCGGCGATCACCACTCGCACGGCAGGTCCGCCCTGATCACAGTCGGCCCGCCGAACGGGCTCACCACGGTCATCACGCCGTCGATCGTGGCAGCCCGGTCGGCCAGGCCGTACAGTCCCCCTCCCTGGCGCACGGCCGCGCCGCCGACGCCGTCGTCGGTGACCTCCACGACGACGCGGTCGTCGTCGCGCCACGCGCGGACCAGGACGGTGGTGGCCTGGGCGTGCTTGGCGACGTTGGCCAGGGTCTCGCTGACGATGAAGTACGCCGTGCTCTCCACCGCGGCGGGCGGGCGCGGCTGGATGTCCACGTGCACCTCGACCTGCGCCGGGCAGCGCGCCGCCAGCGACGACAGGGCCGCGTCCAGGCCGCGGTCGGCCAGCACCGCCGGGTAGATCCCGCGGGCGAGGTCGCGCAGTTCGGCGACGGCCAGCTTGGCGTCGGCGTGCGCCTCGTCGAGCAGGGCGCGGGCGCCGACGGGGTCGGCGTCGAGCTTGGACTTGGCCCTGCCCAGGCCCATCGCCACCGCGACCAGGCGCTGCTGGGCGCCGTCGTGCAGGTCGCGCTCGATGCGCCTGCGCTCGGCCTCGGCGGCGTCCACCCCGCGGGCCCGGGACGCCTGCAGCCGCTGCGCGCGCGCGGTCAGGTCGGCCGTGCGGTCGTTGCTGAGCATGGCCACCGCCAGCTGCCCCTGCAGCCAGGCGAAGCGCGGCGCCACCCACAGCGCCAGCGGCACCAGCGGGATGCTCACGACGCCGAGGGCGAACCCGAGGATGGCCAGCGGGAAGTTCAGCAGGATGTAGGCCAGGTCGCGCCAGGTGCGCCGGTCGGTGAACAGGACCCGCCACTGGCGCAGCGCGGTGTTCTGCGACGGGCCCAGCACCGCCCGCTTCGGCAGGTCGGGGCACACCAGCCGGGTCCACCACAGGTGGGCGTTGCCGAAGGCCCGCGTGGCCACGACGGTGCCGACGAGCACCAGCACCCCGACCCAGATGATCACGGTGCTCACCCCGATCGCGGCCCCGGCGACGACGACGAGGAAGGTGGCGAGGGCCAGCGGGAAGCCGCCGATCAGGTACAGCAGCGCCTTGGCCGGGTGCGGGTAGCGGCGGGTCATCGCGGGGCCGCCATCGTGTACACCGGGCCCAGCAGGGCGCGGGCGAACCTGGCGTGGACCTGGCCCATCCACCGGGTCACCACCAGGGTGACCGCCAGGACCAGCACCCCCAGGGCGGCGAAGGGCAGCGCCTCCACCGTCGAGTCCACCACGAGCACCGGCCGCTCCCAGTCCCAGAACCGGTAGCTGCCCGTGGGCAGGAACCGGAAGTAGATCGGCAGGAACACCAGCCCCAGCGACGTCGCCCACAGCGACACCATCGCGGTGAACTCGACGATCCCGATGGGCAGCATCATGATGAAGTACGCGAACGACCGCCACGTGCCGCCGTCCTTGAACCGCGCCTTCCACCGCGTCGTCCACTTACCCTCGGCGGGCACCGGCGAGTGCGGGTGGGCGATGTAGGTGTTGAGCAGCGCGTACACCCGCGCCCGCTCCACCTGCGCCCCGCCCCGGCACAGCAGCACCGCCAGGGCCAGGACCGGCAGCCCCACCCACACGACCGCCGTGCTCGCCCCCACCGCGAACAGCGTGGTGAGCGTGACAAACCCCGCGATCCCGACCCCGAGGTTCATCACCAGGTACACCAGCGCCCCGGCCAGCGGTGGTCGCGGGGTGGTGCCGTCGTGGTGGAAGCCCTGGTCAGGGCGGATGGCCGTCGTCATGTGGTCCCCTCCAACGTGATGTGACCAGCATCCCCGGGGCGGGGGCGGCGCTCCATCGGGGAAGCCACCGGGTCGGGGGTGGGGCTGGCCCTACCTCGGTAACCGGGGTGAACCCGCGGCCCGGACGCGATAGACTGTGGCGAGTACCCAACAAGGGGGTGAACGGTTTCGACTCTGGACGTTGAGTCAAGGGAAGCGTGCAGGTGCAGGCGTACGACCACCTTAAGCGTCGAACGCAAACCAATAAGCGCCAAGACTAACAGTCGCGCTGACTACGCCCTCGCTGCCTAAGCGAGTGCGTGTCTGTCGGCCCGGGGGTGCCTCCGCCCCGGTTCGCCGGCATCAGCTAGGAGGCTCACCGCCAGTCCCGGTCACGGGGCCTGAACGGGAAACCCACAGTGACTGGGCCCGTCATACCGACTTGTTCGCGTGATCGGTAGGGCCAAGTAGAGACATAGCGAACTGCGCACGGAGAAGCCTTGATAAAGCGACAGAGGACCCGGGTTCGATTCCCGGCACCTCCACGACCTCGGCCGACGTGTGTCTGCGAAAAGCGCAGACCACGTCGGCCGTCACCGTTCTGGGGGCCGAGCCCCCAGACCCCCACGGTGCGGTATCTCTCGAACCGGCGTGCGGGCCGGGAACGTAAGCATCGTTTGGATCGCCCACGGTGCGGTGAGTCCTGATCCAGCCGTGTCCGGTTTCGTTCACCGTGCCTGTCGCGACGCGACGTGAGTCGACTCTTGCCGCATCGCTGATCAGTGCTGACCGCCATGCTGGTGTGGTGACCGACCGGTGACCCAGGGTTGATGTGTGGTGCGTTCCCGCTCGGTGCGCGTGACCAGGCCCGTGGGCCTGTTGGCTGTAGTGCAGGTCCTCCAGTTCTGTTATCATTCATGTTGAATGGAATGGAGTGGCCATGCCTCGGGTGAAGACGCCTGTCCCGCCAGTACTGGCCCAGCGTGCGGCCGTGCTTCGTGCGCGCCGCGAACTCGGCGAAGTCGACGAGATGCGGTTCGTCGTGGAGGCCGTGGCCCAGGGATTCTCGCAGGATGACATCGCCGAGATCGTCGGTGCGTCCCAGGCCACCATCTCCCGGATCGTCAAGAGGGTCGCCCAAGACCCAAAGGTGCTGAAGCCATCGGTGAAGGAGATCGTCAACCGGGCAACGGCCCAGGAGATCACCCGATCGAAGATGGTCCAAGAGCTGCGCACGCTGAAGATCAGCTACGTCAAGAAGCCCGACTCGGAGTGGATGAACCTGCGCGCTGCTCTGCGCCGGGGCCTCGTATTGAAGGCTGAGGCGGAGGTCGTTGCCGAGGACGCGGCCCGCAAGATCGTGGATCGTGTGACGCACTCGATGAGTCTGGAAGCCCAGCACGTTCCCCAGCCGGCAGTCGACGAGATGGTTCGCGAGGCAACGGCCAAGCTGGTCGCTGAACTCGCGTGAGGCAGAGGGCCCAGCGCGAATGCTCACGACGACGCGAGGACGTGTCGTCGGGCCGTCGACACCTGGGTCGGAGACCTGATGACCCCGAAACCAGATCTGTTCGACCCGCTCGACCAGCCGTATGGCGCGACCCCGGTTGATGAGGAGTCGCGTGGGCAACTGCAGCCCTCGCACCACGGCATCAGGACACTCACCGAGTTGAACGCGCTGGAAGCCGGGAATATCGCTCGGGGATTGCTCTGGTTGCGCCTGGAATCGCCGTCCACGGACGACCTGCTTGATCAGTACGTGCTACGACAGGTGCACCGTCACATGTTTGGCGATGTGTGGACCTGGGCGGGTGCGATTCGTGTCCGGGAAATGTCCATCGGGATCGCGCCGGATCAGGTTCAGGAGCAGTGGAAGATGATCCTCGATGACACGAAGTGGCACGTGGAGAATCGCACGTGGAGCCCGGCGGAGACAGTCCTGCGGGCACATCACCGCACCGTGCAGATCCACCCGTTCGTCAACGGTAATGGGAGGCACGCGCGGCTCATTGCCGACGAACTGGCGGAGTCGCTCGGCCTCGGACCAGACGCGTTCTCCTGGGGCCGTCAGCTTGACGTGGACACAGGTGCCATGCGAGCCGAGTACCTGTCCGCACTGCGTCGGATGGATGAAGACCGCGACGACGCCGGGCCACTCATCGAGTTCGCGCTCGATCCGAGCGTTGTCGACGAGTGGAGTGAATAGACAGGCACATCTTGGCCAACCCTGGAGTTGGAAGAACTCTGTCTCGTGGGCGTTTACTCGCAGGCGGTTCCGTCGCCGTCGCGGTCCAGGTCGTAGATGTCGCTGCCGGTTACTCGGATGGGGCCGCTGGCGTAGGCGGGGCCGTTGCCGCTGCCGCCCGCGCAGTCGACGTCGCTGGCGATGGGGACGCAGCCGGAGTAGTTGGGGTCGCACTTGGGCTGGGGGGCCGGGGCGGGCTTGGGTTGGGTTGTTGTTGGGCGGGGGCGGGGCTTGGCCGTCGTCGCGGGGGCGGGGGCTGGCGGGGGTTGCGGGCGGCGGGTGGTGGTGACCGGGGGCTTCGTCGTGGTGACCGGCGCTTTGGTGGTGGTTGTTGTTGTCGTCGTTGTTGTGGCGGTGGTGGTGGGCTGGACCGTGGTGGTGGGGAGGGTGGTTGCCGTGGTTGTCACGGCGAAGTCGACGGGGGCTGCGGTGGGGACGTCGTCTCCGCCGGAGGCGATGGCCATGACCAGGCCGATGCCGATGACGGCGGCCGCGGCGATGCCGATGGGCTTGGCGGAGGACTTCCTGGGTGCCGCTGGGCCGGGGTGTGGTGCGACCGGGACCAGGTGGGGTCTGGTGTGGACGGCCGGGGGGAAGATCACCGGGAGTGGGTCGGTGTGGCGGGGCAGGTGCAGGCGCAGTTCCAGGCCGCGTTTGCCCTCCTCGACGGTCGCCTCGCAGCCCGGCCTGGCGTGCTGGGCGGTGACGGCCTCGACGAACCGGGCGTAGCGCTGGGACGTGGCGTGGGTCAGCTCACCGACGCGCCTGCCGTCCAGGCGGACCTCGATGCCGCGCCTGCCCTGGTACTTCCCGGCGGCGATGGCACACCACCGCAGTTCCACCGCGACCCGTCTGGACTGGCCGGATGCGACTTGGTAACGAGACAGGGCGGGCTGGTGGTGTTCCTCGCGGGTCACGGTCACCGTGACGGCGGGGTCCAGCATGAACAGGCCAGCCGAGGAGTTCTCAACCATGACCACTCATCGGGGAATCGCCCCCGCCGTTACTACTGGGCCAAATGGGCGAGGCCCGCCCGGGTGTACCCGGGCGGGCCTCGGAACCGACGCGACTACAGGTCGCGGCACTGCCCGGCGGCGGGGCCGCGGACGGTGTTGGGACGGGTTTCGTTGACCGGCGCCGGGGTGTTCTCCGAGCAGGCCAGCGGACCGCTGATGGTGTTCGCGGCCACCACGACCGGCTCGGCACCCGCGTTGCGCTTCAGCGAAACCGGGCCGGAGACGGTCGCGGTGTCCAGGCGGACACCGGCGGTGTTGCCCGAGAGCGACACCGGACCGGCGATGGTGGCGTCCTCGATCGTCACCGCGCCGCTCGCGGCGCTGACCGAGACGCTGCCCGCGACGCGGGTGCCGGTCAGGCTGAACAGCGCGGGCTGGGTCGCCGCGACCGGACCGGCGATGGCGCCGCCGGTGGCCAGCAGCGACGCGCCCGCGCGGACCACGACCGGGCCGTTGACGGTGGCGTCCTGCAGGCAGGTCAGCCCGGAGGACACGACCAGCGGGCCGTTGTGGCGCCCGGTGATCGTCTTGGTGCAGACCGGGCCGGGGACGCCGACGCTCGAGCGGGGCTCGGTGTCGGGGCTGACCGGGGAGTTCTCGGCGAAGTAGTCGACCAGCATCGTGAGGTCGTTGTCGCCGGTCGTCACCCGGTTGGCGCCCCCGCCCAGGGTGGTGAAGTTGTCACCGCCCGAGGCCAGGAACGAGTTCACCGTGACCCGGTAGGTCGCCGCGGGGTTGATCGGCGCGCCGTTGAGCCACATGCCGGTGATGCGCGAGCCCTGGGCGTTCTCCGGCACGTACATGTACCGGAAGCCCTCGGACACGCCCAGCCACAGCACCGGACGGGACGCGCCCGCGGGCTGCCACTGCTCCTCCAGCACCTTCTTGATCTCCGCGCCGGTGTAGGACTTCGTCACCACGTCGTTGGCGAAGGGCTGGACCGCGAACGCCTCGGAGTAGGTGACCACGCCGTCCGGGGCGTGGACCAGGTCGGCGCGCAGGCCGCCCGGGTTCATGAACGCGATCTGCGCGCCGCCGCGGCCCTGCTCGGCGGTGCCCGCGAGCTGGACGTCGGCGATGAGGTTGCCCAGCGCCGACTCCTTGCCGCGGTCCTCGCCGCCGGTGGGCGTGTACGCCCTGCGGATGTCGGCGGTGATCGAGCCCAGCGGCTGCTTGCCCAGTTCCTCGGCGTTGGCCTTGGCCCGCGCCACCAGCTCGGCGATTGCCGGGTCGAGCGGCGCGCCGACGACGTCGACCAGGGCGGCGTCGGCGTCCAGGACGGCCTTGGACGCCGGGTCGATGGTCAGCGTGACCTTGCCGATCTTCTTGCCGTAGTCCTCGGCCTGCACGACCGGGCGGACCTTGTCGGTGCCCGCCACCGGCGCCGTGAAGGCGTACGGCTGGTGGGTGTGCCCGCTGAGGATCACGTCGACGTTGGCGCCCATCCGCATGAACTTGCCGAAGACGGGGTCGGCGGCCAGTTCCTCGGGCGAGTCGATGCTCTCGGTCGGGGCGCCCTCGTGGGCGAGGACGACGACCACGTCGGCCTCGCCGTTGGCCTCGTCGCCGTCGCGCAGCTGGGCGGCCACCGCCTCGGCCTCGGCCACCGGGTCGCGGAAGGTGATGCCCGCGATGCCGTCCGGGCTGACCAGGGACGCGGTCTGCTCGGTGACGACCCCGACCAGGCCCACCCTGACCCCGCCGACGGTCTGCACGTCGTAGGCGTCGAGGGCCCGGGTGTCACCCCGGTACACGTTCGCCCCGAGGTGCGGGAACTGAGCGCGCGGGACGACCCGGTCCTGCAGGTCGGCCATGCCCTTGTCGAACTCGTGGTTGCCGACCGCGGTGGCGTCCAGACCCATCAGGTTGAGCGCGTCGATCGTCGGGTTGTCCTGGTCGATCGCCGAGATGAACGTGGACGCGCCGATGTTGTCGCCCGCGGAGAGGAACAGCGTGTTCGGGTTCTCCGCGCGCAGCTGGTTGACCAGCCCGCCGAGCTGGGCGGCGCCGCCGATGGCCTGGCCGCCCGCGTTCTTGCCCGGGGACTCCAACCGGCCGTGGAAGTCGTTGATGTTCAACAACTGCAGCTCGATCGGGCCCTGCGGCCCGGTCTCCAGGCCGATGACCATCGGGTTGTGGTCGCTGGCCCGGAACGCGTCGGGCGCGTAGAAGGCGGGCAGCCCGTCGTACTGGAAGGCGTAGGACTCGTTGCTGTTGGACTCCCAGATGTCCACGCCGGTCACCCGGCTCGCCAGCGACGGCGAGGCCAGCGCGTGGTCGAGCGAGCCGGACTCACCGCCGAAGACGTAGCTGGACTTGCCGGTGTCGTTGAGGTCGGCGAAGTCCGCCCCGTAGAAGACCTGCATGGGGTCTTCCTGGGTGTAGGCGTTGAAGTCGCCCATCAGCAGCACGTTGTCGCTGCCGCTGTCGGCCTTGAGCTGGTCGACGAAGGCCACCAGCGCGGTCGCCTGCCGGACCCGGTCGCCGTTGTAGGCGCCCTGGCCGGTGTCGACGTTGTCGCCGGTCGCGCCGCCCGCGCTCTTGGACTTGAAGTGGTTGTCCACCACGGTGAACGTCAGCGAGCCCGAGGTGAAGGTCTGCGCGATCGGCTCCCGCGCGTTGAACCACACCGACTCGTCGTTGACCGAGCGCGGCTCGCCCCGCGGGGTCACCGCGGCGGGCTTGAAGATGATCGCCGTGGTGATGAAGTCCTGCTGCGCGGCGGCGGGCATCCCCGCGGGCACGCGCACGTAGTCCCAGGTGCCCGCGCCCTCGGCCGCGTTCAGCGCGCCGACGAGGCGCTGCAGCGCCTGCTGCGGCTGCGCGGCGTCGAAGCGCACGGAGTTCTCGATCTCCTGGAGCGCCACGACCTCGGCGCCCAAGGCGGTGATCGCCGAGACGATCTTGGCCTCCTGGCGGCCGAGCGCGACCTCGTCGGTCGCGCCGCGGGCCTCGCCGCCGAAGTGGACGAAGTAGTTCAGCACGTTGAAGCTGGCGACCTGGATGTCGCCGCCGACCTCGGCCGGACCGGGGGTCCTCGGGTTGGCCGACTTGAAGGTGGTGCGCCCGATCGCCGGGGTCTCGGCGGTCACCCGGGTGGCGGGCTGCAGGCGCCACTCGTCGAAGCCGTAGGAGAGCACGCTCGGGCCGAACGCCTCCACCTCGTCACCCACGCGCAGCGGCGCGTCCGGGTAGACGTACGGCGGCAGGGCGCCCGCGTTGGCCAGGTTCGCGCTGGAGCCGTCGTCGACGAGGATGCGGGCGAGCTTGTTGGCCGCGGCCAGCGCCTGCGCCTCGGGGGTGCCGTGGCGGTGCAGGTCGGTCGGGATGCGGGCCGGGTCGGAGCCCGCGGTGAGCACGACCTCGCCGAAGCGGTTGGTGTTGTAGACCTCGGCGACGGTGAACGCGCCGACCGGCGCGACCAGCATCGACTCGGCCGACTCCCGCGCCGCCGCGTCCAGCGGCAGGCTCAGCGCCACCGGGCTCGGCAGCGGCGCGCCGTGGGCGCAGACCTGCGTGGTGGCCTTGGTGGTGGAGGTGATCTGGGTGAGCCCGAAGTACTCGCTGACCGCGCCGCGCACCCGCACCCGGTCGCCGATGGAGACGGCGGGGTGGTTGGCGGGGTTGCTGGTCAGGAAGACGAAGACGCCGTCGGAGGGGGTGCCCGCGGCCGGGGCGCGGTCGCCGGAGCCCTCGGTCTGCACGTAGACGCCGTTGTAGCCGCCGCTGCGGTGGTCGGCGGTCACGACGCCCTCGACGGTCACGGTGGAACCGACCAGCGGGGAGGCGGCGCCGCTGCCCTGGACCTCGGCGATGGTGCGGTCGACCGGGAGGTCGCAGCCCACCGGGTCGGGGTCAGGGTCGGGGTCGCCGCCGGTGTTGCGCGCGCCGAAGGTGTGCGGGGCCGAGGCCTGCCACGTGCCGTCGACCTTCTGCAGCGAGGTGCCGACCGCGGTGGCCGAGCCCTCGGCGACGCCGATGTCGGTGCCCGCGATGCCGTTGGCGGGCCCGCCGACGGCGGTGAGGGCGCCCTCGTAGGTCAGGAACTCCGCGACCGACCCGTCGGGGCGCACCAGCGCGACGCCGTCGGGGGAGCCGTTCTGCAGGCCGTCGGTGGGATAGGTGGCCACCACCACGCCCGCGGCGGGCACGGTCCCGCTCAGCGCGCGCGTGTTGTAGGCGGCGCCGCCGTTGCCGTTGTAAAGGACGATCTGCCAGCCGGAGAGGTCGAAGCCCTCGGGGGCCTCGATCTCCAGGGCCTCGCCGGTGTCCGTTCCTGCGTTGTCGTAGTGGATCTCACTGATAGCGGGTGCGGTGGTCTCGGCTAACGCCGGTACGACCCCGGCCGCCGCGGCGGCGGCCGTGATGGCTACCGCCGCGACGATCCTTCTGCGCTTGCGCATCGAGCATGCCTCCAACGGGCGGACGAAAATCTGCCGCAGCCTAGGCGGCGATGGTGACTTTGATAAAGCCGACAGGTGTACCAACCGTGCGCAACGCGGAATTGTGATCGGGACGCGATCTTCGCCCGAACGGTGGAAACGCCTGGTCCTGATCTCCACCGTATGTGCATTTCGCGGAATCGGGGAGGTGAGCGGTACCCATCCGGCTGATGTTGCCGATTGTTGTGATCGGGTCGCTGCTGGTGGCTTCACCCCGCGCGGTCGAGGACCGGGGGTTACTTTCGTCAGTGTCGGGCCGTCGCGTCGGCTTGTAGCGTCGGGCCCGTGCGGGTGTGGGGCAAGCGGGCGGGCGATGTGGCCCTGGGCGTGGTGTTGGCCTGGCTGTACGGGGCCGAGGCGCTGGCGAATCTCCAGGGCGACATGGTGCTGCACTGGTCCGCGCTGCCGTTCGTCGCGTTGTTGCTGGTCATCGGGGTCATCGCCCGGCGGTGGCCGCTCGCGGCGATGACCGCGACCGCCGCGGGCATCGCGGCGCTGGGCCTCGGCGGGGTCGTGGCCACCTCCTACCTGGTGGCGACCATGACCACGGCCTTCCTCGTCGGGCGGCGGCTGGGCGCCGTGCGTCCCGCGGTGCTGGTCTTCCTCGGGTTCGCCCTGGCCGGGTTGGTCTACTCCCTCGGGGCCGCGGTCGTCGACGGCAGGCTCGACCACCAGCTCATGCAGTGGTTCTGGGCGGTGCTCGCGCTGGTGTTCCTGCAGGTGTTCCCGTGGTTCGGCGGCCGGTTCCTGCGCCAGCGCGCCGAGCTGGTGGCCGCGGGCTGGCAGCGGGCCGAGCAGCTCGAGCGCGAGCAGCGCATCGTCGCCGAGCGGGAACGGCTGCGCGAGCGCGCCCGCATCGCCGAGGACATGCACGACTCCCTCGGCCACGAGCTGACCCTGATCGCCCTGCGCGCCGCGGGCCTGGAGGTGACCGGCGACCTCGACGAGCGGCACCGCCGCGCCGCCGGGGAGCTGCGGGAACTGGCGGGCGCGGCCACCGAGCGCCTGCGCGACATCATCGGCGTCCTGCGCGAGGAGGACGCCGTCGCGCCGACCACGCCGGGGCGCGACTCGGTGGCCGACCTGGTGCGCCGCGCCGCCGCGTCCGGGATGGCGGTGACGCTGGAGGGGGAGGTGCCCGAGGCGGTGGAGCGCCCGGCGTACCGGGTGGTCCAGGAGGCGCTGACCAACGCCGCCAAGCACGCGCCCGGCGCCGCGGTTTCGGTGCGAATTACCACCCGCGCGGGGGAGTCGGCGGTGACCGTCCGGAACGCCGCCCCCGCCACCGCGCCCGAGCCCGCCGTGGGCAGCGGGACCGGGCTCATCGGCCTGCGCGAGCGCGCCCGCCTGGCGGGCGGCACCCTCGACGCGGGACCGGACGGCGACGGGTTCGCCGTCACCGCCCGCCTGCCGCACGACGGCGTGCCCGCGGCCACCGCCGCCGACCACTACGCCGCCGCCCGCCGCGACTCCCGGCGCAGCCTGGTCGCCGCCGTCCTCGTGCCCGCCGCGCTCGCCGCGGGCCTCATCGTGATCATGCTCGGCTTCTACGCCTTCTCCGTGGCCAATTCTGTGCTCGACCCGGCCCGCTTCGACGCCCTGCGGGTCGGCCAGCCCAAGACCGAGGTGGAGGCCGTGCTGCCCGACATGGAGATGATGGACGCGCCGCGGCTGCCCAACCCGCCGGGCGCGGGCTGCCGCTACTACCGCGGCAACGGCGCCCTGTTCGACTTCCGCGTGCCGGTGTACCGCCTGTGCCTCGACGAGTCCCACCTGGTGGCCAAGGACGTCGTCCCGAAGGAGCGAGCCGGGTGATCCGCGTGCTGCTGGCCGACGACGAGGCCCTGGTGCGCGCGGGCGTGCGGGCCGTGCTGGCCGCCGACGCCGGTGTCGAGATCGTCGCCGAGGCCGCCGACGGGCACGAGGCCGTCGCGCTGGCCCAGGCGCACCGGCCCGACGTCGCGCTGCTCGACATCCGCATGCCCCGGCTCGACGGCCTCGCCGCCGCCGCGGAGATCCGCAGGACGGCGCCCGCGACCGGCGTGGTCATGCTGACCACCTTCGCCGAGGACGCCTACATCGCCCGCGCGCTCGGCGACGGCGCGAGCGGCTTCCTGCTCAAGTCCGGCGACCCGCGCGAACTGCTCGCCGGTGTGCGCGCGGTCGCCGACGGCGCGGCGTTCCTCTCGCCCAGGGTGGCCTCGCGGGTCATCGCCGAGCTGGCCGACGGGCCATCGGGCCTGCTGGGGCGCAGGGCCCGCGCCCGGGAGCGGGTGGCCGGGCTGACCGGGCGCGAGCGGGAGGTGCTGGCCCTGGTCGGGGCCGGGCTGCCCAACGCCGAGATCGGCAGCCGCCTGCACCTGGTCGAGGGCACGGTGAAGGCCCACGTGAGCACCATCCTGAACAGGCTGGCGGTCCGCAACCGGGTGCAGGCGGCGATCGTCGCGCACGAGGCGGGTCTGGTCCAGGACACGGCATAACCGTGCCCCACACCGGAAGCACGCCCGAGGCCGTGTTTCAGGTGCGGAGCACGGCATGGCCGCGCCAGTCCGCCCGCTGGCGGCACGGGTCGGATGACAACACCGGTATCAGGACGATCCGTTCACACCGCCGGAGCCGGACCTCCCGCGCACCACGCCTGAAGGACGGCCTAAGCGTCCCGCCTGCGCAGCACGGCGATGCCCACGGCCACCGCCGCGATCGCCCACCCGGCGAGCACCGCCGCGCCGCGTCCGGTGTGGACGCCCTCCATGAAGTCGATGGCCGCGATGCCGGGCACGTAGTGGGAGATGTCGCGCAGCAGCGGCGTTCCGGTGGCCTGCAGGAGGACGGGCAGCACCATCAGCAGGACGAACAGCGCCAGCAGGGTGCCCGCGATGTGGCGCAGCGCGGTCGCCAGCCCGACGGCCAGCACGCCGATCAGGGCGAGGTAGGCCCCGATGGCCAGCACGGTCCGGACCGCGTCGCCGGTGCTGTACGGGGCGCCGTGCTCGGCCAGGGTGACCTCGGCCAGCCAGATCGCCGGGGCGGCCAGTGCGACGCCGGTGAGGAACAGGGTCACCGCGACCACCACGGCCTTGGCCGCGGGGACCCGCCAGCGGACCGGGACCGATTGCAGGGTCGGCAGGATGCCGCGGTGGGCGTACTCGCTGGTGACGGCCAGCGCGGCCAGCGCGGCGGCGGCGAACTGCACGAGGTAGACCACCGCCTCCACCGGCAGCTGGACGGCCGGGGTCGGCGTGAGGTCCGGGCGACTCTCCGCGTGGTGGCCGTGGATGGCGATGCCGTTGGCGCCGACCATGAGCGCCATCAGCCCGGCGGCGGCGATGAGGCACCAGGCCGTCGCGCGCACCGACCACAGCTTCGTCCACTCCGCGCTGATCACGCCCATCATCGGGACACCCCGTACTCCACGCTGTCGTTGGTCAGCTCCAGGTACGCCTGTTCAAGTGAGGCGCGCTCAGTATTGAGGCCGTGGACGCGGACGCCCCGGTCGAAGGCGATGTCGCCCACCCGCTCGGCGGGCAGCCCGGTCACCGCCAGCTCGTGCGGCCCCGGCTGGTGCACCCGGGCTCCCGCGCGCGCCAAGGCGTCGTGCAGGCCGCCGGGGTCGGGCGTGCGCACCCGGACCACCGCGCCCGAGCGGGCGATCACCTCGGCCATCGACGCGTCGGCGAGCAGCCTGCCCCGGCCGATCACCAGCAGCCGGTCGGCGATCAGCTCCAGCTCGCTCATCAGGTGGCTGGAGACGAAGACCGTGCGGCCCTCGTCGGCCAGCCCGCGCAGCAGGCCGCGAATCCAGCGCACGCCGTCGACGTCGAGCCCGTTGACCGGTTCGTCGAGGACCAGCACCGCGGGGTCGCCGATCAGCGCCGCGGCGATGCCGAGCCGCTGCGCCATGCCGAGGGAGAACGTGCCCGCGCGCCGGTCGGCGACGTCGGTCAGCCCGACGGTGGCCAGGACGCGCTCGGCGCTGCCCGCGGGGAGCCCGTTGGTGCGGGCGAGGGCCCGCAGGTGGGCGCGGGCCGAGCGGCCCGGGTGCAGCGCGCGGGCGTCGAGCAGGGCGCCGACTATGCGCAGCGGGTGGCGGAGGCGGTCGTAGCGCGAGCCGGTCACCGTCGCCGTGCCGCTGGTGGGCTCGTCCAGCCCGAGGACCATCCGCATGGTGGTGGACTTGCCCGCGCCGTTGGGGCCGAGGAAGCCGGTCACCAGTCCGGAGTGGACGGTGCAGTCCAGGCCGTCGACGGCGACGGCGTGCTTGTAGCGCTTGGTCAGGTTCCGCAGTTCGATCACACTGGCCGACGCTAGGCGCGGCGGTGGGGCGGATTCCCCTGCCGGAGGGCAGCGCCCGCCCCTGACGAAAGTCGCTGCTTCCTGGCGAACTCGCGCACCACCAGCACCAGCACGAGCAGGTCGAAGGCGGCCAGCACGAGCAGCGCGAACGACCCGGTGCGCACGGCGCGGGCGCACTCGAAGACGATGAAGGCGCTCATGGCCACCATCGCCAGCGGGAACGCGGCGGCCCTGCCCCTGAGCATGGCGACGGCGAGGACGAGCTTGACCAGGCCGTGGGCGAGCAGGTACCCGATCACGAAGATCCGCGTGCCGCCCTCGGCGAAGTGGTGGGCCGCCCTGGCCACGTGGTGGGCGAGGGCCCCGTCGACGTCGCCGATCAGGTCCCTGGTCAGCACCGCGTTGGCCACGCCGGTGATCACCGCGGGCGAGACGATCGCGAGCAGCAGCGCGCCGAGGACCTGGGCGACGCCGTCAGCGCCTTTGAGGACGACCACCAGCCTGAAGAACACGGCTGCCAGCATGCCGCGATTCGATCTCCGTGTCTGCGGCGTTATGGGCGTAGTTCGAGTACCTGTCCGGGCCAGTCGTCGACGGTGAAGGTCTCGGTGGGGGTGAAGCCCTGCCTGACGTAGTAGTCGACCAAGCGGCCGTTGTTGCCTGCCCAGCAGTCGACTCGAAGCAGGCCGACACCCGCCTGACGGGTGCGCTCCTTGGCGAAGTCCAGCAGCTTCTGCCCGACCTGTCGCCCGGCGTAGCGGCGCGAGGTGACCAGGAGCTGGACGTAGTTCTCCGGCTCGGCCGCGGGCGGAATCCACATCTGCGTCGGGCCGCCGAGCACCAGCGCGCCCGCCGGGGCGCCGTCGACCTCGGCGATCCACAGCCAGGACCGGCTCAGCGCGGTGATCCGGTCCACCCGCTTGGGCTGCGCGGACCACGGTTCCGTGCCCCACTGGCCGCTCTGCCCGCGCTCGACCATCCACGCGACGGCCTCGTCGAGGAACGCGAGGACGGTGCCCGCGTCGGCCTGGCTGCCTGGCCTGATGTTCACGTTGGACGCCTCCGCTGGGTCGTGTGCCGGGTCGGGTCGGCTGTGGTCGGGTCCTCCGGCCAGCGGTGGCGCGGGTAGCGGCCGCGGAGTTCGGCGCGGACCTGGCGGTAGCCGGAGGTCCAGAACCCGGCCAGGTCGCCGGTCACCGCGGCGGGCCTGCCCGCGGGGGAGAGCAGGTGCAGGACCACCGGGACGCGGCCGTCGACCACCGCGGGGCTGCGCGTCCACCCGAAGACCTCCTGCACCTTGACGGGCAGGGCGGGCGGGTCGGCGGTGTAGTCGACGCGGATGCGCGAGCCGGAGGGCACGGTGATCCGCTCGGGCGCCAGCTCGTCCAGCCGGGACGCCGCGGGCCAGGGCAGCAGCGACCGCAGCGCGTCGGTCATGTCGAGGGCGCGCAGGGCCGCGGCGTTGCGCGCGCGGGCGGCCCAGGTCGGGGCGCAGGCGAGGAGGGCGTCGTCGTCCACGGCGGGCCAGGGGTCGCCGAGGGTCCGGCGCAGCAGGGCCAGGCGGGCGCGCAGGGCGGTGGCGTGGTCGCTGAAGCGCACCAGGCCCAGCCCGTGGCGGGCCAGGCCCTCCAGCACGGCCGCCTGGACGGCGGCGGCGGGCGGGCTGGGCCACGGCCGCTCGCGCAGCACGATCGCGCCCAGCTTCCGCAGCCGCCTGGCCACCACGTCGCCGTCGGCCCAGCGGACCTCGTCGGTCTCGGTGAGCAGCGCGGGGGCCGCGCGGACCGCGGTCTCCTCATCGATCCGGGCGGCCAGGCGGACCCGGCCCGCGCCGCCGGTCCAGTCGGCGACCGCCACGGCCAGCCACTCCGGGTCGCCGAGGCCGCTGTCGGCGGGCAGCTCCACCGCGGTCCCGCCCGCCATCAGGTACGCCCGCGACCCCGGCCCGCGCCTGCGCGCCAGGCGCTCGGGGAAGGCCAGCGCCGTCACCAGCCCGGGGTCGGGGGCGGCGTCGCGGTTGGCGAGCGCGGAGAGCCGCTTGGCCTCCTTGCGCCAGCGCTGCGTCGCCGGGATGCCGTTGCGCAGGGCACGCAGCGAGGTGTCGAGGTCAGGGCTGGTGGCGAGGGTGTCGTCGTCCAGGACGGCGACCACCTCCGCCGCGCGCGGGCCGTCGAGCAGGGCCCTGGCCAGGCGCGGGTGCAGGCCGAGGCGGGACATGTCCCGGCCGCGGGCGGTGACGGCGCCGTCGTCGAGGGCGCCCAGGGCGGTGAGGGTGGCGCGGGCGGCGGCGAGCGGGCCCGGCGGCGGGGCGTCCCACCAGCGCAGGGCCGCGCCGTCCGGGGTGCCCCAGCAGGCCAGTTCCAGCGCGAGGCGGGTCAGGTCGGCGGTGCGGATCTCCGGCTCGGGGTAGCGGGGGAGGGTGGCCTGCTCGTGCTCGGGCCAGCAGCGGTACACCCGGCCGGGCGCCTCCCGCCCCGCCCGTCCCGCGCGCTGGTCGGCCACCGCCGCGCTCACCCGCACGGTGACCAGCCCGGAGAGGCCGCGGCGGTGGTCCACCCTGGGCGTGCGGGCCTGCCCGGCGTCGACCACCGAGCGCACGCCGGGCACCGTCAGGCTGGACTCGGCCACCGCGGTCGCCAGCACGACGCGGCGGCGGGGTCCGGGTCGCAGGGCGGCGTCCTGGTCGGTGGCGGCGAGGCGGCCGTGCAGGACCACGACGTCGGCGTCGACGCGCAGCGCGGCGGACACCCGGCGGATCTCCGCGGCGCCGGGCAGGAACACCAGCACGTCACCGTCGCCTTCGGACAGTGCTTTGTGGATCGCCCTGAGCGTGACGGCATCCGGGCGTTCCCCGCGAACCGGGGTGAGGTAGGTGGTGGTCACCGGGTACGCGGTGCCCTCGACGCGGATCACCGGGGCGTCATCGAGCAGGGCTGCCAACCGGTCGGCGGCAACGGTGGCGCTGGTGGCCAGCACCTTCAGGTCCGGGCGCAGGCCGTCGCGGGCGTCGAGGAGCAGGGCGAGCAGCAGGTCGGCGTCGAGGTGGCGCTCGTGGCACTCGTCGAGCAGCACGGTGTCCACACCGGACAGCTCGGGGTCGGACTGGAGTCGGCGCACCAGCAGGCCCGAGGTCACCACCTCGATGCGGGTGTCCTTCGACACGCGCCGGTCGCCGCGCACCGCGTAGCCCACGCTCGCGCCCACCGGCTCACCCGCCAGCGCTGCCATCCGCGCCGCAGCGGCCCGCGCGGCGACCCGGCGGGGTTCGGCGACCACGACCCGGCCGGGCAGCGCGGGCGGCACCAGGGTGGTCTTGCCGGTGCCGGGTGGGGCCACGAGCACCGCCGTGCCGTGCGCGGCCAGCGCGGCGGTGATCCGCGGCAGGGCGGCGCGCACGGGCAGCTCGGACATGCTCCCAGCCTCTCAGGTCGCGTTCAGGCGCTGCGGGTAGCCTCGCCGCGAGCGGAGGGAGCCACGTGGGCGGCGCGGAGCGGAATCGACGCAAGCGGCAGCAGGCGCAGCGGTTGGCGCCGCCGCCTGCGGTCAAGCAGACCCGGGCGCCCGTGGACCGCAGGCGCATCGTGATCATCGCCGCCGTCGTGCTCGCCGCCGCCGCGATCATCGCGGGCTTCGTCTACGGCAACAGCCAGAAGAACGCCACCGAGGACGCCGCCATCACCGTGCAGCGCGTCGACCTGGCCGTGCCGGTCAGCCGGGACGGCGCGGTGGTCGAGGTCGGCAAGCCCGACGCCCGCGTCACCGTGGACGTCTACGAGGACTTCCTCTGCCCTGCCTGCCGCGCCTTCGAGGAGAAGCACGGCCCGGAGATCGAGCGCGCCATCGCCTCGGGCGAGCTGAAGGTGCGCTACCACCTCATCAACCTCCTCCACGACCTGTCCGACCCCGCCGGCTACTCCACCGACGCCGCCAACGCCGCCCTGCTGGCCGCCGACGCGGGCCAGTTCCCGTCGTTCCACAAGAGCCTCTTCGGCGACCAGCCCGCCGAGAACGCCCGCGGCTGGTCCCGCGACCAACTGGTCGACCTGGGCACGGCCCTGGGCATCACCAGCACCACCTTCCCCGCCGACGTCCGCGCGGGCACCCTGGGCGACACCATCAGCGCCGAGTACGAACGCGCCCGCACCACCGACCCCCTCCTCCGCGACCGCGACGGCCAGCGCGTCTTCGCCACCCCCACCGTCGCAGGCAACGGCACCCTCATCGACACCGCCGACCCGGCCTGGCTGACCACCCTCCTCAAGTAAGGCCGCCCGGCCCCTCCATCCCCTGCCAACGCACCGCGCTCTCCGCGCGTGCACCCCGACGCTGGCAAACGGCGGTGTTCTCATCAACCCGCCGTACTCGTGCCTGGCTGACCCCGCTGCTCAGGTGAGGCCGGGCAGCGGCGCGGGGCCCTCTGTCCACCGGATGACGCGCTGGGCCTTGCCCACCTCGGTGCGCGGCACGGTCCCGGCGGGCAGGACCCGAACGTCCACCCCGACCCCGAGGCGTTCCCGCAGCGCCCGGGTGAGTTCCTGGGCGAGGCCGTCCTCGTCGATGGCGGTGTCCACCGGCTCGACGGCCACCCGCAGCTCCGCCCGCGCGGTGCGCCGGTCGTCGACGATCAGGTAGTGCGGGCTGACCCGGGCGTCGGCCAGCACCACGGCCTCCACCTCGGTCGGGTAGACGTTGACCCCGCGCACGATGAGCATGTCGTCGGTGCGCCCCACCAGCTTCGACATCCGCCGCAGCGTCCGGGCGGAGCCCTCGGCGGGTCCGGCGAGGGTGGCCACGTCGCCGGTCCGATAGCGCAGCAGGGGCATCCCGGTCTTGGTCAGCGTGGTGAAGACCAGCTCACCCGGGGTGCCGTCGGGCACCGGGTTGCCGTCGGCGTCGACGCACTCGGGGTAGAAGTGGTCCTCGGCGATGGTGAGCATCCCGCCGGAGTCGGCGGACTCGCAGGCCACGCCAGGGCCGATGACCTCGGAGAGCCCGTAGATGTCGTACGCCCTGATGCCCAGCAGCCGCTCGATGGTGGCCTTGAGCTCGGTGGTCCACGGCTCGGCCCCGTGCACGCCCACCGTGAAGGTCGGCTCCACCCCCGCCCGCGCGCACGCCTCACCTAGGTGCACGGCGAAGGAGGGCGTGCAGGTCAGCACGTCCGGCCGCAGGTCCCGGATCAACCGCACCTGCCGGTCGGTCATCCCACCCGAGAGCGGCACCACCGTCGCCCCCAGCCTGATCGCCCCGTGGTGCACCCCCAGACCCCCCGTGAACAACCCGTACCCATACGCGTTGTGCACGACACTGCGCCGCGTCGCCCCGGCCCCACCCAGCGCCCGCGCCATCACCTCACCCCAGATCTCCAGGTCACGAGCGGTGTACGGCACCAACGTCGGCCGCCCCCCGGTCCCGGACGACCCGTGGACGCACACCACCTCGTCCTCATCCACCGCCCGCAACCCATACGGGTAGTGCTCCCAAAGATCGCGCTTGCGCACCATCGGCAACCGCCCGATGAGGTCCAGCGACACGTCACCCCCACCCCGAACCCCGCAGTCCCGCAACCTCGCCGCCTGCACCCCACCAGCCGCCAGCAGCCGATCCACCAACCCCCTCAACCGCCCCTCCTGCCCCTCCCTCCGCCGCTCCGGCGCCATCCCCTCAACCTCGGGCTCCACCATCTCCGCACTCGCTATGGTCACGGTCACTTGGTCTAGCACCCGCCCCCTGCCCAGGGAACCCCCCGACCCCCCGATTTCCACCCCCCGAACCCAGTCGTGTAGCGTATGCGCAGCACGCCAGGAACCTACTGGCGAAGCTGACACGGGGCTGTGGCGCAGCTGGTAGCGCATCACACTGGCAGTGTGAGGGTCAGGGGTTCGAGTCCCCTCAGCTCCACAAGTGAATAATATTCAGATCGCCCATCTTGCCTGCACTAACAGGCTCGGTGGGCGATCTTGTTTATGTGTCCTGTTTGGACAGTGGTGCACCGAACTGGAGCAAAACTGGAGCGGTGCCTGGAATGGCGCGAAATAGGGTCACGGGCTGCTCCAGGATCGGTAGCCCGACTGGGTGGTGTTGGACTACCCGGTAACGCGGCACCCGCGCCATCGCCGAGTCCGCCCAGAACGCTCGGGTCAACCCTTCCATCGTGCGGGACTGGTTCGGCGTCCGCTCCAGCATCACCTGCCTGAACGCCCGCTAGGACAACGCCCCCCCTGGCCGAACTCGGCGCTCTGGCCGGCGAGTGATCGAGGGCATGATCGAATGGCAGAACCAGCCACTCGACCCGGTCTATCCGGTGATCTTCATCGACGCGATCCACGTCAAGATCTGTGAAGGTCAGGTGGCCAACCGGCCGATCTACGTCGCGCTCGCGGTGATTTGCGATGGTCGTCGCGACATCCTCGGGTTGTAGGCCGGCGACGGCGGTGAGGGCGCCAAGTACTGGTTGCACGTGCTCACCGAG
This sequence comes from Actinokineospora lacus, assembly GCF_053813445.1. Lineage (NCBI taxonomy): Bacteria > Bacillati > Actinomycetota > Actinomycetes > Pseudonocardiales > Pseudonocardiaceae > Actinokineospora > Actinokineospora lacus. The sequence goes on from NZ_JBQERA010000007.1 coordinate 63,992, forward strand.
CTCAAGAACCGCGGCATCGACGACGTGCTCATGGTCGTCTGCGACGGGCTGATCGGACTGCCACGCGATCGCCACGGTCTGGCCGCAGACGATTATCCAGACCTGCGTGGTCTACCTGCTGCGCAACAGCTTCCGCTACGCGGGCCGCCAGCACTGGGCCGCGATCGCAAGGCGCTCAAGCCGGTGTACACCGCCTCGACGGAGGCCGCCGCCGAGAGTGGTTCGCCGAGTTCACCGAGGCATGGGGCACCCGGTATCCGGCGATCGTGCGGTTGTGGCTCAATGCCTGGGCCGAGTTCGTGCCGTTCCTGGCGTTCGACCCGGAGATCCGGCGGGTGATCTGCTCGACCAACGCGATCGAGAGCGTCAACGCCCGCATCCGCCGCGCCATCAAAGCCAGCGGTCACTTCCCCAACGAACGAGCCGCGCTCAAGTGCGTCTACACGGCCATCATGAGCCTGGACCCCACCGGCACCGGCCGCAAACGCTGGACCATGCGCTGGAACCCGAGCCATGCGCACCGCCACCTGGCGCACCCTCGTCCGCCAAGCACGATCATCCGTCCTCGCCAACGCATTCGCCATCACACCCGACACCGCCCTGCGCCACGCCAACTCGCCGGAGCCGACTGGACCGCCTACGTGGCACGCCCGAGCCCAAGACAACTGATCACAGCCGAACACGCGGCTCTACCGGTTCTCGGCGTCGCCTTGGGCCTCGTCCTCCGACACGAACCCCGCCACCTCTGCGGGCACGCTGTGCTTGAAGCACGCACCATGAAAGTTCGTCCACGGTGACGGCGTCGTGCGGTCTACGTAGCGGGTACTCGGCAAGGTGGCCCCGTCGAACCTGGCGTCATGGGTGAAGGTGGCCTCGGCGAACCAGGCGTCGCCGGTGAAGGTGGCCTGGACGAACCAAGCTTCGCGGGTGAAAGTGGCTTGGACGAACCAGGTGTCGCGGGTGAAGGTGGCCTGGACGAACCAGGCGTTGCCAGTGAAGGTGGCCTCGGTGAACCAGGCGTTGCCGGTGAAGGCGGTCTTGGTGAACCTGGCGTTGCCGGTGAAGGTGGCCTCGTCGAACCTGGTGGTGCCGATGAAGGTGGCCCTGTCGAATTCGGCGGTGCGGACGGTGCAGTTGGTGAGGGTGAAGTTGATCAGGGTGGCGCCGGTGAGGTCGAGATCGATGTTTTCCCAGAACGTCTCGACCGGGTTGTCGGGACCGGGTCGGAGGTGGTGGGTGAGGATGCGTTGGGCGGTGAGGCGGACCTCGCGTTCCTGCGTGCCGTCGCGATGCTCGGCGGTGAGCTCTTTGCGGAGGTCGGGGTCGGTGACGGCGTCGGTCTCGGGTGGGTCGCCGGGCAGGGTGTAGGGCATGCGCAGATAGGCGCACAGCACGTTGACGATGGTCTGACGCTGCTCGACGTGGTCCTGGGCCAGGCGCTCCAAGGCGTAGAGCCCGCCCAGGCGCACCGGGGCTTTATCGGAGCCGAGCTGCTCGACGGCCTTGGTGTAGAGCTCGGTGATCCGCCGGGCCTCGGCGTCGCGCTGGGTTGCCTCGGCGGTCTCTCTCTGCAGGTCGTAGGCGCGGGCGACGTCGGCTTGGTCCTGTTGCTTCTGGGCCAGTCCGATTTCGGTGGAGTGCTGGCGCCGCCACGCCAGGTAGAGGGCGAACAGGCCGCCGCCGCCGAGGCCGATGCTCAGCCCGGTGCGCAGCGCGTCGAACCGGGCGGTTACCAACTTCTCGCCGTCCAGTCCGCTGGTCCCGGCCCACCACAACACCACGACCAAGGCCAGCGTCGCGGTGGCAATGCCCGCGGCCACCCAGGCGATCACCTTCTTCGACAGCGGCGCCATCGGCGGATCAGGCCGCGGCGGCTGCGGTACCGGAGAACTCGTCACCCACTGATCATCTCCACAACCGCCGCCCCGTTGCTCTGAACCCCCGATACGTCGAACTCATCACGCACGGATACGCGGTTCTACCGGTTCTGCGGGTCGCTTCCGGTTTCGTCCTCCGGCGCTGTCACGAACCGTGTGACCTTTGCGGGCACACTCAGCTCGAATCGCGCGCCGATGAAGTTCGTCCATGGGGACGGCGGCGTCTTGGTGCCGATGTACCGGGTGGGTGGCAAGGTGGTTCCGCGGAATCCGGCGTGGCCGGTGAAGGTGGTCCTGCTGAACTCGGCGTGGCCGGTGAAGGTGGCCTCGTTGAACGAGACGTGGCCGGTGAAGACGGTCTTGTGGAACCTGGCGTGACCGGTGAAGGTGACCCCGTGGAACCCGGCGGTGCCGGTGAAGGTGACTCCGTGGAAGCCTGCGGTGCCGGTGAAGGTGGTCTCGTGGAACGAGGCGTTGTTGGTGAATGTGGCCCCGCTGAACCCGGCGGTGCCGATGAATGTGGCCTTGTCGAACCTGGTGGTGCGGATGGTGCAGTTGGCGAGGTCGAGGTCGATGAGGGTGGCGCCGGTGAGGTCGAGGTCGATCTCCTTCCAGAAGGTGTCCTGCGGATCTTCGGGGTCGTTTCCGGGGTGGAGGTGGGTGGCGAGGATGCGTTGGGCGGTGAGGCGGGCTTCGCGCTCTTGGGCGCGTTTGCGGTAGGTGCCGATGAGCTTGTCGTCCGTGTCGTCGACGGGCATGTCGCTGGGCAGTGTGTAGGGCATGCGCAGGTAGGCGCAGAGCACGTTGACGATGGTCTGGCGCTGTTCGGGGTGGTCTTGGGCGAGGCGTTCCAGGGCGTAGAGCCCGCCGAGGCGCACCGGGGCTTTGTCGGAGCCGAGTTGTTCGACGGCTTTGGTGTAGAGGTCGGTGATCCGCCGGGCCTCGGCGTCGCGTTGGGTGGCCTCGGCGGTCGCATGTTGTAGCTCGTAGGCGCGGGCGACGTCGGCCTGGTCCTGTTGCTTCTGTAGTAGTCCGATGTCGGTGGAGCGCTGTCGCCGCCACGCCAGGAACAGGGCGATGCCCCCCGCCTCCGCCCAGGGCGATGGTGGTGCCGATACGCAGCACCTCCAGCTGCGTTCCCGCTCGCGCGGGATCGACGGGGCCTGTGGCCAAGGTCAGCCACAACAACGTCACCAGCGCGCCGGTGAGCACCACGATCACGGTGACGACCACCGCCAAGGTCCACTCGGACAACGGCTTGATGGTCGCGGGGAGCTGTTCAGGCTGCGGAACCGGAGAACTCGTCACCCGCTGATCATCGCCGCACACCAACAGCTCCAAGCCGAGGGGACGGACAATCACCGAGAGTCGACTCACGCCGCCCGGACGAACGGGTTGTCGCCTCGGTCTCCGCGCTGGTCCAGTCGCGCAGATCGTTATCCTCGATGTTCCGGCGGATCCATACGTGCCTACTCCCGCCGGTGCTGCCTTCTCTGCTGTTCGTGGTCGACCATGAGCTGACTGACGCCCGGACTCTGTCGCGGAGTTTGTCCGTCGCCGCCCTCAACCACGCCGACAACGAGCTGATCATCAAGCAGTGGGACGTGTTCATCTCCCATGCCTCCGAAGACAAGGACGAGATCGTCCGTCCGCTCGCCCACGCGCTTCAAGACTTAAAGTTGCGGGTTTGGTGCGACGAGTTCGAACTGAAGCTTGGCGACAGCCTTCGTCGCAAGATCGATCAGGGCATCGCCAACAGCGCGTTTGGGGTCGTTGTGCTCTCGGAGTCGTTCTTCGCCAAAGGGTGGGCGCAGTACGAGCTGGATGGCTTGGTCACTCGAACCGTCGACGGCTCGCAGGTCATGCTGCCGCTATGACACCGGCTCACCAAGGCGGAAGTCATCTCCCACAGCCCCTCCCTCGCCGACAAGCTGGCCCGCAGCACCACGGACAGCACGTTGGAGGAGATCGCGGCCGAGATCGCGGGCATCGTTACCGCTGCGACGCGAAAGTGCCGAGAGTAGGAAGCGGACGCTACGGCCGAGCGGTTGGCTACGGCGCTGCGAGACGCAGCGGGACTTCGCCGGGATCGGCGACGCTCTACTGGCACAGTCGCGAATTCAACTGTCGCCAGTTCTCATCCGTTTGCCCGGTCGACGAGCGGCTGAGGCGTCGTCGACGCGTCTCGCAACCTGCTGACGGCTCACTGCCTGCTGGCGTCTCTATGATGTCCTCAACGGTCCTGACCAGGTCAGCACCAGCGTCGTCATTCTCATACGGCGGCACTCTCCCGAGGTAGAGGGCTACTTCACGCTCCATGGCATAGCGAATCTGGCTGCGTTCGACCTATAGGGCAGGTTCGACCCCCGGCCTCGGGTGCCTCACCGACCGTGTCGGTCGTGAGCGGATTCGGGTGGACTCGGCTCATTGCCGTGCCTGGCCTGCGGTGGCTCAGAAACTCGCGTCCGCGGCGCGAGCGGCTATGTCGAGGTGATTTCGAGGAGGAGGGAGGAGGTGGTGTTGGTGACGGTGCCCAGTCCGAGGGTGCACAGCAGGATTGGGGCGGACGGGCTGATGGCGGTTGATGCGACGGTGTCGCCGGTGAAGAGTCCGGTGGTGACGGTGCCGGTCATGGTGACGATGTGGGCTGCGCCGAGGGTACGTGCAGCATCACGGGGAAGTCTGACCCGGCGGTGTCGAAGGCGGCCGTCCCCGCACCGGTGGGGGTCAGGGCGTACCAGACCGTGTTGACGGCGGTGCCGAAGGAGTCGCAGGGGGAGCGGGTTCGTCGTTCTCTCTCGTTGCCTCGGTGGTGTCGACGCTGTCGGTGAAGGAGCCGCTGACGGTTGTGGCGCTGGCGAAATTGTCGTTGCTCGGGGGTGCCGCCCATCCCGGCGTTTGCGGTCACCAGGGTCAACCCGGCCGCCATTGCCACGGTGGCCGGCGCAGTCGGCAATCTTCGTAACGGACGTGTCTCATCGAATTCTCCTCGCCGATCTGGGACCAGGTAAACGGGAGGCGGTGCACACCTCGACCATCATGAACGCAATACCACACTTTGCGGACATGTACCCGCAAATGGGGACGTCAAAAATACGACCGACGAGTTCGCGGACGGCAGCCTCTCGAAACCTTACGCGCCCCATGCGGCGATGAACAGGCACGGACCGCGGGGTCGCAGCCGAGGGGCGGGGTTGCGGGTAACCGAGAGTCGCTTGTCAATACGGCAAGTCGTCTATTGTTCAAGTGGTACATGCGAACTATTCCGGCACTTTCGCAGGCAGTTGTCACGCGAACCGCGGATTAGTCAGACCGTAAGTGTTCCCACCTGCGCCATCCGGGAGTTCACGGTACCCACTCGGCCTATGCTGCATGTCACCGTCGAAACGCTTTATCGGTGATGTCCTGCCACGGGGGGGAGTTCCGGGGGTGATGTGAGCGCTGAGGTCGCACCGCCCGGCGTGTAACTCTTTCGGCTCTTGTGGGAGGTGTGGCGCCGAATCGACAATCAATGACGGCCCGAACGGCCCGTCACCTGACGCCGCGACCACGGGTCAAGCCAGAGCCTCCACCTTCCCCTCCCCTGCGCCGGGTCTGCCATTCGGCGGATTCGGACACTTTGGAAGGACGACCATGTTATACCGGTCCACCGCTTTGTTCCGCCTGCTGGTGCCCGCGGTGCTCGCCGCAGGCGTCATGATGCCGCTTTCCGCGGGTGTCGCCTCCGCCGTGCAGCCGATCTGCCTGAGCGGCACTCTCCAGTTCGATTTCCTGTCCGCCGAGGGTGGCATCCCCAAGCCGACCCTGACCAGGGGCGCCCGCAACGCCTCGGTCGAGCTGTGGGGCCGGGAGAAGTCGACCGACACCGACCAGAAGCTGAACACCGACACCCGACTGACCGGTGCGGCCGACGGCTCGTTCAACCTCTGCCACACCCCGGTCACCACCACCGCGATGGACCGCCTGTTCGTGCGCTTCGCCACCCGCAACAACCAGGTGTGGCGGGTCGCCGACTCCTCCGGCACGGTCTACACCCATGACACGCCGGTGCAGTCGAACGTCTCGGCGAGTGTCGCCCTCGGCGTGGTCAAACCGGCCACCGCGGCCCGCGCCTGGCACACCTTCGACACCGTCAACCTGCTCTGGTCGCGCCGGGCCAACTCGACCACCCCGTGCTGGACGACCGCCGAGGCGAACCCCGCGACCTGCACCACGCTGACGCTGCGCTGGTACACCGGGTCCGTCAGCGGCCCGTACTACGACCTGGCGAACACCATCCACCTGGCCGACGCCGACCCGGACTCCGAGCACACCGTGCTGCACGAAGCGGGCCACTTCTTCCAACACCGGCTGTACAACAGCACATGGCCGACCATCACCAACTGCAACCCCCACTACATCCCGTACGCGTCGTCGGCCACCTGCGCCTGGACCGAGGGCTTCGGCGACGCGGTCGCGGCCTACCTACTGGGCGACAACCGCTACGTCTTTCCGGACGGCGACTCCTACCCGTTCACCCACGCCGCGGGCTGGCACACCGGCGACCACGTACAAGGCAACGTCGCCGGCTCGCTGCTGAAACTGTGGAACCAGGTGGACGGCAGCTGGGACCGCACCATCAAGACCCTGGCCGCGAACACCCCCTCGACCTTCGCCGACTGGTTCAAAAACGTCCGCCCGACCGCCACGCCGCCACTGTCCACCACCGGCACCGCGCTCACCGCACTGGACTCCTACGCCATCAACTACGGCCCCACGATCGTCGGCGACAACGCCTACCACTCGCTCAGCAACGGCGGCGGCGTCGCCCTGCAGCGCGGCACGGGTTGCAGCCTCGCCCTCCAGTCGATGGCCCAGTTCGCGGCGCTGGACACCTCTCGGGCCTCCCAGCGCTGGAAGTTCGACCTCAACGGCGACGGCACCGCGCGGGTCTACGACAGCTGCCCGATCCCGCTCTACCTGACCGCACCGGCCACCGCAGGCGGCCAGATATCCCTGCAGGCCATCAACCTCGGCGCCGCCAACCAGCGCTGGCAGGTGACACAGAACAGCGTCGGCACCTACACCCTGACCAACCCCGTCACCGGTTTCGTCCTGGACGGCAACGCCACCGCGGGCCAGGCCGTCACCGCCAACACCGCTTCCGCCAGCTCGACCAGCCAGAAATGGGCCTCAGTCTTCTCCATCTCCTGACACCGGCCAGCCCGAATTCCCTGACCTTCTCCGATCCGCAGCTCCAGGGTCCGGAAACCCTGACGGTCGACGCGTCCAAAGACCGCCACTACCGTTTGGCCTGGCCTTCATGCGCACGCCGAGCAACGCACCACTGAGCCGGTCGCGGCACGCGGGGAAGGACGTGCGGTTTCCGGGTGCGACCGACACCATCTGCTGACACACCCGGAGCAGCACCGACCGAGGTTCCTGTTCTGATCACCCCAACCGCCGGTAGGAGTGACCAGAACGGGAGCCTCGGTCCACGTCGACGCCGATGTCCACAGAGGAATGCCTCGCCACCACGCGTCCTCGACGATCGTGGCGACGAACTCGGCCAGGTCCTCGCCACTGTCACCGACGCCAATTCAAGCCCTAGGCTCGATGATGTGCACGCGGCCCTCGCCGATTCCGGGGACGTTGGGCTTGAGACCGTCGTAGTCGAACTCCGGGTCCCGCAGGCAGGCCAGGACCTGGGAGACGTCCCAGTCGGGGAACTGCGTGGTGGCCTGGTGGGCGTCGGCGATCGCCTGAGCGGCCATTCCGAAGGCGTTGGAGCCCGCGATCCACTCGCTCTGATCGGCAGTGCGGGCCAAGCCCGTCACCCACACCTCCACCCAGGGATAGTTGGCCAGGACGCCGGATCCCGCGACCACCACGCCGCCCGGCCCGGAGATGATCCGGATCGGCTTCACGCGGTCCTTGCAGGCCTTGAGGCCCGCGCCGATGGAGAGCAGCTTGATCAGCTGGTCGCCGCGGCTGGCGATGACCGGCACGACGGTGTCGGCTTCGGCGCACAGCCGCTCCACGTCCTCGCTCTTGAGCGTGGGGTCGGTGGTGCCGTTCCGGGTGGGCACCTCCTTGGCCACGACGTCCTTGTCGTCCGAGCCGACCTTCCGCTTGTTCAGCTCGGCGCGCAGTTCGTTGCTGAAGTAGGTGTCGTCGGGGTCGTAGACGACCGCCCCGCCCTGAACACCGGGTTGTGCTCGCACCCACTTCGCGATCTCCTCGGCGAACGCCGCGTTGAACGGCGACGAGAGGAACATGTTGCGGTTGGAGGTCATGCCGCTGCCGTACATCGCCGCGCCGATCACTGGGATGCCGCTGAGGCTGCCGACCGCATCCAGCGCCTGCGGCCTGCTCTGGGAGATGCCGATGACGGCCGCCAGTTCGCCACGCCCGGCCCGCTCGCGCTCCGCGATCCGCTCCGCGACCCACTGACCGTCGGCGAACCGGTCACCGCTGTTGGCCAGGACCAGCTTCACCGGCACCTTGCCGTCGTCGCTGTCGGCAAGTTCGTTGTGCTCTTTCTGCTTGCTGATCACGCCTTGCAGCTGCCAGATGGCGTTTGGCGGTGCCGTGCTCTCGGCCTGGTCGGCTCGGGTCAGCGGGCCGAAGAAGATCACGGTGCGGTAGTAGCGCGGATTGCCCTGCCGGTCCTTGAGCTTGTCCACGGCGCTGTTGTTCTCGAACGCCTGTCGTTCGAGGGTGGCGAGGTCCGGCACGTGTTCGTTGTCGATGGTCTTGCCGCTGACGAAGCTGCACCCGCTGTCGATGACACCGACGCGTTCACCGGAGGTATTGATCTTCGTGTCGGAGCAGCCGCCCAGCAGGTACTGGTAGGCGCCGAACCCCACCGCGCCGGCCAGCAGGGAGACCACGACGGCCAGCGGCCCCACCGCCGACAGGCCCGGCACCCGCAGTGCAACACGGGGGTGTGAACGGATCCACGCCGCGACGGCCGGGTTCTCCTGCGCGGCTTCCTCTCCTGCCACAGGCAATCGGAGCGCCAGGTACGGCTTCTCGGGCAGCGCCGCCCGCTCGCCGTCAACGAACCGGTTCAACGTGGTTGCCGCGTCGGGCACGTTGTGCGTGATCGCAGCCACACGAGCGGTGTGTTCGGGAGCCAGCGTGCCGATGATCAGCAACGGGGCGGGGCTGAGGTCCCTCATCTGCTGGGCGAACTCATCGACCAGGTCTGCGACGCGAGGCTGGGCCCCGTCCAGCAGCAGGACCGGCGTCCAACGGCGGCGGCGACGACGCGGCGAGATCCGGCCGGGCCGCATCAGGTCGGACAGATCCTCCAGGATCGCCTTGACCAGGACCTGGAGATGAAGGTGGTCGCGGTGCTCTTCCTCCAGACTGCCGATGGACAGCAACCGAAACGCCTGGGATGCGAAGTCACCCGGTTCGCCGACATTACTCTTCACCAAGTCACGGAACCACCGCGTCGAACGGCCGTTGAGCCTCCTGGTGTACAGCCATTTGAGCGGACCGCTCACGATCGCGGTGAACAACGTGCCGACCAGTTGGACCGGCAACTCCGTCTGGCTCATCCCACGAGCCCAGCCGAGTAAGGGATGACGGGTTTCCCAATGCTCGTACAGCAGGGCGAGGAGCCTGGTTCTCTGCGTGGCCTGGCCCGCCGCGTCGATCTTCCCATCGGTTTCGAGGATGTCCTGGACGAGTTGGAACCTGCGGGCTTTCCAGTTCCTTCCCGCGCTGCGGGGGATGCGGTGCCGTAGTTCCTGCACGACCATGTCGAGCAACGCCGCATACGGCGGCAACCCCTTCTTGGCGGCGGCCGAGACGAGTTTCTTGTCCGCGTACGCGTGCGGCACCAAGGCGCTGTTGTCTTCCCCGGACAACCGGGCGGTGAGAGCGGCGAGGAAGTCGGTGTTCGACATCTGATCGGTCGACGTCGTCACGATCACCAGAGGAGGCAGTTTGGGCTTGTCGCACGTCACGTCGTCGAGCAGGGAGACAAGCCTATTCATGCCGTTGACCGGTCTGAGCATCCAAACCTCCGCAGATACCACCCTCAAAGTATGTTTACTGATCGATCATGAAGACGTTTGTGTTACAAGTTCCCCATGGGGGAGCGAAGAATTGAGCTCCGCAACGACCGGGTCCGCCGAGCGGTCCTCAGAACCTGCTGTCCGCGGCCTCCGCGTCATACTGGTTTTGCGCGAACTGCCCTGCGCGTGTGGCGTGAGCGCACATTCGGATTCATGGCGCAGGTGGAGCAATCTGGAGCACGCGCGCGTGCTGAACGGGGTTCAACAGCGGTGAACCGCAGCCAACGGTCCAGGTTGGCATCCCGTAACGTGCGGGTTCTCCGGTCCGCCTGGTCAGGGCGTTAGGCGGTCAGCGCGGCGCTCTCCGGGCCTGGTCGGCGTCGGTGTTGTACCGCAAGACGTTCCACCCCTGCTCGCGTGCGGCGTCGAATACTCCCACGCGACCGAAGGTCGACGGGCGGTTCGACCTTTCCGCGGCCACGGCGCCTGCCGGTGATCTGTTGGACGTCGGTGTGGGCATGTCCCATGCGCGGTCGGGTGGTGTTCTCTCGTGGTGGAACGCGGTGGGGGTGTGCGGTGTAACCAGAGTGGGGGCTTCATCGCATCGAGGAGGGGGTGTTGCGTGGATGGTGACGAGAACCTAGTGGTGCGCGCTCGTGCTGGTGATGCGGACGCCTTCGATGTGCTGGTGCGGCGGCATCATTCGGCGGCGTGTCGGGTGGCGGTGCTCTCGGGTGCGGGGGGTGAGTTCGAGGATGTCGTGCAGGAGGCGTTCGTGCGGGCGTTCGACGGGTTGGGCGGGTTTCGTGTTGGTGCCGCGTTCCGGCCGTGGTTGTTGCAGATCGTGGTGAACCAGACGCGGAATCTGCATCGCTCCCGCACACGCCGGGTGGGGTTGGCGGGCCGGGTGTCGGTGTTGAGGGAATCTCGGGAGGAGGTCTGTCCGTCGGAGGTGGGGGATCCGCAGGCGGCGATGTTGGCCTCCGAGCGGAGCCAGGTGTTGTGGTCAGCGCTACGCGGCCTGCCGGAGAAGGATCGCCAGGTGCTGGGGTGCCGTTATCTGCTGGGGTTGTCGGAGATGGAGACCGCCCAGGTGCTCGACTGGCCGCGCGGGTCGGTGAAATCGCGTGCCTCCCGGGCGCTGGCGCGTCTGCGGGGGGTCGTGCGGTCTTCTCTGGGTGAGGTGAAGGACCATGCGTGAGCACGACGATGAGGAACTGATCCAGGAGTTGGCCGTTCTTGAGCAGGAGCTGTGCCAGGAACCCGCTCCCGCCGCGGTTGCCGCCATCCGTGAGCGCGTGGCGACCCGGCGCTCGGCGCGCGCCGGGCGCTTCGGGCCGCGGTCCTGGCAGATCCTCGTGGCGGCCGCATCGGTGGTGATCGTCGCCATGGCCGGTGTCCCGGCTGCCGAGGTGGTTCTGAATGGCGGCCGCTCCACGAGCGGGGGCGGTCGCACAAGCACCCTCGATCCTCGCCCTGAGGAAAATTATCGAGGCTGCGTGGAGTGGCCCGACGCGCGGTTCGTGTCGGTCTCCGAACTCACCCGAGGCACTGGATGGGTGTTGCCGTCGAACTCGGCGTTCGGCGCGCCGGTCGCGATCTACACGTTGGATGCCCTCGGTTCGTCTTCCGCTCCAGTGGCCGCGATGGCTCGTTACCAGGTCGACGGGTATTTGGTGACTGTCGAGCGGTATCGGCAGGGCATGGAAGTCACCGTGAGCGGTGTGATCGAAGGCGAATTCACTCACGACGACGGCCGAAGGGTCAAAACCGCCAAGGGCAGCTCCTACACCGTGATCCATACCGGCCAGACCCCCGCCCTGTCCGCGGTCATCGGAGCAATGGTCTGCTCGGGTTCACGGTTCACCTGGTCGATCGACGGCTTCACCTACGCGATCGCCGGGCCTGTCGATGACAATGTGCTCAGGAGAGCCGCCGAAGAACTCGACCTCCTCTGACCACAAGCCCTCTCGGGTGTTCACCCCAGAGGGCTTGTGGTCACCGTCGCTCTCCGGTGCCTGCGAATCACTGCCCGCCCCAGGAAAATCGGTTCGAGAAAGTATGGAACCTTCTCCCTCCCGGCGGGGTATCAGAAGTAAGGAGCGGGCGGAATCACCGTGCCGACTCCGAATCCGGCAGAAGCCCGGTCGGGTTCTCGCGAATCCGTCGACAAAGCCGGATCTGTTCCAGTCATACCATTAAAAGGAGGAGTTCCATGCGCATGCCTCATGTTCTGACCGGCGTAGCCATGACCGGGGCCGCGTTGGTGCTGGCTACCCTGACCGCCCCCGTGGCCGTGGCCACCGTGACCGCTTCGGCCGAGGCGGCGGCGGTTACCTGCGGCAACGCCCACTGGCCGCACACCAACAAGGACAACGGGTCCGGCAAGGTGAACAAGTCCGGCAGCGCCGCGGTGCACACCGGCCCTTATGGCGCCTGCACGATCGTGGGCCAGGTCAGCAACGGCGCCCTCGTCAACTACGACTGCCAATCGATCAACGACTACGGCCACCGCTGGACCTGGATCCGCGACCACAACGGCAGCAGCCTCGGCTGGATCTACGGCGCCTACCTCGACGACGGCGGAGCCACCACGCACTGCTGATCGACGCCCGAGGAAGAACGGTCCGGTCGGATTTCTCGAGGTCCGGCCGGACCACGCCTGATCCCTGGCCGTACCTCGGTGCCGTTCCGGTCCTCCCGTGCTGCCGAGCCCTGCGTCGACCGTCGCCCGCGCGAGCGCCGCCCCGGCCCGTCGCGACACGACCGCCATTTACTCAAACGGGTGTTGGACGATGATCTCACCCTGATCGGCCCTGGTCAGATCGGCCGCGACGAGAATTCCGTCGACGCCTGTCCAGCTCGTGGTCGCGGTGCGGGTCCAGCCGCGGGTCCAGGTGTTCTCCAAGCGCACGGCGTCGCGGCGGACGGAGTGCTCGTCGATGCGCTCCACTTCGCCGGTGCTCGTCCACCTGGCGTCCACCGCGACGCTGTCCGGGCAGGAGATGCCGTGCTCCGGCTGGAACACGGTGCAGAGCAGGACAGGCACGTCCGCCACCGCGGTGGCGGACTCCAAGCGCGGCCTGCCCTCGACCGCGCCGCCCTCGATCCGCCCGAACCACTCGGCCACCGGCGCCGCCCCGATCTCGCCGCCGACGACTCGGTAGACGAACGTCAAGGTGCGGACGACCGGCCCGCGATCCCGCAGTTCCCCGTCCCGGGTTGCGCTGTCGAAGGCGAGCAGGGTGGTGTCGGTGCAGACATCGCCGATGGCGGGTGCTGGACACGTGGTCCACGTCGCCGTCGCTACCAGGCCGGTGAACCTCGTGCGGAACACGATGGTGCGCGAGCTGTCATCAGCGATGGCGACAGGCCCGGTCCCGGTCGCCGCCAGGATTGCCCCGACCAGAAGGGTTGTGGTGCGCACTCGCATCTCGGTCTCCTCACCGCCGCGTGCAGACGCTCATTGTGGACGCAGCCACTCTTCAGGAGCAGGGGCGAACGTCCCGCGATGGGGCCCATCTCCGCGTGACGCGGCTCGGCCACGGGACGATCCCTGCCGCGGTGAGGCGCCGGGGGAGGACCTGGACCCGGCGGCCGCAGCGGAAGACGTCGTCCTTCGTGGCGCCGAGGTGGGTGAAGTCGAGGCGGCGGACAGCGCCAGTGGTTGCTTCCCGACTGCCCCACCCAGGCCATGTGTGCTGCCCCTTCGTTCGGCGGTGGTGTGCTGGTAACGGTGTGACAGGTGGATGAACGATCCTGTTGGTGAGCGTGCAAACGTTGCGGCACAAGAATTTTCGTCAGTTCCGAAAGGACTTGGATGGCCGTGCTCTTGTGTTGTCGAGGCCGCCACCTACCCAGGAGAATATGACTGGGGCTCATATAAATGATGTGGTGTTTGGAGAAACCTTTTCGTCCGACTGCGCGATACATCCCTCGACAGCACGGCGAACGGGGTGATCCACATGGGCGTCGAGGCCTTCGGCATCGAGAAGGAGTTCCTGAAGGACCTGCTCACCCAGGTGGACAGAGGCGAAGCGCAGCTCCCCGAGTTCCAGCGCGGCTGGGTGTGGCCCGATCGCAACATCGCCAGCCTGATCGCCTCGATCTCGCTGGGCTATCCGGCGGGCACCGTGATGATGCTGAAGCAGGGCGGTGACGTCCGCTTCAAGACCAGGTCGGTCGAAGGGGCGCCCCGCGCCAGCGCCGTGCCCGACCGGCTGATCCTGGACGGTCAGCAGCGGTTGACCTCGCTCTACCAGTCGCTGTTCCGCGACGCCCCGGTGGAGACCCACGACGTCCGCGGCAACACCACGCGCGGCTGGTTCTACATCGACATGGAGAAGGCCCTCCTCGGTGACGGGGACCGCGAGGAGGCCGTGGTCTTCATCCCCGAGACCAAGGTCCGCCTGGACTTCCGTGGACAGGCGCTGCTGGACCTGTCCACGCCGAAGCACGAGTACGCGAACCGCATGTTCCCCTGCACCGCGGTGTTCAACTCGATGCAGTGGATGATCGGGTTCTTCCGGCACTCGCCCGAGCGGCAGACCGACAATCTGGCGCTGTGGGAGAAATTTCACGAGGCCGTGGTCAGGCGGTTCGAGCAGTACCAACTGCCGGTGATCGAGCTGGGCAAGAGCACGCCTCGCCAGGCGGTCTGCCAGGTCTTCGAGAAGGTCAACACCGGTGGGGTCACCCTGACCGTCTTCGAGCTGCTGACCGCCACCTTCGCCGCCGACGACTTCGACCTCCGCCAGAGCTGGGCCGAACGCCGGTCACACTGGGCGGGCAGCCAGTACCGAATCCTCTCCGACGTCGCCAACACGGATTTCCTCCAGGCAGTGACCCTGCTGGCCACGCACGAACGCCACCAGGCCGCCGTCGAAGTTGGCCGGGACGAGGGCGCCGCTCCGCGCATCGGCTGCAGGCGGGTGGACATGCTCAACCTCACCCTGCCGGAGTACCGCAAGTGGGCGCCCGCCGTGACCGACGGCCTCAAGTCGGCGGCGCAGTTCCTGCACTCACAGCACATCTTCGACACCCGGTTCCTGCCCTACGGCAGCCAGCTCATCCCGATGTCCGCGATCCTCGCCCTGCTCGGTGGCAAGGCCGGAACCGTCGGGGCGCGGGAGAAGATCTCCCGTTGGTACTGGTCCGGCGTGTTCGGCGAGCTGTATGGCGGCACCACCGAGACCCGCTTCGCGCGCGACGTGCCCGAGGTCGTGGCCTGGGTGACCGGGCAAGGCGGTGAGCCTCGCACCGTGCAGGAGGCTCAGTTCTTCTCCAGCCGCCTCCACTCCCTGCGCACCCGCGGCTCCGCCGCCTACAAGGGCCTCTACGCGCTGCTGCTCCAAGTGGGGCCGGTGGACTGGGCAACCGGCTCGGACATGTCCGACGAGAACTACTTCGACAACGCGGTCGACATCCATCACGTCTTCCCCAAGGCGTGGTGCGAGAGGCAGCGCATCGCCCCCGCCGACTACAACTCCATTCTCAACAAGACTCCGCTGACCGCCCGCACCAACCGCCTCATCGGCGGCCGAGCCCCCTCCGCCTACCTGCGCGGCCTGGTCAGGCCAGCGGACACCACGCCGGAGCAGATCGACCGGAACGTGCAGTCGCACCTGGTCTCGGCGACGGATCTGCGCAACGACGACTTCACCGCCGCGATGAGGGCCCGGCAGAGGGCCCTGCTCGCTCTCGTCGGTAAAGCCATGGGCAAGGACGCGCAGATCGACACCGAGTAGCCGCCCGTCCCGGCAGTAGCTGTGCACCGATCTCGCCGGCGGCACGGCGGATGAACAGGGTGATCTTTCCGGCAGGACGTCCGCGGTGGCGGACTCCTCCGACATGGCTTCTTCTCGCGTGATCTTTGGTGGCTTCCACTGGCTGGTGTCAGGTGGTAAGACCAGAAGGGGTCGGGAGGAAGGGGACACCGTGGGACGACATGTTCGCCGGGTGGCTTGGGTGGTCGGGGCTGTTCTCGTGGTCGCGCTCGCCCCGCGGGCCGCGGTCGGTCAGTCGGCTGTCGAGGGGCCTGCGGGCTCGGCTGGGGAGGTCGGCGTCAACGCCATTCGCAGCACGTTCAGCGTCGACTTCAACCGCTGGCCCACCGGGCCCTACCCCGAGTCGGGGGCGGCCGAGGACTTCGGGAACGTCTCGAGTTGGGACCCGGACCGGATCATGATCAGCGGTGGCCGTCTGCGCGCCACGCTGGAACCCGGTCGGCTCAGTGGGGATGGCGGGACCCTGTGGTCGGTCGATGTCACCGACGGCACCGAGTACGAGATGCGCTACACCGTCAACTTCCACAGCCAATTCGACTGGAGCCGCGGCGGCAAGGTCGGCTGGGGCTTCCAGGTCGGCGACGGCGCGAGCGGGTGCACCAAGGCGAACGGGGACGGCGGCAGCCTGCGCCTGATGTGGTACACCAACGACGCCGGGCGGACCTACCTGCAGCCCTACCTCTACCACGCCGCGATGCCCTCCAACTGCGGCGACAACCACGGCAAGTCCTACCCGGCGACGGGATCTCTGCAACGCGCGACGAACTACACCGTCACCATGCGGATCAAGAGCAACACCGGCACCAACCGCGACGGCCGCGCCGTGATCACCGTCAACGGCACGACCCTGCTCGACACCCCCGTCCAATGGACCGACAACGACGTCAAGCGCCAGATCAGGAACATCTGGTCGCACTCCTTCCGCGGCGGCAGCCAGGACCACTGGACCTCGGACACCGTGGGCTACATCTACTACGACGACTTCTCCATCAGACGAATCGCCTGAAACCACGACCCACGGCCACACCGCACCACTGATGTCCGCTGCCGCCGAGCCTGCGCTCGATGTCGGCGCCGTGCGCCATTTCGGAGGTTCCGACGTTCGTCTCAGATGAGCACTTCGGCGAAGTCCTGGGTGTAGCCGAGGAAGAGCGAACCGCTGTCCTGTACCACGTCAGCCAGTTCGCCCCACGAACGCGACGCGTCCCATCCGTATAGGTGGACCAGGTCAGCTATCAGGCGGGCGGCTTCGTTCGTGTTCAAGGGGGTGTCGCGGAGGAAGCCTGACCAGGACGCGCCGAGGCCGAAGAAGCGGTAGCCGTGGACCTCGGCGAGCCTGCGGATCACGGCGTGGTTCTGGAAGGTGTCCCAGTCGTCGGTGAAGTAGCCGTTGGGCAGGCCCGCGATCAGCAGGTCGTCCCGTGCGACCGGTAGGCGTTGCACGTAGACGACCTCGTCGAGCAGCACGTCGGGTTCGCGGTTCACCGCGGCGAGGGCGTCGATGTCGGTCGCGGTGGTGAGCAGCGTGCCGGTGAGCGAGGTCCAGTCGGTCCGCAGCGGAGGGGCGTCGAGCTGCGCCGCCACGTGTCGCAGGCGTGCCTCGTCGGATGTCCGCCGATCGTCGTCCTCGACGTCCGAGAGCCACAGTCGGTCGTCTTCCCGGGCGTGCATACTCGTGTAACAGCACTGGTCCAGGCTGTCGAGGGTGCACAGGTACCGTGCCGCGGGATCGTCACGGCGCAGTGAGGCGACGACCTCCAGCACCTCCGCCAGCGATGTGACCTCCGACAGCCGGACGTGGCTGAAGCTGTCGACGGGTCGGAACGGGCCGGGGTCGTGGGAGTGGAAGTGGTGGACCTGCACGGGCGGTCACGCTACCGCGTGGTGCGCTGCGCCCTGCCACTACCGTCTGATCTGGTCCATCCACGACTGTCGGAGCTTCACGACAGCGGGGGACGGTTGCCGTCCCCCGCTGTCGCCGTGTTGCGCAGGCACGGGATCAGTGCGCGCCCGTGGGGGCGGCGACCGCAGCCATGTCGGCGGCGGCCGCGCAGAAGCGTCGCCAGCCGTCGGCGACCTGGGGGATCAGGGAGCGGCCGCGGACCGGGGCGTGGACCAGGCCCGGCTCGACGACGAGTCGTACGGGGATGTCGTTGTCGCGCAGGCGTTCGACGTACTGGACCGCGTCGTCGCGCAGGTCGTCGTACTCGGTGCTCATGATGTAGCACGGCGGCATGTTCTCGAAAGTGCCTCGCACCAAAGGGGATGCGTACGGGTGCTCGGCCAGTTCCCTGTCGGGGCAGTAGGAACGCGCGTAGTGCTTCATCTCCTCCCCGAAGGACACCTCCGGGTCGGGGTCGAACCAGCGCGCGAAGTCCAGTACCGGGCCGATGAGCGCGTGTCCCCGGGGTCGGGGGCCGCCCCGGTCGCGGCACATCATGGACACGGCGACGGCGAGGTTGGCGCCGGAGCTGTCCCCGCACAGCACGGGTTCGCTGGTGTCGACGTCCGGCCCGAGGATCTCCGGGTCGCTGGCGAGCGCCGTCAGGATGCGGTAGCAGTCATCCGGGGCCGCGGGGAACGGGTGCTCGGGGGCTTGGCGGAACTCGGCGGCGACGGTGACCAGACCGGTGTTGGCGGCCATTTCCGCGACCACGGTGTTGTGGCTCTCCAATGAGCCCACGATGAAACCGCCGCCGTGGAAGTAAACGAGCAGACCTGATCCGCTGAGGTTCTCGGGCCGGTAGGAGCGGAACACCAGGCGCTGCCCGCCGTCGTCGATCTCGTGGTCGGTGATGGTGACACCGGCGGGGATCGGGTAGGGGAACACCTCTGAGAGGTTCAAGTAGAGCTGACGCTGCGCCGCCACGTCTTGGTGGAAGAAGTCCGATGGCATGGCCGCGTGGTACCTGGCGAGGAACTCGTCCGTTCCAGCAGCGAACTCCATGTGGTCCCTTTCTCGTGGATGGCCAACCGGGAGCGCGTCAGGGCTGTCCAGCCGCGGACTTCCGCAGGCCCGCGGCCACACCGCGGCGCAGCAGGGGCGGCAGGCACGCGACCGTGCCGATGGCGCCCACCCAGAGGGCGCCGGAGAGGCCGATCAGGGAGATGAGAGCGGCCGCGGCCAGGCTGGCCAGCGGCACCACGCCCCAGAGCACGAAGCGCTCGACGGAGGTGACCCGGCCCATGAGGTGTTCCGGGGTGACGGTCTGGCGCAGGGTGGTCCACGTAGGACCGAAGAGCCCCTCGCCGATGCCGTGGATGATGCTGCCCGCCACCAGGCCCGCGATCCAGCCCGCGTTGCCGGAGAACGGCATGATGACGAAGCCGGAGGCCGAGGTGGCCGCGCCGAGGACGATCGTGCGTATCGGCCCGATCCGGTCGGCCACCCGTGCGCACAGCAGGTTGCCGACGGGGTAGCCCAGGGCGGCGGCGCCGACGACCAGGCCGATCGCGGCGGAGCCCAGGCCCAGGACCTCCAGGCAGTACAGGACGAGGATCGTCGTGACGATGCCCTGGAACAGGACGTAGACGGCTCCACAGAAGAGGATGGGCTCCAGCAGGGGGTGCCGGATGACGAAGTGGAGCCCTTCCTTGATGTCGCGGGCCAGCCAGCCCTTCTCCCGGCGGGCGGCCACGGGAACGGGCTCGCGGTGGGCGATGCCCGACAGCGTCCCGACCGAGACCAGGAATGTGGCGGAGTTGGCGAACATCGCCCCCATCGGCCCGGCGACCGCGATGAGCGGCCCGGCCAGCGCGGGACCGACCGATCGCGACACCGACTCGGAGAGCTGGAGCCGCGCGTTGGCCCGGTGCAGGGTGCGGGGGCGTCTCATCAGGGACGGCAGGTAGGAGCTGTAGGCCACTTGGAAGAACACCGTGGTGCTGCCGCTGATGGCGACCACCGCCATGAGCAGCCAGAACGGCAGCGCGTCGGCGACCGCGAGCAGCGCGATGGCCAGGAAGCAGACCGCCTGGACGACTTCGCTGGCGATGAGGACCGGTCGCCGCCGGATGTGGTCCAGGAGCGCCCCGACCGGCAGGCCGAGCAGGAGGAACGGCAGTTTGAACGCGAACGGCAGCAGGGCGGCCTGCGCCGCGGACGCGCCCAGGGTGGTGACCGCCATCAGCGGCAGGGCGATCAGCATGAACTGGTCCCCGAGCAGGCTGACCGACTGTCCTGTCCACAGTAGACGGAAGTCGCGGCGTGCCGTCGGCGCGTCGGGCCGCTCCTGATCGTCCCCCGCCCAGTCGACGCCGCTCGGTGGCGTCGTGGCCGACTCCGGCGCCCCCTTGGCGGCCGGGACCTCCTCACCCATGCCCGTACCCCATCGTCGTCGATCCGCGCGGCGGGCGCTCACCGGTCGATTGCGACAGCCGGGCGACCATGCGGGATGCCACATCCGTTTCCATGACTTCGCTTCCCCAGAAGGGCTCCAGTAGAGCAGAGCCGATCAGGGGCAGGCAAATGGCGCTGCTTCTTTTGCCGAAGTGGCATTCTGCGGCCTGCCACTCGAACGGCCTATTCCGAAAAGCGCACGCGCGTGGACACCACCGGGCCTGGCGACGGCCAGTGACGCGGGCGGTGCGGTGCTGCGCCGACCGGTCGCGAGGTATGCCTGGATGGTGGACACGCTCAGGTGCCGTCGGAGGCCGCCAGGCGGTAGACGCGCGCCGCGGTCGCCCCGAACACCTGCTCCAGTTCGGAAGGCGAACAGCCCGAGAGCATCTCCGCCGCCGCGCCCAGCACCGAGGAGTAGTCGGCGGCCAGCAGGCACACCGGCCAATCCGAGCCGACCATGAGTCGTCCCGGACCGAATGCCTCCAGCGCGGTGTCGACATAGGGGCGCAGATCCGCGACCTGCCACGTCCGCCAGTCCATGTCGGTGACCAGGCCGGAGACCTTCGCGACGGTGTTGGGCTCCGCGGCGAAGGCGCGCAGCCACTTCGACCACTGCTCCCCGGCTCCCTGCGGCTTGGCGAGGTGGTCGAGCACGAACACCAGGTCGGGCACCGCCCGCGCCGCCGCGACCGCCGCGGGGAGCTGGTGCGGCGCGATCAGCAGGTCGTAGACCAGACCGGCGTCGCGGACGGCCCGCAGGCCGGTGAGAACGTCATCGCGGATGAGCCACTCCAGGTCAGGTTCGCCCTGCACGAGATGCCGCACCCCAACCAGCCGGTCGCCGCCAGGTCCGGCCCGCAGCCGCCGGAGCGCGCCCGCGACATCGGCCCCGGTGAGGTCGACCCACCCGACCACCCCCGCGACGAGGTCGGAACCCTCGGCCACGGCCAGGAACTCCACCGTCTCGCCTACGTCCGGAAGCACCTGAACCAGGACGGTCCGGTCAACCCCCGCCGCAGCGGCCACCACGGCCAGGTCCGCGACCGTGAAGTCCCGCCGAATGGCCACCATCGGCGGTTCGTCCAGCCAGTCCTGCCGCCGGTCACCGAGCCGCCACAGGTGGTGGTGGGCGTCAATCCGCATCAAACCTCCGACTGCTCGCACGGGACGACCTGTTAGCGGGGTAGGCGTACCACGGTGGTGAAGAAGGCTTCGACCTGGTGGAGGGCGGTGGCGAAGGCTGCGGCGTCCAAGGGCTTGGTGATGTAGGCGTTGGCGTGGCAGGCGTAGCTGTCCAGGACGTCGGTTTGGGCTGCTGAGGACGTCAGCACCACTACCGGGATCGCGCGTAGGGATTCGTCGTTCTTGATTCGGGACAGGACCTCGCGGCCGTCCAGGCCGGGGAGGTTCAGGTCCAGCAGGATCAGACCTGGGCGCGGGACCTCGCCCGCTCGCCGCAGGAATGCCAGCGCCTCGTCACCGTTGGCCACGGTGTGCAGCCGTACTGGTCTTCCGGCCAGGGCCTCGGCTACCAGCAGGGCGTCGCCGGGGTCGTCTTCCACCAGCAGCACGTCCACCACCGCAGGCTGTGCGGGTGCTGAGGAGCCCATCGGGTCGGTCACGCGGTGACCATAACTCTGACGGCCGAGGTGGGGTGGTCTTCACCCAACTGTGGCAAGGGCTTGCTCCAAGGTGGGGCGCGCCACGCGGCCGGTTGGTGGCTTCTTGGCGGGAAACGCCGTGATCAAGGGGTGCCGAGAGGGCTAAACCACGCTTTCGGTTCGTGTTCGCCCTATCGATCGGGTGAACCCAGCTCGTCCTATGTGGAACAGGGGCGGCTCGTCGCTAGGGTCGCTCGGTGATCAGGAGGGTGCACATGGTGAGGACGTACGCCGCGCTGGCCGCCGCGGTGCTGGCGGCGGCGGTTCTGTCGCCTTCGGTCCAGGCGCGGACCGCTGTCGAGTCGATGGTTCCCGACCTCCGACAGGGGCCGGTGGGGTGTCCCGGCGGGTTCTCCGGGGACCCGGCGACCTGCGACCACTGGGACGTCTGCCTGGTCGAGGACAGCTCGGAGCCGAAGGGCAAGTGCGTCGGGCGCATGGGGACGGCGACGGCGGCCCGGCTGCGGTTCACCACCTCGGTGGACAACGTCGGCGACGGGCCGCTGCTGCTGTACGGGCACCGCGCCAGCGTCAAGCAGCCGCTGATGTCGGTGCGCCAGGCCTTCCAGGTCGGCGTGAACGGTTCGATCCCGGCCGGGCACCGCCAGGCCCAGGCCGCCACCCCGGCGACGGCGTACTACGAGCCCGCGGAGTCGCACCACCACTGGCACCTGAACGGTTTCGACCGCTTCCAGTTGCGCGACGGCGCGGGCGCGGTGGTGGTGAGCGACCGCAAGACCGGGTTCTGCCTCGGTGACCGCTACGCCACCAAGGACGCCCAGGACCTGCCCCAGCTGCCGCGGGACGCCGAGAGCCCGACCGGGAAGCTCGCCACCTTCCTGCGCGGCAACTACTGCGGCAGGCACCAGCCCGACGCGCTGGAGGTGACCTACGGGATCTCGGTCGGCGCGGGAGACGTCTACGAGTACCACGTCGGCTACCAGTGGCTGGACATCACGCACGTGCCGTCCGGCACCTACGACCTGGTCCACACCGTGAACGAGGACCGCGCCCTGATCGAGAAGAACCACGACAACAACTCGTCATCGATCGCGGTGTCCGTGCGGTGGCCCGCGGGCGTGACCGGTCTTCCCGGTGTGGTCATGGGCGGCCCGAAGGTCACCATGCTGCGCAGCTGCCCCGGCGAGTCCCGCTGCCTGGTCAGCTAACGGTGTACTCGGCCAGTTTCGCCCGGTAGAAGCGGACGCGGCCCTCGTGCTCGGGCCCGCCGTAGCCGCGCGGCACGCCTTCGACGATCATGATGAGGCACAGGTACGCCCGGTACATGAGCAGGCGTTCGCGCAGCCGCCCGGTCGGCGCGGGCGATCCGTGGCCGGACAGGAAAGCGGCGTCGAGGTCGGCGAACAGCGAGGTGCTGGCGAACTCGGCCAGCGGGTCGCCCCAGAAGGCGCGCTCGGGGTCGATGACGCCCTCGATGCGGCCCTCGTGCAGGAAGATGTTGCCTTCCCACAGGTCGAAGTGGACGGGCACCGGCGTGGTGACCTCGTCGAGCAGCGCGGCGCGGGCGTGGAAGTGCGGGCGCAGGTCCGGGACCGCGACGCCGAAGCGGTCGGCGTCGGCGAGGACCGCGTCGGTCATCGCCAGGAACGCCGCGCTCCACGTCCGTCCACTTGGGCCTTGCGGGTAGCCGAAGCGGTCCCCGGTGATGCCGTGCAGGCGGCGCACGAGCGCGCCCAGGTCACCGCGCAGGCGCTCCCTGTCCGCGGGCTGGGCCGCGGACCAGGGCAGGCCGCGCAGGGCGGTCATCAGCAGCAGGTCGTCCTCGGCGAGCAGGACCTCGGGCACCGGCAGGCCGTGCTCGGCCATGCGGGCGAACGCCATCGCCTCGGTGCGCATGAGGCCGCGCTCGTAGGTGAGCAGCGGGGCGCCCGGGGGCGGGGCCAGCTTGAGGACGCAGTCGCGGCCGTCGGCGGTGGTGAGCCGGTAGGCGGTGTTGAACATGCCGTCGGTCAGCTCCCGGTGCCCGGCCAGCGGCGAGCCGAGCGCCCGCCGGAGGACCGCGTCCAGGGCCGACGGGCTCAGGCGGCGCTTGGTCAGGCTCTCCACGATCGCATCATGACAGCGGCGAGAACGCTCCCACAACCACGGCGCGCGGGTGTTTCGACTAGCGTGTACTCATGGGTAACAACCGTCAGATTCGGCTCGCCGCCCGTCCACGCGGTGAGATCAAGCCCGGCGACTGGGCGCACGTTAGCGTGGACGCGCCCACCCCGGCGGAGGGCCAGTTCGCGGGGCGCACGCTGCTGGTGTCGCTGGACCCGGCCATGCGCGGCTGGCTCGACGACCGCCCGTCCTACCTGCCGCCGGTGGGCATCGACGAGGTGATGCGCGCGGGCACCCTGGTCGAGGTCACCGAGTCCAGGCACCCGGACTACGCCGTCGGCGACCACGTCGTGGGCACCTTCGGGGTCCAGGAGCACGTGGTCAGCGACGGCCGCGGCGCGCTCAAGGTCGACCAGCCGCTGCCCACCTACCTCGGCGCGCTGGGCATGCCCGGCATGACCGCCTACTTCGGACTGCTGGAGGTCGGCGCGCTCAAGGAGGGCGAGACCGTCGTGGTCTCCGGCGCGGCGGGCGCGGTCGGCAGCGTCGTCGGGCAGATCGCCAAGGTGAAGGGGTGCCGGGTCATCGGCATCGCGGGCGGCCCGGAGAAGTCGGCGATGCTGACCGAGGAGCTGGGCTTCGACGTCGGCATCGACTATCGCTCCGAAGACGTGCGCGCGGCGATCCGCGCGGCGGCGCCCGACGGCGTGGACGTGTACTTCGACAACGTCGGCGGCCCGATCCTCGACGCCGCCCTCGCCAACCTCGCCATGCGCGGCCGGGTCGTCATCTGCGGCGCGATCAGCCAGTACAACGCGGACGCGCCCGTGCCCGGCCCGTCGAACTACCTGAGCCTGCTGGTCCGCCGCGGGCGCATGGAGGGCTTCATCGTCTTCGACTACGTCGAGCGCTACGCCGAGGCCGCGGCCGAGATGGCCGCCTGGATCGCCGACGGCCGCATCGTGCTGAAGGAGCACGTGGTCAAGGGCTCCGTCGACGACTTCCCCGAGACGCTGCGGATGCTGTTCAGCGGCGAGAACGTCGGCAAACTGGTCCTCGACGTCAGCTAGTGCCCGCGCTCCCGCGTCGTCGCCGCCGACGACGCGGGAGCCTCACGTTGGGCTGAGTGGCCGCCGGTCCTGTCGGCCACTCGTACGCAGCCCGCTCGGGTCCGCGAGCGCGGTCATTGACAAGGCAGGGGCAGGCCAGCACAGTTTGGGAGCGTTCCCAGTCGCCGTCGATGAGGAATCCACCCATGAGACTCCGTCTCGTCGTGCTGCCCGCGCTCGTCGCCCTGGTGGCCACCCAGGCCGTGCTCGCCACCGGCTCCTCGGCTCAGGCCGACCCGGCCGTCACCGTCACGGTCAACACCACAGCCGGGCTGGAAGTGGTGCGGGACACCGCGATCGGGGTGAACCACGCGATCTGGGACACCCACCTGGGCAGCGACGCCGTCGCCGACCTGCTCAAGGACGCGGGCGTGAAGGCGATGCGCTACCCGGGCGGGTCGTACTCCGACATCTACCACTGGGAGGACCACACCGCCCCCGGCGGCTACGTAGCCCCCAACACCGACTTCGACACCTTCATGCGGGGCGTGCGGCGCGCGGGCGGGCAGGCCATCGTCACCGCCAACTACGGCACCGGCACGCCCGAGGAGGCCGCGGGCTGGGTGCGCTACGCCAACGTCGAGAAGGGCTATGGCGTCAAGTACTGGGAGATCGGCAACGAGAACTACGGCAACGGCCACTACGGGTCCGGCTGGGAGGCCGACCACCACCCGGACAAGAGCCCCGCCTACTACGCCACCCTGGTCCGCGACTACGCCACGGCCATGAAGGCCGTCGACCCGACCATCAAGATCGGCGCGGTGCTGACCACCCCCGGTGACTGGCCGGACGGCATCACCGCGGCCGGGGACGCCGGGTCGTGGAACGAGGTCGTCCTGGCGATCGCGGGCCCCGTGGTCGACTTCGGCATCGTCCACTGGTACCCGACCGGGGACACCCCCGCGCAGGTGCTGAGCAAGACCGACCGGGTGGCCGACCAGATCGCCATGGTGCGCGAGCAGTCGCGCCGCCTGGCGGGCAAGGACCTGGGCATCGCCCTGACCGAGGTCAACACCTCCTACGGGCGCAACACCCAGCCGGGCGCGCTGTTCGCCGCCGACGCCTACGCGACGATGCTGGGCCAGGGCGTGTTCAGCGTGGACTGGTGGAACGTCCACAACGGCATCGGCCAGGTGCGCGAGATCGCCGGCCACCCCGACTACGACGACTTCGGCCTGCTCTCCAGCGGCGGCTGCACGACCGACGGCACGGTCTGCCAGCCCGCGCTGAACACCCCGTTCGCGCCGTACCACGCGATCTCCATGATGTCGCGCTTCGCCCGCCCCGGCGACCAGCTGGTGACGGCCGCGTCGAGCGATCCGCTGGTGCGCGCGCACGCCGCCCGGCGCCCCGACGGCGGCCTGGCGGTCATGCTGGTCAACCAGGACCCGGCCGCCGCCAAGACCGTGGACCTGCGGTTCGCGGGCTACGCCGCCGCCGCGGGCGCGACCGTGCTGAGCTTCGCCAACGGCGACACCGGCATCTCCACGGCGACGGGCCCGTCGTCATCGGCGACCCTGCCGCCGTACTCGATCACCACCGTGGTGCTCAAGCCGTCGGCTCCGGTGACGCGCCCGGCCGCGCCCGCCCGCCCCGCCGCGGCCTCGGTCACCGACCGCACGGCCGTGCTGTCCTGGCCCGCGCCGCCCTCGGGGGTGAAGTACGAGGTGCACCGGGTCAACGGCGCCAACACCGAGCAGTGGGGTGAGACCACCGGCACCACCTTCACCGCCGCGAACCTCGCCCCCGGCACCAAGTACACGGTCAACCTGCTGGCCAGGGACAACGCGGGCAGGGTGTCGTGGTCCTCGCCCCCGCTGAGCTTCACCACCGCCACCCCGGCCGCGTCGTCCTGCGCGGTCTCGTACCAGGAGAGCACCAACTGGGGCAACGGCTTCGTCGCCAACCTGGAGATCACCAACACCGGCACGAGGCCCGCCACCGGGTGGACCCTGACCTACACGTGGCCGACCGCCTGGCAGCAGGTCTCCAGCGGCTGGAACGCCACCTGGTCCCAGACCGGCCAGCGGGTGACGGTCGCCAACACCGCGACACTGGCCGCGGGCGCATCGACCACCGCCGGGTTCGTGGGCGGCTACCAGGGCCCGAACGTGCGCCCGCTGAAGTACTTCCTCAACGGCACGCTCTGCACCACCCGCTGAGTCCGCTTGGTACTGCCGTCCGGCGTCGCGCATACCGGCGACCGTGCCCCTCGGTGTCCGCGCGGGCCCCGTCCTCATTGGGCGGGGCCCGCGCGCCCACGTACGCTGCCGGAAAAAGTTCGGCGGGTGTGTCGATCCACGGCGCCGCCCGTTCGACCTAGGGGTGAGAGGGTCCACAGAGGGACCGGGCAGGCCCAGGAGACAAAACCATGAAGTACATGCTGATCATGCGCGCCGACGACGACGCCTACGCGGGGATGACGCAGGTCGACTTCGACCAGATGCTGGAGACCGTCGGCAGGTTCAACGACGAGTTGATCCGGGCGGGCGTGCTGCTCGCCGCCGAGGGGCTCGACGCCGCCGCCGAGGGCGTGGTCGTCGACTACTCTTCCGAGCCGCCCGTGATCACCGACGGCCCGTACGGGGAGACCAAGGAGCTGTTCGGCGGGTTCTACGTCCTCAACGTGGCGTCGAAGGAGGAGGCCGTCGAGTGGGCCAAGCGGATGCCCCTCACCGGTCCCGGCTTCAAGACCGAGATCCGCAGGGTGCCCACCATCGACGAGTTCCCGCAGGACAACCCGTGGATCCAGAAGGAGCGGGCGTGGCGCGAGGCCACCGGCCAGCTCTGAGCGGGCAGGCCGATCCCACCGGTCGGGAGGCCGTCGGCGCCGTGTGGCGAATCGAGTCGGCGCGGGTGGTCGGCGCGCTCGCGCGGTACACCGGCGACTTCGCCCTGGCCGAGGACCTCGCCCAGGAGGCGCTGGCCGAGGCGCTGGTGACCTGGCCCCGCGAGGGCGTGCCCCGCAACCCGGCCGGGTGGCTGCTCACCGTCGGCAGGCGCCGCGCGATCGACGCCTTCCGCAGGCGCTCCGCCCTCGACGAGAGGTACGCCGCGCTCGCCCACGACCTGGGCGAGGGCGGCGTCGTCTCGGGCAGCGCGCCCACCGACCCGGTGCGGGACGCCGAGGACGTGCTGTGGGACCCGGACCAGATCGACGACGACGTGCTCGCGCTGATGTTCATCTCCTGCCACCCCGTGCTGTCGCGGGAGGCGAGGGTGGCGCTCACCCTGCGGGTGGTCGGCGGCCTGACCAGCGACGAGATCGCCAAGGCGTTCCTCGTCCCGACCGCGACCGTGCAGGCCAGGATCACCAGGGCGAAGAAGACCCTGGGAGCGGCGAGGGTGCCCTTCGCGGTGCCGCCCGCCGACGAGCGGGCCGAGCGGCTCGGGTCGGTGCTCAACGTGGTCTACCTGATCTTCACCGAGGCGTCCTCCGCCAGCTCGGGGGACGACCTGATCCGGTTCGACCTCGCGGGCGAGGCGCAGCGCCTCGCCCGGGTGCTGACCCGGCTGGTGCCGAACGAGCCCGAGGTCCTGGGCCTGCTCGCGCTGCTGGAGCTGACCGCGGCCCGCTTCCCCGCCCGCACCGGTCCGGGTGGCGAGCCGGTGCTGCTGGAACACCAGGACCGCCGCCGCTGGGACCGCGCCGCGATCCGCAGGGGACGGGCCGCCCTGGCCCGCGCGGGACAGGGCGGCCGGGGCCTGGGCGCCTACGGTCTGCAGGCGGCGATCGCCGAGTGCCACGCGGTCGCCCCGTCGGTCGAGGCGACGAACTGGGAGCGCGTCGTGCTCCTCTACGAGGCGCTCGGCAGGCTGGCGCCGTCACCGGTGGTCGACCTCAACCGGGCGGTGGCCGTCTCCATGGCGGGCGGCCCGGCGGCTGCCCTGTCCATTGTGGATGGGCTGGCGGCCGCGGAAGCCCTGGCGAACTCCCACCTGCTGCCCAGCGTCCGCGGCGAGCTGCTCACGCGCCTGGGACGTGCGGACGAGGCCCGCTCCGAGCTGGAACGCGCCGTGGCGCTGTGCGGCAACGACCGGGAGCGGGCGGTGTTGGAGGGCAAGCTCGCGGGCCTCGGCTGACCCGGGTCACCGGCAAGGCGCGCGGTCAGGCGGGCCCGGGGAACGTCCACCCGGGCCCGCCTGGGCTGGTTGGTGCTCACTGAGTCGTTCGCATCACTCCTCGGTCGGTCGGACGCGGATCGTCGGAACGACTCGCATCACTCGTTGCTGGTGACCGAACCGTGGCCGTCGCCGTCCAGCGAGACGGTGGTGCTGTCGTGGCCGTGGTTGTTGACGACGGTGATGGTGTCTTCCTCGGTGTTGTACACCTGGGTGTCGTTGTTGCTCGACTCGTGGTTGTTCACGACGGTGATCGAGCCGCTGGCGTCGTCGTTGCCGATCACGGTGTCGGTGTTGTAGCTGTCTTCGTTGTTCACGAGCGAGATGGTGTCGTCCGACTCGTGGTTGTAGACAGTGGTGTCGTTGTCGTACGACTCGTTGTTGTGGACGCCGGTGATGGTGTCGTCAGAGTCCTCGTTGTACACGACGGTCTCGATGTGACCGGAGTCCTCGTTGTACACGACGGTGTCGTTGTGGTCGCCGTCTTCGTTGTAGACGGCGGTCGCGACGTCGTAGGAGTCGTCGTTGTGGACGGCGCTGTTGTTGTGGTCGGCGTCCTCGTTGTAGACGACGGTCTCGACGTCGGCCGAGTCCTCGTTGTGCACGGTGGTGTCGTTGTCGAAGGCGTCGTCGTTGTAGACGGCCGTCGCGACGTCGTAGGCGTCGTCGTTGTAGACGGCTGTGTCGTTGTCGTCGGCGTCCTCGTTGAAGACGAGGGTCGCGATGTCGGCCGACTCCTCGTTGTAGACGACGGTGTCGTTGACGTGCGCGTCGTCGTTGTAGACGGCGGTCGCGACGTCGTGCGACTCCTCGTTGTACACCGCGGTGGCGTTGTGGTCGGAGTCCTCGTTCACCACGGCGGTGGCGATGTCGTGCGAGTCCTCGTTGTAGACGACGGAGTCGTTGTGGTTCGAGTCCTCGTTCATGAGGACGGTCGTGGCGTCGTGGGTGTCCTCGTTCACGACAACGGCGGCGTTGTCGTGCGCGTTCTCGTTGACGACGATCGTCTCGTTGCCCGCGTACCAGTCGCTGGTCGCGGCCCACTCATGGGTCTCGGACCAGTCGTCGGCCTCTGACGAGTCACCACTCCACTCGTTGTCCAGCGGCCAGTAGTCGTGGTCGGCCAGCTCGGAGACGTTGTACACCCCCCACCAGTAGCCATGTGTGTCGCCGTCGCTCACCGGGGCGAGGTGCCCCGGAGTGGCTTGGGCTGAGCCCACGGTGAAGGGCAACGCGACGGCGAGTGCCAGCGCGGTCGCCGCTTTCGAAAACCATCGATTGAAGACCACCGATTGCTTCCTTCCTAGTCGATGACCCACAAGCCGTCCCGACTCGCGGATAGGACCAGCCAGACGAGCTGGTCCCACATTCACGGTAACTCGCATTTCGCCCACGGCAGGGTGTACTGGGAGCGCCATCGGGGGCGTTTCCGGAACGCTGGTCATCCCGTTGTTATCGTCTTAAACATCGAATATCGGGTGCGCTGAGTCATTGCTCCACCCGGTCGGTGCCGCTCGGGTGGGACACCTCACCGTGGGTGACTTCACAGCGTCACATGCGCAGACGGCGATATGAAATGTGGGGGATGTCGGCGGAAAGGCCGAGCCGGGCGAATCGACAGCCAGGCGAATCCCGGGAGGCGTTCGGCGGGGAAGATGGAGGCTGGTGGGGAGTGCGGATTTCACGCGCCGCCAAGGGCGGGCGAAGAAATGCTGGAGACAGAGAAATGGTGTGGCACGCGAGCTGCGTGCCACACCATTTCTCGATGAGTCGAAGGGGAACGACTCACATCATGCGATTGAACAGGTCCGCGGTGTCGTGATGGACCAGGCGCACTCTCGTGTCACCGGCGTCCTATCCGCTGCCGCGGCACCCCGCTTTCCGCACGTGGTTCCCAGACGCGGGGATCAGCCCTGCGAGGAACCGCCGTCGACCAGGTCGCCAGCGGCGCACAGGTCGGGAACCTCGCTGTCCAGCTCGTGCTCGCCCGGGGAGAGCAGCGGCACCGAGATGCCGTTCGCGACATCCTCGACCGGCACCTGGACGCCGAGCACGTTGATGTTGTTGTCGCAGACACCCACAACGGCGTTGACGTTGTGCAGCACGTCGGTGTTGTTCAGGTTGACCAGCCCGAGCTGGGTGGGGTTGCTGTCGTCGGAGTGGCCCAGCGGGAGGTCGCCCACCGTGGTGGCCGAGGCCACGCTGCCGAGCATGAGCAGACCAGCAGCCGTTCCTGACGCCACGACGCCAAGCTTCTTGATGAACACGAAGATCTCCTTAAAAGCGGGCCTAGTGCAGACCAGTAATCATCCAGACAGTCGGCGGAACACTCATCGGTAGACACCCCTGAATTCCGGTGAACCGCGACTGAGCAGAACTTACCGGGTGATCGCTCCCGGAATCCACTCGATCACCCTATCGTGTGCTTGTCCCGATCGGGACGATCATTGTCACCCTATCGGGTTTTGTTCAGTCGATTTTGTTCACGTTCCGCAGTTGCCGTTTCATCCGTCGGAGATTGTGCGAGGTGTCCACTATCGACTGTGTGATCGGCACTTGGCGGTGCGGCGACCACGGTGGCGGGGTGCCCGGCCGAGTGAGGCCCATGATCGTCGATCGGGTGAGTGCCGGCCGATCCGCCGCTCTCCGTGTTCGCCACGACGCCGGTGAGCCTTCCCAGGAGTTTCTTCGACGGGTCACGGCGCCCCGAGCCCCGGGAGGAAAGTTGCATTGCCTTCCGATTCGTGATTAACGCGCGCAAGGCAGGGCGGCGCCGGGCAGTTGCGCCGACGCCGCGGGGTCGGCGGCGGTGATCGCGGCGTTGACCGGTGGCAGGCCGTCGGGATGCGGGCCGTCGGAATGCAGGCGAGCGGAGGCACCGCATCCCGGCGCCGCGTCCGGACGCTCGGCGGCCGGCACGAGTCGCGGCTCGCGCCCGGCCTTCCTGTCGAACGCGTTCGACAAAGCGAGCCCGTTCACGCGTTCGCAATCGAATCGTGTCGAAAGCCTTGCGCTGCCCGTGCCGTGGGAGGCAGTGTTCTGGCCGAGCGAACGCCCCGGTCAGGTCAGCGCCATGCCGCTGACGTGCCGGTGCGGGTACCGGCGGGGGCGACCGCCGTGTGCGGGACGAGTCCCTTCGGGGGCGCTTTTTGGGTACCCCGCAAACGGTCATTGGAGCGTCATGTCAGGTAAACGAGTCAGAACCCGCTGGAGTGCGATCCTGGCGGGCGTCACCACGGTGATGGCCGGGGTGGGTGTCGCGCTCGCGGGCACCGCCGAGGCCGCCGCGGGATGTCGGGTGGACTACTCGGCCCCGAGCCAGTGGCCGGGCGGGTTCACCGCGAGCGTCACCGTCACCAACCTCGGCGACCCGGTGAGCGGGTGGCGGCTCGGCTGGGCCTACAGCGCGGGCCAGACGGTGTCCCAGGCGTGGAACGCCACCGTCACCTCCTCCGGCGCGCAGGTCACCGCGACCAACCTCAGCTACAACGGCGCCCTCGCCACCAACGCCTCGGTGACCTTCGGGTTCAACGGCAGCTGGACGGGCGCCAACCCGGCGCCGACCGCGTTCACGCTCAACGGCGTGACCTGCACCGGCAGCACCAACCCGACGACGCCGCCGATCACGACCACCACGACCACCACCACGACGACGACCGACCCCAACCCGCCCGGGGACGCCATGGCCGCGGTCGCGGCGATGCAGCCGGGCTGGAACCTGGGCAACTCCCTGGACGCCGTCGGCTCCGACGAGACCGCGTGGGGCAACCCGCGCATCACCGAGGCGCTGCTGGACAACGTGCGCGCCCAGGGCTTCAAGAGCATCCGCATCCCGGTCACCTGGAGCGCCCACCTCGGCGGCGCGCCCAGCCACACGATCTCGGCCGCCTACCTCAACCGCGTCAAGGAGGTCGTGGGCTGGGCGCTGGCCGACGGGTTCTACGTCATGGTCAACATCCACCACGACTCGTGGCAGTGGATCAACGCCATGCCGACGGACCGGACGAACGTGCTGGCCAAGTACAACGCCGTCTGGACCCAGCTGGCGAGCGCCTTCCGCGACTCCTCGGACAAGCTGGTCCTGGAGAGCGTCAACGAGCCGCAGTTCGCCAACTCCTCCGGCGCCGCGCAGAACGCCCAGCTGCTGGACGAGCTGAACACCTCGTTCCACTCCATCGTCCGGCGCTCCGGCGGCAACAACGCCACCCGGCTGCTGGTGCTGCCGACCCTGCACACCTCCTCCGACCAGGCCCGCCTCGACGAGCTGGCCACCACGATGACCCGCCTCAACGACCGCAGGCTGATCGCCACGGTCCACTACTACGGCTACTGGCCCTTCAGCGTGAACATCGCGGGCGGCACGCACTTCGACGCCACGGCGCAGAAGGACCTGACCGACTCCTTCGACCGGGTGTACAACACCTTCGTCGCCAAGGGCATCCCGGTGATCCTCGGCGAGTGGGGGCTGCTCGGCTTCGACCGCCACATCGGCACCATCGAGCAGGGCGAGAAGCTGAAGTTCTTCGAGTACCTGGGCTACTACGCCAGGGCGAAGAAGATCACCACCATGCTGTGGGACAACGGCCAGCACCTCGGCCGCACGTCCTTCCAGTGGAGCGACCCCGAGCTGACCGCCCAGCTGAAGTCCAGCTGGACCGTGCGCTCCGGCACCGCGTCCACCGACCAGGTCTTCAGCGCCAAGTCCGCCGCGGTCGCGGCGAAGACGGTGACCCTGAACCTCAACGGCACCACCTTCACCGAGCTGCGCCACGGCACGACCGTGCTCACCCGCGGCAGCGACTACACGGTCTCGGGCACCCAGCTCACCCTGTCCGCCGCGCTGATCACCCGCCTGTCGGGCTCGCGCCCGTACGGGGTCAACGCCTCGCTGTCGGCGCGCTTCTCCCAGGGCGTGCCGTGGCGGATCGACCTGGTCACCTACGACACCCCGGTCCTGGCGAACGCCACCGGCACCACCGCGGCCTTCGCCATCCCCACCACCTTCCGCGGCGACAAGCTGGCCACCATGGAGGCCAAGTACGCCGACGGGACGAACGCGGGACCGCAGAACTGGACGTCGTACAAGGAGTTCGACCACACCTTCGCCCCCGACTACGCCGCGACCGCGACCCGGCTGAAGCCGGAGCTGTTCGCCGAGGTCCGCGACAACTCCCGGGTGACGCTGACGTTCCACTACTGGAGCGGCGCCAAGCTCACCTACTACGTGACGAAGTCCGGCAGCTCGGTCACCGGCACCACCTCCTGACCCGCGAACGCCCGCTCTCCCGCCCGGGAGAGCGGGCGTTCCGCCGGGTCGGCCGGGTCCACCAGGTTGAACACCGTGTGGGGGTCGGCCCCGCCGAACAGCAGCGAGATCACGACCGCGGCCATCGCCTCGAGGTTGTGGGCGTGCCGGAGGTCGCCGACCCGCAGCGGCTCGCAGCCGGTGTCGGCGATGAGGCGCGCCAGCGGTGCC
The DNA here is from genome assembly GCF_053813445.1 of Actinokineospora lacus. Taxonomy (NCBI): domain Bacteria; kingdom Bacillati; phylum Actinomycetota; class Actinomycetes; order Pseudonocardiales; family Pseudonocardiaceae; genus Actinokineospora; species Actinokineospora lacus. Next base: position 98,438 of record NZ_JBQERA010000007.1, read on the forward strand.
GAGCACGATGACCGACCAGGTGTCGGCCACCAGCCTCAGCGTCGTGCGGGCGGGCAGGCGGCCAGGAACACGTCGAACTCGCTCACCCGGTCCTGCTCTCGACGGTCGGCTGACGGCCCGGCCGCGCGGTTCGGCGGTATCCCACCTGGCGATTCAAGCAGACCCCAACTCGTGCTGACCTGCCCATACTCGGCGAGACCGGGCCGCAGCCCGTAGGAGGAGCGCGGGCCGCTGAGGTGATCACTGTTTCGGGTTCGCTCGGTGGGGTTACCTCATCCAGGTGGCTGCTTCTGATGACAGGGAACGGGTGATCGCGGACCGTTACCGGCTGATCGCGCGCCTGGGCAGCGGCGGCATGGGCGAGGTCTGGCGGGCCTACGACGAGCGACTGCACCGCACGGTCGCGGTGAAGCGCCTGCACCTGCCCGCGGAGCTCACCGAGGTACAGGCCGAGACGGTGCGTCGGCGGACGATGCGCGAGGGGCGGGTCGCGGCGCGGCTGCAGCACCGGCACTCGATCACGGTGTTCGACGTCATCGATGACGGCGGGCGCCCGTACCTGGTCATGGAGTACCTGGAGTCGACCAGCCTGGCGGGCCTGCTCGACGAGCGGGGGAGCCTGCCGCCGCTGGAGGTGGCCCGGCTGGGGGCGCAGGCCGCGGCGGCGCTCGCGGCGGCGCACGAGGCCGGGGTGGTGCACCGCGACGTCAAGCCGGGCAACGTCCTGCTGGGCGAGGACGGCACCGTGAAGATCACCGACTTCGGGATCTCCCGGGTGGTCGAGGACGTCGCCGGGACGACGACGCGGGGCGTGGCGGGCACGCCCGCCTACCTCTCACCGGAGGTGGGCCAGGGCAAGCAGGGCTCCTACGCCTCCGACGTCTTCTCCCTCGGCGCGACGCTCTACGCCGCGGTCGAGGGCAAGGCGCCCTACGGGGACGCCGACAACGTGATGAAGGTGCTGTTCCGGGTGGCCTCCGGGGACATCGACCCGCCCACCCGCGCGGGGCCGATGACCGAGGTGCTCGTCGCCATGATGGCGACCGACCCCGGGCAGCGCCCGACCATGGCCCAGGCCCGGGACGCCCTCGCGGCCGTCGCGGGCTCGGCGGAGGATGGCGCCGCAGGCGCCGTCCCGCTGGACCTGTCGCCGGGGGACGCCGACCCCACCCTGCGGACGGACCTGCCGCCCCCGGTCAACCCGACGCTGGTCGACGAGCCGCTGCCCCTGGTCGATCCGACGCCGCGGGCGGAACCCGCGGCCGACCCGGCACCGAGGGAGGAGTCGCCGCCGCAGGCCGAGCCTGCGCCGCCCGCGGTTGATCCGGCACCCCAGCTGGATTCACAGCAGGAATTGCAGCAGGACTCGCCGTCCCCGGTCGACCCGGCGTGGCGGGCAGAGTCGCCGCCCGCGGCTGGTCCGGCATCGCAGCCGCCCGCGGATGACCCCACGCAGCGGGTGGAGCCGTCGGCAGGAGTCGACCCGCGGCAGCGGGCGGACCGGCCCGTCGGCGGCCCGCAGCAGCGGGAGGGGGCGATCGCCGCGCGCCCCGACGGTCACGCGGAGCCGCGGCGGGGCGTTCCCGTCGCCGCGCCGTCGGACCCGGCCGAGGAGTCGGCGGGGAACCGCAAACGCGGCGCGCTCCTCGTCGGCGCCATGGTCCTGGTGGCGGCCGTCGTCGCCGCGGTGGTGCTGTGGGGCCAAGACGATGACCCGGGCGCGGCGTCGCCCGGGGCGTCGACCACGACGGCTGAGGTGGCGCCCACGTCGGAGCAGGGCGCGGGCCAGCCGCCCGCCCCCGCCGAACCGCCGCCCGCCTCGGCCGAGCCCACGACCACCACGGCCACGCCACCGCCGACCACCACGCAGGCGACCACCACGCGGGCCGTCGCGCCCGCCCCGCCCGCCACGGCGACTCCGCAGAAGGCGATCGCCGATTACTACGCCCTGATGCCCGGTGACCTCGCCGCGGGCTGGGAGAGGCTCACCCCCAAGTACCAGCAGTCCCCGGCGGGGGGCCGAAAGGGATACTCGGCCTTCTGGGGCTCCATCAGCGCCGTCACCGTCAGCGCCGTCTCCGCGCGCGACAACATCGTCGAGGCCACTGTGGACTACGCCTTCAAGGACGGGCGCGACGTCCGCGAGCGCCACCGCTACGTCCTGGTGCGCGCGGGCAGCGCGTGGAAGATCGACGAGTCGACCGTCCTCAGCAGCAGCTGACCCGGCGCGGGCACCGGGGGAGTGGGGCAGCGGGCCGCCTGCGGCACAATGGCCCGGTGCCCCGACGCCCCGTCCGCCGCGCGTTCCGGTGGGTTTTCCGCATGATCGGCACCGCCATCGCCGTCGCCCTGGACCTGGAGCGGCGTGAGCCCGCCCCGCCGCCCACCCGGCCCGCCCGGGACGTCAGGCGGGGCGCCTGAAGCAGGTCATGGCGTGGGCTCGTGGCCGGGCTCGCCCGGGGTGCGGCGCCTGCGCTTGAGCTGGGCTTCCCAGAGGTGGCTGTGGCCGCGGGTCAGGGCGCGTCCCTGGCGCTCGAAGGCGCGGAACGGGTCGTAGTAGAGGCTGTCGTACTCCTCGACGACCTGGAACGTCCAGCGTCCGGGCAGGACATTGCGGCCGAGCAGTTCGCGGGCCAGGCGCTCGGCCAGGTCGTGGTGGCCCGCCTCGCGCAGGCCGTCGATGGCCTCCTCCAGCTTGAAGTCCGCCGACCCGGTGAGCTGGTGGAAGGCGTAGAGGTGCCCGCGGGCGATCTCGACGGTCTCCAGCGCCTCGGTCAGCTTCCCCACCGCGGCGATGGTGGGCTGGTCGACGTCGATCTCCTCGGTGAGCCTGGGGTCCATGCCCACGGACTACCCCCGGCCGGGCCAAACGATGCGCTCAGCCGAGCCGCTCGACCGCCTCGGCGAGGCTGCCCACCCGCACGCTCCCCGGGGGCCTGCGCTGCCAGCCCGGACCCGCGACGACCGCCAGCGGGCCGAGCCGCGCCAGCGCGCGGACGGGACCGGGGTGCGCGGTGTCGCGGTGGTGCGACCACAGGACCACCGCCCGCGGGCTCGTCGTGCGCACCGCGCGCAGCAGGGCGGCGGCGGGGACGGCCGCGCCGAGCATGTGGGTGGGGACGCCGCGTTCGGCGAGCGCGGCGGCCAGGGCCTCAAGGGGCAGGGCGTGCTGCTCGCCGTCGGCGCAGGCCAGCAGGATCGCGGCCGGGTGGGGCGGGTGGGGGACGCGGTGCAGGGCGGTGGTGACCGCCCAGGACAGGGCGTGCTCGGTGTCGACGCTGTCGGGCTCGGCGCGCTGGTCGGCGTCGGCGGCCAGCAGCGCCGGACGGCACACCAGGTCCCACAGCGGCACGACGCCGACGGCCGCGCGGGTGCGGTCGAGCAGCCGGGCGCACTCGGTGGTGTCCAGGCGGCGGGCCGCGGCCAGCACGTCGGCCAGCACCTCGCCCAGCGGCCGGTCCTGGCCGGTGACGGCGGCCGCGGCGTCGGAGGGCAGCATCCCGGCGTCGACCAGTTCCCGCATGTGCCGCAGCCGGGCGACGTCCTCGGTCCCATAGCGGCGGTACTGGCCGGGCCGCGGCGCGTGCGGGCCCAGGCCGTAGCGCCGGTGCCAGGCGCGCAGCGTGGACTCGGGCAGGCGCAGCTCGCGCGCCACCTGTCCGGCCGTCCACACCGCCCGCTCGTCATCGCCCATCACCGTCGAGTCTGACACCGCCACGCGGCGACCGGGCACGCGACCGCCGCGAGCTCGACAGTGCCTGAGGTCAGGAGCCGATGCGCGGGAACGGCTTGGTGGAGAACACCAGCTCCACGGGCACCTCGAAGAACTCGGCGATGCGCAGGGCCAGGTGCAGGCTCGGGCTGAACTCGCCGCGTTCCAGGTAGCCCACGGTCTGGTAGTGCACGCCGAGCGCGTCCGCCAGCTGGCGGCGGGAGATCTCGCGCTCGGCGCGCAGCACCGCGATCCGGTTGTGGACGTTCTCGCTCATGCCGGGGATTCTCTAGACCCGCTGCATGGCCTGCGTGCGGCGGGCCTCCATGACCGCGCCGGACTCCCGGCGCGCGGTGCGGCGCAGCAGGATCGGGCCGAGGACGAGCCCGACCGCGGCCCACGCGCCGAGCACGGCGATGGTCTCGACGGTGCGCCAGGACTCGGTCAGCTCCAGCGCCGCGGCCTCGTCGGGCAGGAACACCGAGCGCATCCCCAGGCCCAGCCAGTACAGCGGCATCACCTGCACGAGCGTCTGCACCCAGCCCCACAGCGCCTGCATGGGGAAGAACAGCCCGGAGAGCATCGCCAGGCCCATCGTGATCAGGAAGCCGAAACCGCCGATCACCCGGGGGCTGCTGATCGCCGAGCCGATCAGGATGCCCAGCGGCAGGCAGGCCAGCAGGCCGAGGACCACGTACCCGAGCAGCCCCAGCCACAGCGTCACGCTGCCCACCGACACGCCCGGGACGATGAACATCCCTGGCACCAGAACGATCAGCAGGGAGACGAGCACGTCGAGGATCGCCACGAACGACAGGCCGACGACGTAGGCCGACATCCCGCGCGGGACCGCCTTGGCGCGCAGCAGCGTGCCGTCCTCGCGCTCGGTGGACAGGTAGTAGGCCGTGCCCATCACCGAGAACACGACCATCAGCGCGAGCATCCCGGGCAGCAGCTTGGCGCCGAGGGCGATGTCGGTGCCCGGCAGCGTCGAGCTGCGCGAGGTGATCAGGAAGACCAGCGGGACCGCGTTGTAGAAGACGAGGTTGAACACGCCCTCGCGGCTGGAGTTCTGGCTGCGCCAGGTGATCCAGCCCCGGTCGACTCCCAGGCTCAGCGCGCTCATCGGGTCCCCGCTTCCTGGCTGTGCACCATGGTCATGTAGGTGTCCTCCAGCGACGTGCGGCGGACCTCCAGGTCCGTCACCGGCTCGCCCTCGGAGTTCAGCAGGTCGCGCACGTACGCCGTGGCGTCGTCGGCGGCGTGCACGAACCGCTCGCCGCCGCGGGTCCAGCGCACCTCGGCGCGCCCGGCCACCGACCGGGCCAGCTCGTCGGCGCTGCCGTCGGCGACGATGCGGCCCCCGGCCAGGATCAGGATGCGGTCGGCCAGCTTCTCGGCCTCGGCGAGGTCGTGGGTGGTCAGCAGGACCGTGGTCTCCTCCACGTCGACCAGGCGGTGCACCAGGTCGTGGAACTCGCGCCGGGCCTGCGGGTCGAAGCCCGCGGTCGGTTCGTCGAGGAACAGCAGGCGCGGCCGCCCGACGATGCCGATGGCCACGTCGAGCCTGCGGCGCTGGCCGCCGGAGAGGGTGCCGACGCGCTGCCCGCCGATGTCGGCCAGGCCGACGAGGGCCAGCAGCTCGTCGACGTCGAAAGCGTTGGTGTAGTAGCGGCCCAGGTGGGCGAGCAGCTCGCGCACGCGCCACTTCGCGTGGTCGCGCCAGGACTGCAGGACCACGCCCAGCCCGGCCCGCCAGCGCTCGTCGCCGTGCGCGGGGTCGACGCCCAGCACCTCGACCTCGCCGTCGGAGCGGGTGCGGAACCCTTCCAGGATCTCGATTGTGGTGCTCTTGCCCGCGCCGTTCGGGCCGAGCAGGGCGACCAGCTCGCCGACGCGGACGTCGAAGTCCACGCCGTGCAGCACGTCCTTTGTGCCGTAGCGCATGCGCAACCCGCGGACGCGGATCGCGACACTGCCTACCGTTTCCCCCTGCCGCGCCGAGGTGGCGGCCACGTCGGTAGTCTCCATGCTGCGGAAGATAGCATAAGTACTACATCATCGGGGTGAAAATAAGCGCGGGGAACCCGAGGGCTCCCCGCGCTCATCTGGGCATCAGATCAGCCGGGCATCAGATCAGGGGCGGGGAGGCCAGCTCGGCCAGCTCCAGGGCCTTCTCGGGCCACCAGCCACCGGCGGGCGGGCCGCCCTGGCACTCGCCGTCGGACTCGCCGGGCCGCTTGGACCAGACGAAGGCGTCCACGAGCGGGATGCCGGTGTTCGCGGTCGGGCGGACGCCGACGCCGCGGCCGGGCGGGTTGCACCAGTCGGTCTCACCGTCGCCGGGGGTGTAGTGGCCCTGGCCGTTGCGGCTGGTGTCGAGGATGAAGTGGGTCATCTTCGACTTGCGGATCTTCATGGCGTCGAGCTCGGCGTCCGCGGGGCAGGTCGTGGCGCCCTGCTCGGTGCGCAGGTAGAGGCACTTGGACACGCGCGTGCCGTACTGGACCAGGTCCTCGTTCCAGCGGTAGTTCGAGGTGTTCAGCGCGAAGCCGTCCGCCTTGGTGACGCCGCCGTTGAGCAGGCGGTTGACGATGCCCAGCTGCTGGCGCGGGTCGCCGTAGCCCGCGTCGTAGTCGTTGAGGGCCTGCCACGCGGAGTGGCCCGCGTCGAGGTACACGCGGGTGTGCTTGCCGCGCTTGAGGGTGTCGACGGCGTGGTTGATCTCGCGGAAGCGCTGTGGGACCAGCTCCTCGTCCGGGCCGATGGTGCACCAGGGCTCACTGGTCAGCAGGGCCAGGCCGTCGGGCTCGACGATGACGACGGCCTTGTCGTCGCCGATGCCCTCGGCGAAGGCGTCGATCCACTCCTTGTACTCGGCCTCGCTGCGCGCGCCGCCCGCCGACCACTGCGAGCAGTCGCGGTAGGGCACGAAGTAGGCGACCAGGACCGGCACCTGGTTCTTGGCCCGCGCCGCGAGGACGACCTCGCGCACGTCCTCGCGCACCTCGTCCGCGCCCGCGGTGGTGAACCAGATCGCCTGGGGCTGGGCGGCCATCGCGGCCATCAGGTCGGCGTCCCCGGTGCGGCCCTCCGCCCGCCACCGCTCGGCCTGCTGGGCGGCGTTGGTGTTGGGCTCGACGTAGAACTGCGTGCCCTTCGGCAGGTGGGGCGGTCCGCCGCGGTCGGCGTGCGCGCTCGCGGTGGACATCACCGTGCCGACCGCGACCGCAGCGGCCAGTGCGGCCAAGTGCGCGCGGCGCCTGTTTCCTTTGTTCACCTTGCTGCTCCTCACCGAGTTCCTGGGAGCGCTCCCAGCCAGTACAGCATGGTCGGCGATGACCCAGATCACAACCCCTCGGTTTCGGTGGGGTGGCCGCGGGGGTAGTCGTAGGCATGTTGAAGCTGATCTACCGCCCGCTCAGCCTGCTGATCAGCGTGCTCGGCGGCGTCCTGTCCGGAGCGCTGTTCAAGCGCCTGTGGCACCTCGTCTCCGATCAGGAGGACGCGCCGAAGGCCACCTCGCCCGAGCACACCACCCGGGAGGTGCTGGTGGCGGCCATGATCCAGGGCGCCATCTTCGGCGTGGTGAAGGCCGCCGTCGACCGCGCGGGCGCCAAGGGATACCGCAAGATCACCGGGGAATCCCTCGACGACTGAGAGCGGCGCCGGACGTGGTCCGGCGCCGCTGTCGAGTGGTCTGTCACCAGACGGGTTTCTCCCACCGGGGCGGAATGCTGTCCACAATGGACTCCACTCCGATGAGGTCCACGCCGGGGGCTTGGCCGGGCGCCTCGGAGGGCAGGCGGACGCCCACCCACCAGCGCCCGGTGTCCAGGTCGGGGAACACCGGGCCGACGACGACGCCGGACCCGATCGGCTCGGGGACGGGCGAACCGCGGCGGACGAAGGTGACGATGGCGCCTGCCGACGGCACGCCATCGGGGTCGGAGTCGGCGGACACGGTGATCACTTCCTCGATAGGGATGCGGGAGACAATCGGTGAATGCCCAGGCAGGCTGCCGACAAAACTCCTCCATCAGAGGTTTTCGGCAACCCGCGAGCGGCAATCCGGTCGGCATGAAGGCACTCACCTGGCATGGCCGCCGCGACGTCCGCGTCGACACCGTTCCCGACCCGGTGATCGCCGACCCGACCGACGTGCTCATCCGCGTCACCTCCACCGGGCTCTGCGGTTCCGACCTGCACCTCTACGAGGTCCTCGGCCCCTTCCTCGACGAGGGCGACATCCTCGGCCACGAGCCCATGGGCGTGGTGGAGGAGGTCGGCTCCGCGGTGACCGCGGTCCGCGAGGGCGACCGGGTCGTCGTGCCGTTCACCATCGCGTGCGGCACGTGTTTCATGTGCGGGCAAGGACTGCAGTCCCAGTGCGAGACCACCCAGGTGCGTGAGCAGGGCTCCGGCGCGGCGCTGTTCGGCTACACCAAGCTCTACGGCCAGGTGCCCGGCGGGCAGGCGGAGTATCTGCGGGTGCCCTTCGGCGACACCATGCCGATCAAGGTCCCGCACGGCCCGCCGGACGACCGCTTCGTCTACCTCTCCGACGTCCTGCCCACGGCGTGGCAGGCGGTGGAGTACGCCGCCGTGCCGCCTGGTGGCAGCCTGGTCGTGCTCGGCCTCGGCCCGATCGGCGACATGTCCGCCCGCATCGCCCGCCACCGCGGCGTGGAGACGGTGATCGGCGTCGACCTCGTGCCCGAGCGCCTGGCCCGCGCCGCCGCGCGCGGGGTGGACACCCTCGACCTGCGCGCGCTCGGCTCCGGCCTGGCCGACGAGATCCGCGCCAGGACCGGCGGCCGGGGGCCGGACGCGGTGATCGACGCGGTGGGCATGGAGGCGCACGGCTCGCCGGTGGCGGGGTTCGCCCAGCGCGCCGCCGGGCTGCTGCCCGACCGCGTCGCCGCCGGGTTCATGCGGACCGCGGGCGTGGACCGGCTGCACGCGCTCAAGCTGGCCATCGACATCGTCCGCCGCGGCGGCACGATCTCCATCGTGGGCGTCTACGGCGGGATGGCCGACCCGCTGCCGATGCTGACCCTGTTCGACAAGCAGATCCAGGTGCGGATGGGTCAGGCCAACGTGCACAACTGGGTGCCCGAGATCCTTCCCCTGCTCACCGACGGCGACCCGCTGGGCACCGAGGACTTCGCGACCCACCACCTGCCGCTGTCGGAGGCCCCCGCGGCCTACGAAATGTTTCAGCAGAAAAGCGACGGCGCGGTGAAGGTGCTCCTTCGCCCCTGACCTGGGCTTTTGTTGGCCGTGCTCGTTCACGAGGCTGACGGGCCTAACTTCGTGTGATTGACAAAGTTGAGTTGTGAGGGTTTTCGGGGCGTTGCGTGAGTGCTACTTTCCGTTCTTGGGAGCGCTCCCGCATCCCAGTCCCGGCAGTGTTGCCGGGCGCCTCTGAGGAGCACACGTGCACACTCGATCCCCTCGCCGCGGACGGCGGTGGGCGGCTGCCGCCGCTGCCGTCCCGATGGCACTGGGCGGCCTGGTCATCGTCGCGGGCGGGGCCGCGGCGGCGCCCGGCTGCTCGGTGGACTACGCCGTGCAGAACTCGTGGAGCGGTGGCTTCACCGCGAACGTCACCATCACCAACACCGGCGACCCGATCGACGGCTGGGCCCTGAGCTGGCGCTTCGCAGGCGGCGAGACCTACAGCCAGGGCTGGAACGCCACGTTCGCCACCTCGGGCACGCAGGTGACCGCCTCGAACGTCGACTACAACCGGGCCATCCCGACCAACGGCACGGCGTCCTTCGGGTTCAACGGCACCCACACCGGCCAGCCCGGAGAGCCCGCCTCCTTCACCCTGAACGGCACGACCTGCGGCGGTGACGGCCCGCCGCCGACCACCACGACAACACCCACCACCACGACCACGACAACCACCACGACCACCACGCCCCCGCCCGTCGGCGACCCGACCGGCCGCAAGCAGGTCGAACGCCTGGACCGCGGCCTGGTCAGCGTCCGCAGCGGCAGTGGGAACCTGGTCAGCTGGCGCCTCCTCGCGGGCGACCCGCAGAACGTCGCCTTCAACCTCTACCGCGGCTCCACCCGCGTCAACGGCAGCCCGCTGACCGGCGCCACGTCCTACCTGGACAGTGGTGCCGCGTCGAGCTCCGCCTACACGGTGCGCGCGGTCGTCGACGGCGCCGAGCAGCCCGCGTCCCCCGCGGCCCTGCGGATGGAGGGCGGCTACCACGACGTGCGGCTGCAGATCCCCGGCTCCGGCTACGTGGCCAACGACGCCAGCGTCGGCGACGTCGACGGCGACGGCCAGTACGAGATCATCCTCAAGTGGGACCCGGCCGACGCCAAGGACAACTCCCAGTCCGGGTACACCGGCAACGTCTACATCGACGCCTACCGCCTCGACGGGACGCGGCTGTGGCGCGTCGACCTGGGCCGCAACATCCGCGCGGGCGCGCACTACACGCAGTTCCAGGTCTACGACTACGACGGCGACGGGCGCGCCGAGGTGGCGGTGAAGACCGCCGACGGCACCCGCGACGGGACCGGTCGGGTGATCGGCAACGCCTCTGCCGACCACCGCAACTCCGGCGGCTACATCCTGGCGGGCCCGGAGTTCCTGACCATGTTCAACGGCCTCACCGGCGCCGCGATGTCGACGGTGAACTACGACCCGCCGCGCGGCAGCGTCTCCTCCTGGGGTGACAGCTACGGCAACCGCGTCGACCGGTTCCTCGCGGGCACCGCGTACCTGGACGGCGCCCGCCCGTCGCTGATCATGGCGCGTGGCTACTACACCCGCGCGGTCGTCGCCGCGTGGGACTTCCGCGACGGCGCCCTGGTGCGGCGGTGGACTTTCGACAGCAACTCCTCCGGCAACGGCGGTTACGCCGGGCAGGGCAACCACAGCCTGTCGGTGGCCGACGTCGACGGCGACGGCCGCGACGAGATCCTCTACGGCGCCGCCACCATCGACGACAACGGCCGCGGCCTGTGGACCACCGGCCTGGGCCACGGCGACGCCGGGCACGCGGGCGACCTCGACCCGTCACGCCCCGGGCTGGAGTACTACAAGATCTCCGAGAACGGCTCCATGCCCGGCACCTGGTTCGCCGATGCCCGCACCGGCGCCCGGCTGTGGCAGACCGCCCCCGCGGGGGACAACGGCCGCGGTGTCTCCAGCGACATCTGGGCGGGCAGCCCTGGTGCGGAGTCCTGGTCGTCGGCCGACAGCCAGGTCCGCAACACCCGGGGCGCCGGGGTCGGCCGCAAGCCCTCGTCGGCGAACTTCCTGATCTGGTGGGACGGCGACCCGTCCCGCGAGCTGCTCGACCAGACTCGCATCGACAAGTACGGCACCGGCGGCGAGACCCGTCTGCTGACCGGCTCCGGAGTGGCCTCCAACAACGGGAGCAAGGCCACCCCGGCCCTCAGCGCCGACATCCTCGGCGACTGGCGCGAGGAAGTCATCTGGCGCACGTCGGACAACTCCGCCCTGCGCGTCTACAGCACCCCGCACACCACGTCCGTGCGCATGCCGACCCTGATGCACGACACGCAGTACCGGGTCGCCATCGCCTGGCAGAACACCGCCTACAACCAGCCGCCGCACCCGAGCTTCCACATCGGTGACGGCATGCGCCCGGCCCCGTGGCCGGACGTGCGCTACGCGCGCTGACCTCCACTGAGGACCAAAGCAGGCGCCCTGCCGACCCGCATGCGGCAGGGCGCCTGTTTCGCGGCTGGTCCAGCGGCGGCGGACGGTGCGGCCATTCGCGGGATGTCCCGTCATTCCCGGGACACGGGATGTACCCACGCCGCTACGGTCGGGCCGACACTCCCCCTGGATTGGAGCGAGGGCATGACGCAACCCGAGGAGCGGCGCTCGACAGCTCAGCCCCGGCACACCGGGATCACCATTACCCTGCTCGCGGTGCTGAGCCTGCTCAACCTGCTCGCCCTAATCGTGCTGGGCCTGGCCTGGTCGGACGCCGCCGACCAGGGCGGCGACGGACTCGGCTTCGTGGCGGTGGCCGTGATCCTGCAGCTCATCGCCGTCAGCGGGCTGGTCGCGGCCTGGTTCAAGAAGCTGTGGGGCGCCTGGCTCTACCTGGGGCTGCAGGCGTTCAGCCTGCTGCTGACGCTGGTAATCGCACCGGAGGCGCTGGGATTCCAGAGCATCCTGCCGCTGATCCTCGCGGGCGCCCTCGCGGCCCAGTGCAAGAAGGCGTGGTCCTAGACCTGGATTCGGCCCAGCCCGCACCGCGAAGAGCGGAACCGTCAAGGAGCGGGGCCGCCAAGAGCAGGGCCGGCGGGAGCGGGGCGCGTCAGGAGCCGAAGCTGATGTTGCCCTGGATGTCCTTGGCCTGCACGACGTTGCCCGTCACCGTGCCGCTGACGTGGTTGGAGACCGACCCGTGGTCGACGACCTGCTGGACCTGCGCGGCGTTCCACTCGGCGCGCAGGGCGGTGGCGAAGTCCGGGTCGGCGGCCGCGGTGCGCTCCAGCTCGCCCGCCAGGGCGGCGACCTGCGGGGAGTCCGGGCCCGCGCCCTCGGCGGCTTCCAGGGCGTCGCGCTCGCGGCCGCCGCTGAACCGGCCCTTGACGAGGTCGTAGAGCGAGGCGACCGACCGGCCCGCCAGGGCGGCGGCGATGGCGACCAAGAACGGCTCGGGCATGTTCGCTCCCCTGACGGACGGTGAACCTTCTCAACGGTAGCAACGGCCGTGCCATGACGGCCACACCAGCCAGTTGAGGGGCCGCCGCGCCCCTCAGTCGTTGTCGGTGTCGACCAGGCTGTCGTCCAGGGCCAGTTCGGGGTTGAGGCGCTTGGCCATGCCCAGGGAGATCTCGTCGAGGAACAGCGCCAGCAGGGTGCCGTCGGCGCGGACCAGGACCTCGCTTCGGCTGCCGGTGTTGAGGATCGGCGCCTGAGCGGGGTCGGTGAGCCTGCGGACCGTCTTGTACGGCAGCTGGTCCAGCCGGATCGGGGAGTTGAACTCCGCGTCCATGCGGTGGGCGGCGACCTCGAACTGCATCGGGCCGACGGCGGCGAACACCGGGGCGGCGTCGCCGCGGCGGTCGGAGGTCAGCACCTGCACGACCCCCTCGGCGCCGAGCTGCTCGACGCCCCGGCGGAACTGCTTGGCCTTGCCCAGGTCCGTGGGCCTGGCCACGGCGAAGGCGGTCGGGGTGAACGTCGGCAGCCGAGGGAAGCGCACCGAGGGCTTGCCCGCGTACAGCGTGTCGCCCACCCGCAGCGCGGTGGCGTTCACCAGGCCGATGACGTCACCGGGGTAGGCGGTGTCCACAGTGGTCCGCTCGCGGCCGAACATCTGCTGGGTGTACTTGGTGGCGAACGGCCTGCCGGTGGTGGCGTTGGTGACGACCATCCCGCGCTCGAACAGCCCCGAGCACACCCTGGCGAAGGCGACCTGGTCGCGGTGCGCGCGGTCCATGCCGGTCTGCACCTTGAACACGAACCCCGAGAACGGCGCGTCCACCGGCCGCTCGGCGCCCGCGGCGTCCGGGCGCGGGGTGGGGGCGGGGGCCAGCGACACCAACAGGTCCAGCAGGTGCCGGACGCCGAAGTTGAGCACGGCCGCGCCGAAGAGCACCGGGGTCGCGGTGGCGTGCAGGTAGCGCTCGTGCTCGAAGGCCCCGCCGGACATGGCCAGCAGCTCGGCCTCCTCGACCGCGCGCGTCCACTCCGGACCGACCTCGGCCAGCGCGCGCTCGGGGTCGAGGTGCTCCTCGGTGGCCGCGGTGGCGCCGCCCGCGGTGCGCCCGTAGCGGATGAACTGCCCGGTGCGCAGGTCCGCCACGCCCTGGAAGTGCCCGGCGTCGCCGACCGGCCAGGTCAGCGGCATGGGCTGCAGGCCGATGCGCTCGACCAGCTCGTCGCACAGGTCCAGCGCGGCGCGGCCGGGGCGGTCCCACTTGTTGATGAAGGTGATCACCGGGATGTCGCGGTGGCGGCAGACCTCGAACAGCTTGAGCGTCTGCGGCTCGAGGCCCTTGGCGGCGTCGAGCAGCATGACCGCGCTGTCCACCGCGGTCAGGACGCGGTAGGTGTCCTCGGAGAAGTCGGCGTGGCCGGGGGTGTCGAGGAGGTTGACCACGCAGTCGCCGTAGTCGAACTGCAGCGCCGCCGAGGTGATGGAGATGCCGCGGGCCTGCTCCATCTCCATCCAGTCGGACACGACGCCGCGGCGCCCGGCCTTGCCGTGCACCGCGCCCGCCTCGGTGATGACCTTGGCGTGCAGCGCCAGCGCCTCGGTGAGTGTCGACTTGCCCGCGTCCGGGTGGCTGATCACCGCGAAGGTGCGCCGCCGCTGCGCCGTGGCCAGTACGTCGGCTGCGGTCTCGATGGCCACACGCCCTCCTGAACGTTCGCGGGAATCGTGGCGAGTTTACGGTTTGGCCCGGATCTCCCAGGAAGGGCGGTTGGGTTGGGGGTGCGGCGAGCGGCGCTGCTGACCGCCGGGCTGACGCTGGTCGGCTCCGCGCTGGGGCTGGTGCGCGACGTGGTGATCGCCGCGGTCTTCGGCGCGGGCGCGGCCCTGGACGCGTTCCTCGTGGCCCAGGGCCTGATGAACCTCGTGCTCGGCCTGGTCGCGGGCGCGCTGGCCAAGGCGGCGGTGCCGGTGGTGGCCCGCGCGGCGGCCGAGGGCCGCCCGGCCGACGGGGTCGCGGGCGTGCGGGCGGCGCTCGGGCTCTCCGGGGTGGTGCTGCTGGTGGGCGGGACGGCCATGTGGATCGGCGCGCCCGCGGTGGTGGGGCTGCTCGCCCCCGGGTTCGACGCCCCGACCGCGGCCCGCGCCGTCGAGCTGACCCGCGTCGTGCTGGTCGCCACCGTGCTGATCAGCGCGACGAACCTGCTGGCGGGCGCGGGCCAGGCCCTCGGCCGCTTCGCCCCGGCCGCCATCCAGGGCGCGGGCTTCAACCTGGTGATGGTCGCCGCGGCGGCCGTGGCCGGTCCTGTCTTCGGGGTGACCGCGCTGGCCTGGGGGTTCGTCCTCGGCTCCGCGGTCCGCCTGGTGATCCAGGTGCCCGCGGTCCGCGCGGTCGTCCGCCGCCCGTGGCCGACGCTGCGATGGCGGGACCCCGGGCTGCGCGAGATGCTGCGGCTGCTCCCCGCCCTGCTGGTGGGCAGCGCGGCGGCCAACGTCAACACCATCGTCGACCGCGCGGTCGCCTCGACGGTGTCCGAGGGCGCCATCGCCGCGGTCAACTTCGCCGCCCGGCTGGTGGCGTCGGTGGACATGCTGGTGGTGGCGACCCTGCTGGCGGCGCTGTACCCGCGGCTGTCGGCGGCGGTGGCGCCCGAGCGGCGGGCGGAACTGCGCGGGCTGGTGGAGCGGGGGATGGGGGCGCTGACGGCGGCGCTGGCCCCGGTGGCGGTGGTGCTGGCGGTGGTGTCCACCGAGGTGGTGGCGGTGGTCTTCGGCCGCGGCGCCTTCGACGCCCCGGCCGTCGCGCTGACCGGCTCGGTGGCGGCGGTGCTGGCCGTCGGCCTGCCGGTGCTGGCCGTGCGCGAGGTGGCCTCCCGCACGGCCTACGCCCTCGGCGACGGCGGGATCGCCGTGCGCTCGGCGGTGGCGGCGATGACGGTCAACGTGGCGGGCGACCTGCTGCTGGCGCCGCGGTTCGGGGTGACCGGGATCGCGGTGGCGACGGTGGCCAGCGGGGTGGTGGGGGCCGTGGTGGCCGTGCGGGGGCTGGCCAGGCGGCACGGGGCGACGCCGCCGGTCCTGTCGACCGTCGGGGGAGTGGCACTGGCCGCCGCGGTGGCCGCCGGGGTCGCGCTGGGGTGCCGGGCGGTGCTGACCGGGGCGGACGACGTCGTCGTGGTGGCCGTGGTCGGCGCCGCCGCGCTGGTCACCTACGCGGGCGTCCTGCGCGTCGCCGCGCCCCGGCAGTTCCGGCTGCTGACCGGGGCCACGGGAAGGTAGCGGCTGGGGGAGTGGACGGGGCCGTGATCGGCGGGTCTGGCAGGCTCGGCCGGGTGCTCATGGGGCTCCGCCGCGGGCTTCGCCCCAGCGGCGTAGTACCCTTTGGCGGTTAGGTCCGTCGTAGAGAGAAGATAGCGGGAAATGCCACCGAAGCAGAAGAAGACGTTCGAGGCGACGCTCGAACTCGAAGCGGGCAACGCCGCCATGGTCGACCTGGGCAAGATGCTCGGCCCGACCGGCGCCAACACGCGCGCGATCAAGCTGGAGTACGACGAGGCCACCGCCGCCCAGCGCGGCGACATCGTGCCGGTCGTGGTGACCGTCTTCGAGGACCGCAGCCACAAGCTGCGGCTGAAGACCCCGCCCACCTCCTTCCTGATCCGCAAGGCACTCGGCGCCAAGTCCGGCTCGGCCACCCCCGGCCACAAGTCCGGCGGCACGCTGAGCGGCGCGCAGGCGCGCGAGATCGCCGAGCGCAAGATGCCCGACCTGAACGCCACCACCATCGAGGCCGCACTGAAGGTCGTCGCAGGCACCGCCCGCAGCATGGGCGTCACTGTCACCGACTGACCCGGTCTTCGACGGACTCCGCAGGCGCCCCTGGCACCACGCCAGGGGCGCCTGCGTCATGTCCAGGCGCCTGCCCTGCGGTCATGTCCGGATGCCTGTGTCATGTCCAGGTGACGGTGTCGCCGACGGAGACCTTGCCGGGGCGCGTCACGGACAGCTTGACGCCGAAGGTGATCCCGCCGTCCGGGTGGCGGCGGTACGTGGCCAGGGTGCGCAACGGCTCCTTGCCCGCCTTCTCCCCGCGCTCCTGGTCGACGACCGTGACGGCGCAGCGGATCGCCGCTTTGCAGTAGGCCAGCGCGGTGGTGCCGACCTCGGCCGCGCGCAGCCGGTCCTCCCCGTTCGGCTCGCCGCCGATGGCGTCCACGACGACGTTCGGGCGGAACCGCGACATGGGCAGCGCGACGTCGAGGCGCGCGTTGAGGTCGGCCAGCGACGCCTCGGCCAGCAGGTGCACGGCGGCGCTGTCGGCCCAGCCGGACGTGCCCGGGGTCGCGCCCGCCACCACCCTGGCGTGCTCCGGCGGCACCCGGACCAGCCTGCTCGGCGCGCCCAGCACCGCCGAGAGCCACTTCGCCGCCGCCGCGCCCTGGTCGATCCCGAGGAACGGCATCGCGAACAGCCGCACGCCCCGCCGGGCGGAGGTGGTGTCCACCGCGACGCTGACCGGCTCCACGCCGTCCGCGCGCAGGACCAGGGTGTCCTCGTGCACCTCGGGGCGGATCACCGCCAGGCGCGGGTCGCGGCGCTGGCTGCGGAACAGGCCCTCGGGGGTGGTGACCATGAAGGCGCGGTCGTGGCGCAGCCCGGCCGGGGTCACCTCGCTGTCGGAGAGCGCCACGCCCGCGCAGCCCTTGATCGGATAGGTGAACAGCCCCAGCACGGTCCCCATGCCGCTAGCGTAAGTGGGGTGACCGACGCGGTGGCCTTGCGGGCCAGGATGTACGGCGAGGACGACCTCAGCTCCCTGCCGGTGTTCGCGGGCGGGTTCATCAACTTCGGCTACTGGCGGGACATCCCGCTCGACCCGCCCATCGGCACGCGGCAGCGCGTCGACAGCCAGCTCGCCCTCTACCGGCTGGTCTACGCCGACCTCGCGGGCCTGCGCGTGCTGGAGGTGGGGCCGGGCACCGGCGTCGGCCCGGCCTGGGCGTTCGCCGAGTGCGCGCCCGCGGAACTGCATGGGGTCGACCTGCACCCCGAGCAGGTGCGGCGGGCCGCCGAGCGCAACGCCGACGCGGTCGCGGCGGCGGGCGGGCGGTTCACCTTCCGCCAGGGCGCGGCCGACGCCCTGCCGTTCCCCGACCGGTCCGTCGACGCCGTGGTGTCCCTGGAGGCGGCGCAGCACTTCGACGACCTCGCCGGGTTCGCCAGGCAGGCGCACCGGGTGCTGGCGCCGGGCGGGCGCCTGACCGTGACCACGTTCTTCGCCCCCGATCCCGCCACCCGCGGCGCGCTGCCGCGGTTGCTGGAGACCTTCGCCGACGGCGTCGACCGCGAGCACGACCTGCCCGGCTTCCGCGCCGACCTCGCCGCCGCGGACTTCACCGACGTCGCCGCCGAGTCCATCGGCGAGCACGTCTGGCCGGGGCTCGACGCCTGGATCGCCCAGCTCGGCGTCCCGGAGACCGAGTGGCCGCGCCGCTGGCTCCCGGCGTGGCGCGACGGGCTGGTCGACTACTACGTGATCACCGCGCTGGCCCGCGGCTGACACTGCCCGCGAATCGTCCACACTGGACCAGACAGCGGGTCCCGTCAGGTGTGGACGCGCAGTTGGTAGGTGCCCTCGGTGGTGGCCACGACCGTGCCGTCGTTGTCGGCGAGCGTCGTGGTGAGCACGAACTCCGCCTTGCCGTGCTCGTCGGCGGCGGCCTTGATCTCGGCGATCCGGGCCGCGCTCAGCGTCGCCTCGGCGAGCACGTCGGTCCGCGCGGGCTTGCGGAAGTCGATCCGGACGCTCTTGACCACCGGGTAGTACCGGGTGAGGTCGAAGGAGGGCAGGCAGATCCCGCCGCCGAGCACCTCGGCGACGGTGAACAGCACCCCGGCGTACATCGTGTCGAGGTGGTTCCCGTTGCCCGCCAGGGGAACCCAGCACACGATCCGGCCGGGCTCCAGCTCCACCGCGCGCACCCCCATCCGGTGCGCCTGCGGGACGAGGTGCTCCAGGACGGCGTTGAAGGTGTCCTCGTGGCTCACCGGCTCAGGGCCGCGGGCAGCGCGGACTCATCGCCCAGCGGCCACGCCAGCGGGTCGGGGCCGAGCGTGGCGAGTTCCCTGACCTGCAGCTCGCACCACGGCGAGACCGCCCGCGCGCCCGACAGCACCGCCTGGGCGAAGGGCGGCCAGTCGACCCACTCGACGGCGTCGACCTCCTCCGGGTTCGGCGCGGTCACCCCCTCGGTGACCACCCGGTACACCGGGCACATCTCGTTCTCCACGACGCCGTTGCCCATCGTGGCGCGGTAGCGGAAGCGCGGCAGCACCAGCTCGATGCGGGTGGTCCCGATCAGGCCGAGCTCGTCGGCCAGCCTGCGCGCCACGGCGGTGGCGGGCGGCTCGCCGGGGGCGGGGTGCCCGCAGCAGGAGTTCGTCCACACCGCGGGCCAGGTCTTCTTGTGCGCGGCCCGCTGCGTCAGCAGGAACTGCCCGTCGCGGTTGAAGACGTAACTGGAGAACGCCAGGTGCAGCGGCGTGTTCTCGTGGTGCACCTCGGCCTTGGGCGCGGTCCCGACGGCGGCCCCGGACTCGTCGAGCAACACGACTTCCTCGCTGATCACCAGCCCACCCTGCCGGACGGGTGCCCGCCGGGCAAGCGGCGTCGCACGATCGAGGGGGGCGGTGGCTGCCGAGGAGGCGGCCACCGCCGGTGAACCCCCGCGCGGGTCCGGTGCAGGGCACCCCGGGCCCTCGCCCTCGGTCAGGCCCGCCGGGTGGGTGGACCGCGCGAATGGTCGTCAGTATTTGTTAACGGCCGTGAACTTGACAAGACCGTCTGTCGGCGCGGTTTTGAACAGTTTGTTCCCACTTGGGTATCCGGCCTGGTCCCGCCCCGCAATGGACCCATGCCGCCCCATTCGAGCGCGGAAGTCGCGGTTGCCGTAACGGTGTGGTCACTGACACGATGCTCGGACGCGGTCTTCCAATGGGCTCATCGTGATCCTTTGGGGAGGGGTACACGTATGCGCGACGTTGGGGCGCCGTTGTCGGTGGATCGGCTCAGGGAGCTGGTGGCCGCGGGCGGGGTCGACACCGTCCTGGTGGCGCTCACCGACATGCAGGGCCGTCTGCAGGGCAAGCGCTGCGGGGCGCGGTACTTCCTGGAGGAGGTCCTGGCCCACGGCACCGAGGCGTGCGACTACCTGCTGGCCGTCGACGTCGAGATGAACACCGTCGCGGGCTACCGGACCTCCTCGTGGGACCGCGGCTACGGCGACTTCCTGCTCCAGCCCGACCTCGCCACGCTGCGGCTGCTGCCCTGGCACGAGGGCACCGCGATGGTCCAGGCCGACGTGCTCAACCTCGACGGCACCCCGGTCGCGCCGTCGCCGCGCCAGGTGCTCAAGCGCCAGCTCGACCGGCTCGCCGAGCACGGGCTGGCCGCCTACGTGGGCACCGAGCTGGAGTTCATCCTGTTCGACGACACCTACGAGGACGCCCACCGCGGCGGCTACCAGGACCTCACGCCCGCCAACCAGTACAACGTCGACTACTCCCTGCTCGGCACCGGCCGCGTCGAACCGGTCCTGCGCGACATCCGCAACGCGATGACCGGGGCGGGCCTGTACGTCGAGTCGGCCAAGGGGGAGTGCAACCCCGGCCAGCACGAGATCGTCTTCCGCTACGCCGGGGCGCTGGCGAGCTGCGACAACCACGCCGTCTACAAGACCGGCGCCAAGGAGATCGCGGCCAAGCACGGGCGCAGCCTGACCTTCATGGCCAAGTACAACGAGCGCGAGGGCAACTCCTGCCACATCCACATGAGCCTGCGCTCGAACGGGGAGACCCTCGGCGAGGAGGACTTCCGGGGCTTCCTCGCGGGCCAGCTGGCCTGCCTGCGCGAGTTCACCGCGCTCTACGCCCCGAACATCAATTCCTACAAGCGTTTCGCACCGGGCTCCTTCGCCCCGACCGCGGTCGCCTGGGGCGTGGACAACCGCACGTGCGCGCTGCGGGTGGTCGGCCACGGGGAGGCCCGGCGGGTGGAGAACCGGGTGCCCGGCGGCGACGTCAACCCCTACCTCGCGGTGGCCGCCATGGTCGCCGCGGGCCTGCACGGCATCGAGAACGGCCTTGAGCCGGAGGCGGAGTTCACCGGCAACGCCTACGCCTCGGACAAACCCCGGGTGCCCGCCACCCTGCGCGATGCGGCGCTGGTCCTCGACGACAGCGCCATCGCGCGCGCGGCCTTCGGCGACGACGTCGTCGAGCACTACCTCAACGCCGCGCGGGTCGAGCAGGCCGCCTTCGACGCCGCGGTGACGGACTGGGAGCTGGCGCGTGGCTTCGAACGGCTCTAGACGCCCGCCGGTCATCGGCGTCACCACCTACCTGGAGCACTCGACGTTCGGGATCTGGGAGACCGAGGCGGCGGTGCTGCACCGCGAGTACGTGGAGTCCGTGCGCGCCGCGGGCGGCAACGCCGTGCTGCTGCCGCCGATCGGCGACTGGCGCCCCGGGACCCTCGACTGGCTCGACGGCCTGGTGCTCTCCGGCGGCGCGGACATCGACCCCCGCCGCTACGGCCAGGCCCCGCACCCCACCACCGGCACGCCCCAGCCCCTGCGCGACGCCGCCGAGTTCGCCCTGACCGAGGCCGCGCTGGAGATGGGCCTGCCGCTGCTGGCGGTGTGCCGGGGGATGCAGGTGCTCAACGTCGTGCTCGGCGGCACCCTGCACCAGCACACCCCCGAGCGCGTCGGCACCAACGACCACCAGCCCGAGGTGGCGATGTTCGGCAAGACCGAGGTCGCCACCGAGCCCGGCAGCAGGCTCGCGTCGATCCTGGGCGCGCGGGTCCAGGTCGCCTGCCACCACCACCAGTCCATCGACCGCGTCGGCCGGGGCATCGAGCTCAGCGCGCACGCCGCCGACGGCACGGTCGAGGGCCTGGAGATCCCGAGCGCGGGCTTCGTCGTGGGCGTGCAGTCGCACCCCGAGCAGAACGCCGACGACGTCCGCCTGTTCGCGGCCCTGGTGGACGCCGCCGATCGCCGGAGGGCAGCCCGTTGACCAGCCACGCCGTGCGCGACCCGGCAACCGAGGAGGTCATCGAGACCGTCGAGCTGGCCTCGGTCGACCAGGCCGACGCCGCCATCGCCGCCGCGCACGCCGCGCTGCCCGCCTGGCGCGCGGTGGCCCCCGGCGACCGGGCCCGGCTGCTGCGCCGCTTCGCCGAGGCCGTCGACGCCGACCTGGAGCACCTGGCCGCGCTGGAGGTGCGCAACGCCGGGCACACCATCGGCAACGCCCGCTGGGAGGCGGGCAACGTCCGCGACGTGCTGCACTACTACGCCGGCGGCCCGGAACGCCTTGTCGGACAGCAGATCCCGGTCGCGGGCGGGGTCGCGGTCACCTTCCACGAGCCGCTGGGCGTGGTCGGGGTCATCGCGCCGTGGAACTTCCCCATGCCGATCGCGGCCTGGGGGTTCGCCCCCGCGCTGGCCGCGGGCAACACCGTCGTGCTCAAGCCCGCCGAGGCCACCCCGCTGACCGCGCTGCGGCTGGCCGGGCTGGCCAGGCAGGCGGGCATCCCGCCCGCGGTCTTCCAGGTCGTCCCCGGCGCCGGACCCGTTGTGGGGCAGCGGTTCGTGACGAACCCGCTGGTGCGCAAGGTGGTGTTCACCGGGTCCACCGAGGTGGGCAGGCTCATCATGGCGGGCTGCGCCGACCAGGTGAAGCGGGTGACCCTGGAGCTGGGCGGCAACAGCGCCAACGTGGTCTTCGCCGACGCCGACCTGGAGCGCGCCGCGGCCACCGCGCCGATGGCGGTCTTCGACAACGCCGGGCAGGACTGCTGCGCGCGCTCGCGCATCCTCGTGCAGCGCTCGGCCTACGACCGGTTCATGGAGCTGCTGGAGCCCGCGGTGAAGGCCGTCGCGGTGGGCGACCCCGCCGACCCCGGCACCGACATGGGCCCGCTGATCACCGCCGCGCACCGCGACCGCGTCGCGTCCTATGTGGACGGCGCTCCGATCGCTTTCCAGGGCCAGACCGTGCGGGGGCCGGGCTACTGGTTCCCGCCGACCGTGCTCGCCCCCATCTCGGGCGAGCACCGCGCGGTCACCGACGAGGTGTTCGGCCCGGTGGTGGCCGTGCTGCCCTTCGACGACGAGGACGACGCCGTCGCCCAGGCCAACGACACCGAGTACGGGCTCTCCGGCTCGATCTGGACCCGCGACGTCGGCCGGGCGCTGCGGGTCGCGCGCGGCGTCGAGGCGGGCAACCTCTCGGTCAACTCGCACTCGTCGGTGCGCTACTGGACGCCCTTCGGCGGGTTCAAGCAGTCCGGGCTCGGCCGCGAGCTGGGGCCGGACGCGCTGGCGGGCTTCACCGACGTCAAGACCGTGTTCCTGAGTGCGGAGGGCTGAATGGGCAAGCGGCTGGATGGGCGGGTCGCGGTCGTCACCGGCGGGGCGAGCGGCATCGGGCTGGCCTCGGTGCGGCGGCTGGCCGAGGAGGGCGCGCGCGTCGTCATCGGCGATGTGGACACCGACGGCGGCGAGGCGGCGGCGGCCGAGGTCGACGGGCTGTTCGTGCGCTGCGACGTCACCGACGAGACCGAGGTGGCCGCGCTGTTCGACACCGCCGTGGACACCTACGGCAGCCTGGACGTGGCGTTCAACAACGCGGGCATCTCCCCGCCGGACGACGACTCGATCCTCACCACCGGGCCCGACGCCTGGCACCGCGTGCAGCAGGTCAACCTGACCTCGGTGTACCTGTGCTGCAAGCACGCCATCGGCCACATGCGCACCCAGGGCCGCGGCTCGGTGATCAACACCGCGTCGTTCGTCGCGGTGATGGGCGCGGCCACCTCGCAGATCTCCTACACCGCCTCCAAGGGCGGCGTGCTGGCCATGAGCCGCGAGCTGGGCGTGCAGTTCGCCCGCGAGGGCATCAGGGTCAACGCCCTGTGCCCAGGACCGGTGAACACCCCGCTGTTGCGGGAACTGTTCGCCGCCGACCCGGAGCGGGCCGCGCGGCGGCTGGTGCACGTGCCCATGGGCCGCTTCGCCGAACCGGAGGAGATCGCCGCCGCGGTGGCGTTCCTGGCCTCGGACGACTCCTCCTTCATCACCGCGTCGTCGTTCCTGGTCGACGGCGGGATCTCCGGCGCGTATGTCACTCCGCTCTGACCCCGATCCGCTCGCCGACGCGCTGCTGCGCCCGGTCAGAGCGGGAAACGCCTTCGAGGAGACCCTGGCGCGGCTGCTGCAGGCCATCCGGCTCGGCCTCGCCGCGCCGGGGGAGCGGCTGCCCCCGGAACGCGACCTGGCCGCCCGGCTGGGCGTGAGTCGCGTCACCCTGCGCGAGGCCCTGCACGCCCTGCAGGAGGCGGGGTACGTGGAGAGCAGGCGCGGCCGCTACGGCGGCACGTTCGTCCGCTCGCTGCGCCCCGCCCACCCCGTCCCGCCCACCCCCGGGCTGGCCGCGGACCTGGAGGACGTGATCACGCTGCGGCACGTGCTGGAGACCGGCGCCGCCGAGGCCGCGGCCGCCCGCGCGCTGGACCCCACCACCCGGCGCCACCTGCGCGCGCGGCTGGCCGAGTGCACCGGCTCCATGGTGGTCGACTACCGCCGCCGCGACGCCCGCCTGCACCTGGCCGTCGCCGCCGCGGCCGCCGCCCCCACCCTGACCGCCGCCGTGGCCGACCTGCGCGCCCGACTGGATGCCCTGCTCGACGCCATCCCGCCGATCGCGGCCAACATCGAGCACTCCGACCACCAGCACCGCGCGGTGGTCGACGCCATCCTCGACGGCGACCCGCAGGCGGCCCGCGCGGCCATGGCCGAACACCTCTCGGGAACGGCTACACTGCTGCGCGGCTTCCTCGCCTGAGGCGGGACTAACACCACCCGTACGCCCGCTTGCCTTATCGTCTTGGCGGGGGTCAGCACGCGGCGAAGGGGGGTGAGGCGAGGTGGAGCAGCCACCGACGCGCCTCCCCGGCCCACCCGACCCCCACCGCCCCACCCCACCGCGCACGGCCCCCCGCGGCACCCCGATGCCCCCACCCCACACCCCGCGCAACGGCACCCCGGTCCACCCCGACCCCCCAGCCCGCAACGGCACCCCGGTCTATCCCGACCCCCCAGCCCGCAACGGCACCCCGGTCTATCCCGACCCCCCAGCCCGCAACGGCGCTCCGGTCCACCCCGAGCCGCCTCGACACGGCGCTCCGGTCACTTCCGAGCGGCAGGCGCGCCACGGCGCCGCGGCGCCCCCCGAGCAGTCCTCGCGCCACAGGGCGCCGGTGCGGCCGGAGGAACCGGCGCGCAACGGCGCCCCGGCCCACCACGAGCGGCCTCCGCGCCGTGCGGCGCCGGTCCACCCTCCGCGCAACGGCACCCCGCCGCCCCCCGAGCAGCCTTCGCGCCATGGCGCCGAGGGGCCGCCCGGGGCCTCACGTCATGGTGTCGTGGACGGGGCTGACCAGCCCACGGTGCGGACCGCCGCGGTGTCGGCCGAGGGGTCCTCGCGCCACGGGAACGCGGTCCAGCCCGTGCGCCCGTCCCCCGACGGGGTGCCGGGCAGGCCCGCGCGCGCCCCCGGGCCGCCCGTGCGCGATGGCGGGCCCGGTCGCCCTGGGGTTCCGCCGCATCCGGCGGACGCGCCGACCACGGTGCTGCGGCCGGTCCGGCCCGACGACGAGCCGACCGAGTACATCCCGGTCGTGCGCGGCTCGCTGCGGCCGGGCGCGCCCGTCGAGGGGCCCACCGAGTTCGTCGACATGCCGGTCGAGCACTACCCGCCCGAGGACGACGAGCCCGGCGGCAAGGACAGTGACGACAGCACCGACAACACCGACACCGACGACAGCGCCGAGCGGCCGAAGCCCAAGTCGAGCGCAGGTGCGCTGGTCATTCGCGGCTTCGGTGAGCTGATGGTCACCATGGGCCTGGTGATCCTGCTGTTCGTCGTCTACGAGGTGTGGGTCACCGACCTGGTGTCGGCGCAGAAGCAGGCCGACGTCACCGCCGACCTCGACCGCCAGTGGGAGGCCCCGGCCGAGGACCCCGAGCGCGTGCAGCGCTTCGAGTTCGCCGACGGCGAGGGCATCGCCAAGCTCTACATCCCGGTCCTGGGCCCCGACTACAGCTTCACCATCGTGGAGGGCACCTCCGAGAAGAACCTGGAGGTCGGCCCCGGCCACTACAAGAAGTCCGCCCCGCCGGGGCAGCCCGGCAACTTCGCCGTCGCGGGCCACCGGGTCGGCAAGGGCGCGCCGTTCAACGACCTCGACCTGCTCAACCCCTGCGACGCCATCGTCGTGGAGACCCAGACCGACTGGTACGTCTACCGGATGCTGCCCACCGAGCGGCTCCCCGTCGACCCGGCCGACGAGCGCTGCGCGGGGGTCTCGGCCCTCGACGGCGAGTACGCCGCCGCGGTGGGGCGCCGCATCGTGACCCCCGCCCAGAACGAGGTCGTCGCGCCCGTGCCGGGCAACGAGGCCGCCACCGTGGCCAAGGACCAGCTCAAGAGCCTGCTCACGCTGACCACCTGCCACCCCAAGTTCTCCAACCGCCAGCGCATGATCGTGCACGCGGTCCTGGTCCGCGGGCAGCCCAAGGCCGCCGACCCGGCCGCCGTCCCCGCCGAGCTGTCCGAGGGGGTTTAGCGCCTGCCAGGATGGGGTCATGGCGACTGCGTTGGTGACCGGCGGGACAGGTGGGCTCGGCGGCGCGGTGAGCGCGGCGCTGCTGGCGGCGGGCTGGCGGGTGGTGGTGCCCTGGATCGTCAAGGACGAGCTGGCGCGGGTGCCCAAGCACGAGCGGCTGGTGCTGCACCGGGCCGACCTGTTCAGCGAGCCCGAGGTGAGCGCCTGCGTGGCGCTGGCCGCCGCCGACCCGGGCGCCCCGCTGCGGGCGGTGGTCAACCTCGTCGGCGGGTTCGCGATGGGCGGGCGGCTGCACGAGACGCCGGTCGCGGAGTTCGAGCGGCTGCTGCGGCTCAACCTGCGCCCGACGTACCTGGTCAGCCAGGCCGCGCTGCCGCACCTGATCGCCGGGGGCGGCGGGTCGATCGTGTGCGTGTCCGCCAGGGCCGCGGTGCGGCCGTTCTCGGGCGCCTCGGCGTACATCACCGCGAAGACGGCCGTGCTGGGCCTGGTGGACGCGCTGGCCGCGGAGTACGGCGGCGACGGCGTGCGGGCCAACGCGATCCTGCCCGGCGTGATCGACACCCCGGCCAACCGCGCCGCCATGCCCGGCTCCGACCGGGCGGGCTGGGTGTCCCCGGAGCGCATCGCCGAGACCGTGCTGTTCCTCTGCGGCGAGGGGGCGTCGGCGGTGAGCGGGGCCCACGTGCCCGTGGCGGGCTGAACCGCCGTCCATAGTGGACACCCTGGGTGATCACGGCTCACGCACGGTTGCGGAGAGTGTTAGTAGGGTCACTCTGGAGAGTGAAAACTTGCATCATCGGATCATGTGGCCGTAGACCGAAAGCGTTTCTGGGCTGTTCGGTGGAGGACATGTGAACCATCAGGTGAACGAGAACTGGGAAAGCTACTGGCGCGAGCTGCCCCGAGAACACGGGCTGCCCGTGTGGGACAGCGCGGCGGCGGTCACCGCGACCGCGCAGCTGCCGCTGTTCCGGCCGCACTTCGACCCCGCCCTGCCGGTGGTCGACATCGGCTGCGGCAACGGCACCCAAACCGCGGCGCTGGCCGAGCACTTCCCCAGGGTGATCGGCGTGGACTTCGCCGAGTCGGCGATCGAACACGCGCGGGACCTGCGGGCGGGCACCGCCGCCACCTTCCGCCGCTTCGACCTGACCGACGCCGACGCCGCCCGCGCGCTGCGCGAGGAACTCGGCGACGTCAACGTCTACATGCGCGGCGTGCTGCACCAGATGCCCGATGAGGACCGCCCGGCCGCGGCGGCGTCGCTGTCGGTGCTGCTGGGCGCCACCGGGCACGTCTTCAACGTCGAACTCGCGCCCTCGGCGTCGGCGGGGATGAAGGCCGCGCTCGGGCAGAGCCCGGACGCGGTGCCCAAGCTTCAGCGGGTGTTCAAGTACGGGCTGACCCCGGCGGCCTGGTCGGAGGGCAAGCTGCAATCCCTGCTGGACGGCGCGGGCCTGGAGATCGTCACCACCGGTGACGCCGACCTGCACGGGACCGACGAGCTGCCGGACGGGACGCCGCTACACCTGCCGATGGTCTACATCGTCGGGCGCAACCGGCGCTAAATCCGACGGGTCCGGTCGAATGGGTGTGTCGATCGGACCCGGTCCGGCATCATCGTCGATGACCCGCCAACGCTAGGGGTACGAGAACGTGGGGCCGACGTGATCGAGAGCATCCTGCCCGCCGCCGTCGTCGCGGTCGAGGCGTACGACGACCCGCCGGACGCCGTGCTGCTCCCGGAGGAGGAGCCCGTGGTGGCCAAGGCGGTCGACAAGCGCCGCCGCGAGTTCACCACGGTCCGCCACTGCGCGCGCCAGGCCCTGGTGCGCCTGGGCAGGCCCGCGACGGCGATCCTGCCGGGGGACAAGGGCGCGCCGCGCTGGCCGGAGGGCATCGTCGGCAGCATGACCCACTGCGCCGGGTACCGGGCCGCCGTGCTGGCCAACGACGTCGACCTGCACAGCGTCGGCATCGACGCCGAGCCGCACGTGCCGCTGCCGGAGGGCGTGCTGCAGGCGGTGTCGCTGCCCGAGGAGCGCGCTCAGCTGTCGATGCTCAGCGAGTCCCACCCGGACGTGCACTGGGACAAACTGTTGTTCGCTGCCAAGGAGAGCGTCTACAAGGCGTGGTTCCCCCTGGCCCGCAAGTGGCTCGGCTTCTCCGACGCGCGGGTGGAGTTCGACCCGGCCGGGACGTTCCGGGCCGAGCTGCTCGTGGCCGGGCCGGTGGTCGACGGGGTGGAGATCACCGGGTTCAGCGGGCGCTGGGTCGTCGGCAACGGCCTGGGCATCACGGCGATCGCCGTGCTGAACAAGGCGGACAGCTAGAACAGGGCTTCCAGAACGGGGGCCTCTAGAACAGGGCCTCTTGGCCGTAGGGGTCGGCCGCGCCCTCGACGGCGAGCATCCGCAGCTTGGTGGCCGTCCCGCCGGGGGCGGAGAAGCCGACCATGCGGCCGTCGGCGCCCATCACCCGGTGGCAGGGCACGATGATCGGGTACGGGTTGCGGCCCAGCGCCCGCCCCACGGCCTGCGCCGACCCCGGCGCGCCGACGCGCTGGGCGATCGCGCCGTAGGTGGTCACCTCCCCGGGCGGGATGGCGCGGGTGGCGGCGTAGACGGCGAGGTTGAACTCGGTGACGCCGGTCGGGTCCAGGTCGATGTCGGCGAGGTCGTCCTTGACGCCGCTCAGCAGCCCCTGGACGCGACTGATCGCGGCGAGCACCGCTCCGGTCGGCTCGGCCGGGCCGGGGGCGTGCCTGCGCAGGCGGGCGACAGTCGCCGCGGGATCGGGGTCGGGCAGCTGCACCGCGGTGATGCCGCGCGGACCCCAGGCGATGCCGCACTCGCCGAGGTCGGTGTCGAAAAGGGCGTAGGCGATCACGCGATCAGCGTAGGCCCGCCGCCTCCTTGGCGAAGGTCTCGACCTGGGTGAGGCTGCCCGCGGTGAGCCAGCTGCCGCCGACGCAGCCCACGGTCGGCAGGGCCAGGTACGACGCGGCGGTCGCCGCGGTGATCCCACCGGTGGGGCAGAAGCGCAGGTCCGGCAGCGGGCCCGCGATGGACTTCAGGTACGGCACGCCGCCCGCGGCCTCGGCGGGGAAGAACTTCAGCTCGGTGAACCCGCGCTCGGCCAGCCGCATCGCCTCCGAGACCGTCGCCGCCCCCGGCAGCACCGGCAGCCCGGTCGCGACGGCGGCGTCCAGGACGCGGTCGGTCGTGCCGGGGGTGACCAGGAACCGTGCCCCCGCCGCGCCCGCGCGCGCCGCCAGTTCCGGCGTGGTCACCGTGCCCGCGCCCACGACGATCCCCGGGACCTCGGCGGCGATGCGCTCGATGGCGTCCAGCGCCGCGGGCGTGCGCAGGGTGACCTCGATGATCCCGATGCCGCCGCGCACCAGGGCCTGCGCCACCGGGACGGCCTGCGCGGCGTCGTCGATGACGACGACCGGGACGACCGGGGCGATGTCCAGCAGGCTCATGCCGAGAACTCCAGCTCGTCGAGGTCGGCGTCGGCGAAGGTGGGGCCGAAGACGGTGGCGCCGTGGTCGGCGGGGCCGACGGCGTGGCGGAAGGCGGCGAACAACTCGCGGCCGGTGCCGGTCCACTCGTCGTCCTCGCGGGGGGCGTCGACCGGGTGGCGGGCGGCCAGGATGTCGGACTCCACCAGCAGCGACAGGGTGCCGCGCTCGGCGTCGAGGCGCACGAGGTCGCCGTCGCGGATGAGGCAGATCGGGCCGCCCGCCGCCGCCTCCGGGGTGAGGTGGATGGCGGCGGGGATCTTGCCGGACGCGCCGGACATGCGGCCGTCGGTGACCAGGGCGACCCGGTGCCCGCGGGCCATCAGCGAGCTCATCGCCGGGGTCAGGGCGTGCAGCTCGGGCATGCCGTTGGCGCGCGGGCCCTGCTGGCGCAGCACGATCACCACGTCGCCGTCCAGCTCGCCCGCCTTGAACGCCGCGCCGACCTGGTTCTGGTCGGTGAAGACCCGGGCGGGGGCCTCGACCACCCGGTGCTCCGGCGCCACCGCCGAGACCTTGACCACCGCCCGGCCGAGGTTGCCCGCGAGCATCCGCAGGCCGCCGTCGGCGGAGAACGGGTCGCCCGCCGGGCGCAGCACGTCGAGGTCGCCGGAGGTGCTCAGGCCGGGGCGCCAGCGCAGGACGCCGTCGTCGAGCACCGGCTCCTGGCGGTAGCGGTCCAGGCCCGGACCGGCCACAGTGGACACGTCGCCGTGCATCAGGCCCGCGTCGAGCAGCTCGCCGATGAGGAACTGCACCCCGCCCGCGGCGACGAAGTGGTTGATGTCGGCGGAGCCGTTGGGGTACACCCGCGCCATCAGCGGCACGACCGCCGAGAGGTCGGAGAAGTCGTCCCACGTCAGCCGGATGCCCGCGGCGGCGGCGATCGCCACCAGGTGCAGGGTGTGGTTGGTCGACCCGCCGGTGGCCAGCAGCGCGATGACGCCGTTGACGACCGCGCGCTCGTCGACGATCCGCGACAGCGGCGTGTACTCGCCGCTCTGCATGGAGATCTCCACCGCCCGCCTGCCCGCGGCCTCGGTGAGCGCCTTGCGCAGCGGGGTGCCCGGCGGGATGAAGCTGGCGCCGGGCAGGTGCAGGCCCATCACCTCGACCACGAGCTGGTTGGAGTTCGCGGTGCCGTAGAAGGTGCAGGTGCCCGGCGAGTGGTAGGACGCCGACTCCGCGGCCAGCAGGTCGTCGCGGGTGGCCTTGCCCTCGGCGAACGCCTGGCGCACCCTGGCCTTCTCGTTGTTGGGCAGCCCGGAGGCCATCGGCCCGGCGGGCACCAGGATCGCGGGCAGGTGCCCGAAGGCCAGCGCGCCGATCAGCAGCCCGGGGACGATCTTGTCGCACACGCCGAGCAGCAGCGTCGCGTCGAACATGTCGTGGGAGAGCGCGATGCCGGTGGCCATGGCGATGACCTCGCGGCTGAACAGCGACAGCTCCATGCCCGCCCGGCCCTGGGTGATGCCGTCGCACATCGCGGGCACCCCGCCCGCGAACTGCGCGACCCCGCCCGCCTCGCGCACGGCGGCCTTGATCCAGCCCGGGTACTCCTGGAACGGCTGGTGCGCCGAGAGCATGTCGTTGTACGCCGAGACGATCGCGACCCCGGGCTTCGTCACGCCCCGCACGGCGAGCCGGTCGGGCCCGTCGCAGGCGGCGAAGCCGTGGGCGAGGTTGCTGCAGCCGAGCCCGGCCCGGGTGGGGGTGCTGGTGGAGGCCGCTCGCGCCATCCGCCCCAGGTAGGCGGCTCGTCCGGCGGCGCTGCGCGCGACGATCCGAGCGGTGACCTCGGCGACGACCGGGTGCAGGGGGTTCGGCATGTCCGTCATCTCCGCAAGTGCGACGGTGGGCAGATCCGGGAGACGACAGCGCTGGCGGTCCACCGGCCGGTGCGACACAGACCGTACCGACGTGTTACGGACGATGTCAAAATCGATTCAGCAGGCCACCCTCCGTACGCGCTGTGTCCCGAATGGATGATGCCCGTACGCCCTGACGGCGCCCTTACCTGTGCCTGCGCGCACCTGACGCCGCCGCGCTCGCGCCGAGGATCAGCACCAGTGCGGTGAGGCCCCAGCGGCGCTTCTCCTCCGTGGCGTTGTCCGGGGTGGCGGACGAGGACGGCGGGCGCTTGCTCTGGCGCACCAGCTGCGGCGTGGGCACGGGGTTCGGCTGCTGGACCGGTGGCGGCGGCGGAAGCGCTGGCGGCCCCGGCGGCACGGCAGGTGGCACGACAGGCGGCACGACAGGCGGCACAGTGGGCGGCACGACAGGCGGCACGGCGGGCGGCACGGCGGGCGGCACGACCGGCGGCACGACGGCAGGGGGCTCCGGCGGCTCGGGAGCCGGTGGGGGCGGCGTCGGCGGCGCGGGGGGCGGTGGCGGCACCGTGGTGGACGGCGGGGGCGGCGGTGGGGTCGTGGTCGGTGGCGGCGGCACGGGCAGGCAGCCGGTCATGTCGGTGTGGTTGGCCACCGGCCACGCGGCGATCTCGACCGGCACCGCGCCCGGGGCCAGCGCCACCCGGATCAGCCTGCTGCGCGACGGGGTGCCGTGGTCGTGCCAGGGGTGGTGGTGGGTGCGGTTGCTCGCGGCGTACAGCGCGCCGTCCGGGCCGAAGGCGACCGAGCCGTAGGTCCGCCCGCCGGGCAGCTTCGGCACGTTCGCGTGCCCGACCCGCCCCGTCCGCGGATCGATGCGCGTGACCCTGCCCTGGAACGGCACCAGCGTGTTGACCCCGTAGAGCAGGCCGTCGGCGGGGCGGTAGTCGAAGTCGTCGACCGTGTGCGCCAGCTCGGAGGGCCACAGGCGCACCGAGCGCACGACGGTCAGGAACTTCGCGCTGGCCGGGTTGACGTCCACGCCGTGCAGTTCCCGGCCTTCCCGCACGTACAGCAGGTCGCCCGCCACCGCCCCCGCCGACGCGCCGGACAGGTCCTCCCGCCCGCGCACCGGGCCCAGGTCGGTCAGCGTCCCGTTCGCCGCCAGCCGCACCACCCGCGCCCGGTCGTGGTGCGCGCCCGGGGAACCCCGCCCGGCCAGCCCGTACGCCACGCCCTGGCCCCGGTGGTACCCGATCGCGTCCACCCGGCGGTCCAGCGTCCGCAGCCGCGTCATGCCGCCCGTGCCGAGGTCCACCCGGTACACAGTGGACACCCCGTGGCCGAGCGCGGAGACCCGCAGCACCGGGCAGCCCGGGGGCGGCGCGGACGCCGCGGTCCCCGAGCCGTCGCCGAGCACCAGCACCCCGCCCGCCACCAGACCGATCGCGGCGAGGCCCGCGGCCAGCAGGCGGGAGGCGGTCACTGGAGCCGGGCTATCGCGGATTCGAACGCATCCGGCGCCAGCGCGGCGCCCCCGCCGTAGGGGTTCTGCAGCTGGTAGGTGGCGAACAGCAACAGGGCCATCGTCCCGGCGAGCACCGAGACGATGATGATGTGCGCTATCCGCCGCGGCCCGCCGAACATCAGCGGCAGCGCGATGGTCATGAGGCTGCCCGTGCCCAGCGCGAACCACATCACGGCCTTGATGCTCTCGCTGCCCGCGGCGTCCAGCCGGGCCTGCCGGGCCTCGTAGACCTCCCACAGCTTGCTCGCCGCCAGGGTCTTCTGGTCGTTCTGCCACAGGTCGGTCACCGTCGCGCGGTTGACCGTGGTGCGCATCTGCTCCAGCTCGGTCCAGCCCTCGTCGCCGACCTCGGTGTCGGTGGCCTGCAGCCTCGGCCACTCCTGGTCGACGACCCGGGTCGCGTAGGACACCGCGAGGTCGTGGATCTCGCTGCGGACGGGCTCGCCGAGCGCGTCAGCGGCGTAGTAGGTCGCGACGAGGCCGTCGGCCTCCCGGAACGCCTCGTCCTCGGCGTCCTTGACGGCGTCGAACAGCGAGATCAGCACGAACGCGATGAGCACCGCGTGCAGGCCGCCGACGATGGTGAACACCTGTCCGGCGGCCTCGTTGTTCTCCACGACGCCTTGGGCGGCGCCCGCGCGGCGCACGACGAAGGCGGCGAGACCCGCGAACACCGCCGCCCCGAGCACGCAGAGGAATCCGGCCAGATAGATGTTCATGCTCGCCTTTCAATGAATTGGGTCGGGGCAACAATGGGCCAGAACCAAGGGTCGTGGCACAGTTCGGCAGATCGAAGACACGTCTGGAGCAGAAAGACGACCCAGGTGAGTGAAGGTGATCACCGCCTGTGGCGGGAGCAGGCTGCCTGCCCCGGCTCGCGGGCACGCTCCTAGACTGCGCCCGTGGAATACCAGCTCACCGCGGACCTCGCGCCCGCCTCCGGGACGCCCGAACTCGACCCGCTGCAGCGCCACGGGGTCGCCGCCCTGCTCGACGAGCGCCTCGACCTGCTCGCGGGCATCGAGGGCCCGGACGGGGTCGAGGTCGAGCCGCTGGACCACCGGGTGGCCGTGCACCCCGGCGGCGCGGTGGTGACGTGGCTGGTGGACGCCCCCGCCCTGACCTTCGCCGAGGAGGCCGCCCGGCACGTGCTCTCGGAGATGCTGGAGCAGACCGAGCTGCTGCCCGGCTGGACGGTGGGCCGCTGCGAGGTCATCGCCACCGACGACGACCTCCAGGCCGCCCTGGGCGAGCCCGCCGACGACGATGACGACGACCTCGACCCCGGCGAGCTGACCGAGGAGGAGGTCGAGGCCCTGCGCGCGGAGCTGCTGCGCTCCGGCGCGGCCCTGGCCGCCTTCACCCCCGCGGCGTTCGGCCACGTCGCCGACGACCCGGACTGCCCGATCTCGGCCGAGGCCGCCGCGCTGGTGGCGGGCGCCCTGGTGCAGGGCATGGAGATCCTGACCGACGAGCTGTTCGCCGACGTGCAGGAGCTGGAGGACGCCGAGGCCGCCGCCAGCGAGGTCGAGGCGCTGAGCGTGCTCAACCAGCTGCCCCAGCGCTACGCCGACCACTACGGCGCGCTGTTCGCCAAGCAGTTCCTCGTGGTGACCGCGATCCTGGGCCACCGGCTGACCCAGCCGGGCTGGACGCCGCCGCTGTGCACCGCCGAGGCGCTGGCGCTGCACGTGCTCAAGTCCGAGGCCGGTGTGCAGCTGCACCTGGCCAACCTGCTCGACGAGCTGCCGATGAAGGAGATCTTCGCCGCGCTGGACCGGCACGCCTTCACCGACCTGGACCACGAGCGGCTCTACGAGCTGCCCAGCGAGGCGGGAGAGGACGACATCGACCTGCTCGGCACCCCGGGGCTGGACTTCGACGAGTGGTTCCTGCCCCGCTCGCCGGGCGTGCTGCACCCGTACCTGACCGTCGAACAGCCGTTGGAGTGAGGACGGTCCCAGTTACCGGGATGGCGTTGACGTGACGGGGTTCCAGTGGTCGAGTAGATACCGTGCGTCCCGATGTGGTGACTCTAGGCGATGTCGGCCTGCCCGAGTGTCGACCGAGCCGTGCTCCCACCACCACCGTCCGCACACGACTTCCGGGAAACTGACATGGCAGCGCCGCTCGTCATCGAGCAGAGTCCTCGCCGGGTCGCCCTGACCCTGCACATCACCGCCGACCCCGACCAGGTCGCCGATCTCCTGCACGCGCTGCGCGCCCTCGGCGCGGTCGCCGGGGAGCCCGACCGCGCCGAGGGGCCCGACGGTTCCGGGGGGCCCGAGCGCCTGGTGTCGCTGCCCCAGCCGCGCTCGGCGCCGCTGCGGCTGGACGCCGCGGCCCGGCGGGCGTTCTGGCTGGGCAGCGAGATCGGCCTCACCCGCCTGGAGTTCGACCTCCTGCACCACCTGGCCTCGGCCCCGCACGAGGTGCACCGGCGCCGCACGCTGATGCGCGAGGTCTGGCACACCGCCTACATCGGGGAGCGCACGGTCGACGTCCACGTGCGCAGGCTGCGCGGCAAGCTGGCGGCGGGGGAGGAGCTGATCCGCACCGTGCGCGGGGTCGGCTACCAGCTCACCGACCCGCGGCTGGTCGAACTCCGCTGAGCGCTGGCGGGATTTAGCCCAGAGGGGGCAGGACTGCCACTGTCGTGGTCCGGCGCCCCGCGGCGAGTATTCGCGGCATGACATCAGTGAACCGCGTCGCGCCCGCCCCGCCCGCGGCCGCCGCCGCCCACTTCGCCGCCCGCCTGGCCTTCGAGACCGACGTCAGCGACGTGCACGCCGACATCGAGGCCGGGGCGGCCGAGCTGGTCGTGGTGGACTCCCGGTCGCGGGAGAGCTGGGACGCCGGGCACGTGCCGAACGCGGTGCACGTGCCCACCGCCGAGATCGCCGCCCGCGCCGCGGCCGAGATCCCGCTGTCGGCGACGGTCGTCACCTACTGCTGGGGTCCGGGCTGCAACGGCTCCACGCGCGCGGCCCTGGAGTTCGCCCTGCTCGGGTACCGGGTCAAGGAGATGATCGGCGGCTTCGAGTACTGGGCCAGGGAAGGGCTGCCGGTCGAGCGCGCGGACGGCGTCACCCGCGGTGAAGCGGACCCGCTGGTCGCGCCGCCGAGCCTGGTCTGCGGCTGCTGATCCACCATCGAGTGGTCCAGACAAGTGTGCTCTTGCCAGATAGTGTGCACGACTGCATGATGATGCTCGTAAACGAGCACTATCAAGCAGGGGAGCGCGGATGTCCGAGTCCTTCGTCGCGGCCGAGATCGCCAGCCAGCCGGAGTGCTGGCGGCGGGCCGCCGACATCGGGTCCGGGGGCCTCGGTGTCGTCCCCGGGGAGAGCGTGGCCGTGGTCGGCTGCGGCACGTCGTGGTTCATGGCCATGTCCTACGCCGCGCTGCGCGAAGGCTCGGGACAGGGCCGCACCGACGCCTTCGCCGCGTCCGAGACCCCCGTGGGCCGCGACTACGACCGGGTGGTGGCGATCTCCCGCTCCGGCACCACCACCGAGGTCGTCGACGTGCTGCGGGCCTTCGCGGGCCGGGTGCCCACGGTCGTGGTCACCGGGGTGGCGGGCTCGCCGGTCACCGGGCCCGCCGACGCCGCCGTGGTGCTCGACTTCGCCGACGAGCGCTCGGTGGTGCAGACCCGCTTCGCCACCTCCACCCTCGCCCTGCTGCGCGCCTCCCTCGGCGAGGACCTGACCGCCGCGGTCGCCGACGCCGAGACCGTGCTCGCCCAGCCCGTCGACGAGCTGGCCTCGGCCACCCAGGTCACCTTCCTCGGCCGCGGCTGGACCGTCGGGCTGGCCCAGGAGGCGGGGCTCAAGCTGCGCGAGGCCGCGGGGGCGTGGACCGAGGCGTACCCGGCGATGGAGTACCGGCACGGGCCCATCAGCATCGCCGAACCCGGCCGTCTCACCTGGATGTTCGGGCCCGCGCCGGACGGGCTGGCCGCCGAGGTGGCCGCCACCGGCGCCCGGTTCGTCGCCTGCGACCGCGACCCCATGGCGGAGCTGGTGCTCGCCCAGCGCGTCGGGGTGGCCATGGCCGCCCGGCGCGGGCTGGACCCGGACCGCCCGCGCGGCCTGCGCCGCTCGGTGATCCTGGCGACGGCCTGACATGCCGCTCGTGCCCACCGCCGAGATCGTCGCCGCCGCGTACGCGGGCGGGCACGGGGTCGGCGCGTTCAACGTCATCGAGATCGAGCACGCCTACGCCCTGGCCGCGGGCGCCGCGGCCGCGGGCAGCCCGGTGGTCCTGCAGATCAGCGAGAACTGCGTGCGCTACCACGGCTCGCTGGAGCCGATCGCCGCCGCGACCCTGGCCGTGGCGCGCGCGGCCCCGGTGCCGGTGGCGGTGCACCTGGACCACGTCGAGTCCGCCGCGCTGGTGGCCGAGGGCCTGTCGCTGGGTGTCGGCTCGGTCATGTTCGACGCCTCCCGGCTGCCGTACGCGGCGAACGTCGAGGCGACCAGGGACGTGGTGCGGATGTGCCGGGCGGCGGACGCCTTCGTGGAGGCCGAGCTGGGCGAGGTCGGCGGCAAGGACGGCGTGCACGCCCCCGGCGCGCGCACCGACCCGGCGGAGGCGGCGGCGTTCGTGGCCGCCACCGGCGTCGACGCGCTGGCCGTCGCGGTGGGCAGCTCCCACGCCATGACCACCCGCGACGCCGTGCTCGACCTGGCGCTGATCGCGGCGCTGCGGGCCGCGGTGCCGGTGCCGCTGGTCCTGCACGGCTCCTCCGGCGTGCCCGACCCGGTGCTGGGCGCGGCGGTGCGGGCAGGCATGACGAAGGTCAACATCGCCACCCACCTCAACGCGGTCTTCACCGCCGAGGTGCGGGCCGCGCTGGCCGACGCCTCCCTTGTGGACACCCGCAAGTACCTCGGCCCGGCCCGCGACGCGGTGGCCGCCGAGGTGCGGCGGCTGCTCGGGGTGCTCAACGCGCAGGTGCTGACCCGATGATCCTGACCTGCACCCCGAACCCCGCCCTCGACGTCAGCTACCACGTCGACCAGCTGCTGCCCGGCACGACGCACCGCATCCGCTCGGTGCTGGAACGCGCGGGCGGCAAGGGTTTCAACGTGAGTCGGGTGCTGCACCAGCGCGGTGTCGCCACCCTGGCGGTCGGGCCGGTCGGCGGCATCCTCGGCGACTCGCTGCGCGCCGACCTCGTCGAGTCCGGGCTCCCGCACGAGCTGCTGCCGGTGGCGGCGGCGACCCGGATGACGGTGGCGGTCGTGGCGCGCGAGGCCACCATGTTCAACGAGCCGGGCGGACCGCTGTCCGAAATGGACTGGACGCGGCTGCGCGACCTGGTCGCCGCCCACCTGCCCTCCGCGGGTGCGCTCGTGTGCTCGGGCAGCCTCCCGCCGGGAGCGCCCGAGGACAGCTACGGCGCGTTCGTCGCGCTGGCCAGGGAGCGCGGTGTGCCGGTGGTGGTGGACGTCGGCGGCCCCGCGCTGTGCGCCGCCGCCCGCGCCGGGGCCGATGTCCTCAAACCCAACCTCGACGAGCTGCGCGCCGCCATGGCGACGAGCGACCCCCTCGCGGGCGGGCGGGACCTGCTCGCGCTCGGGGCGGGCGCGGTGGTGGTGTCCCTCGGCGCGGACGGCATGGTCGCGGTCACCCCGGACGGCGCGTGGCGCGCGGTGGCGCCGCCGATCACCGGCAACCCGACGGGCGCCGGTGACGCCGCGGTGGCCGCGCTGGCCGACGGGATGGCGCGCGGGCTGGCGTGGCCGGAGCGCCTGCGGGCGGCCGCCGCGTGGTCGGCCGCGGCGGTGGCCGCGCCCCTGGCGGGCAGCGTGGACGAGGACGTGCTCGCCTCGATCGACGTCACCGTGCACGCGTTGTAGGCGCCGCCCCGCCGCGCCGCCCTCCCAGGGCTGCTCTCGCTGGGCCGTTCTTACTGGGCCGTTCTCGCTGGGCCGTTCTCCCGGGCTGCTCTCACTGGGCCTCTCACGGCGCCGGATTCGCTGCGCCTGCCAGGGTCGCGGCACCTACGATCTGGCGATGACCGACGGGCAGGAGCCGGACTACCGGTTCACCCTCGCCAACGAGCGCACCTTCCTGGCCTGGGTCCGCACCTCCCTCGCCCTCGTCGCCGCGGGCGTCGCCGTGGCCGAGTACCTGCCGGGGCTCGGACCGCCCGCGGTGCGCACCGGCATCGGCGTCACGCTGGTCCTGCTCGGCGCCGCGCTGGCCGCGCTGAGCCACCGGCGGTGGCGTCGGGTCCGCCAGGCCATGCGGCACGGGCGGCCGCTGCCCGGGGTGCCGGAGCTGCCGCTGCTGGCCTACGGGGTGGCGCTGGTCGCGGTCGTCGTGCTGGCGCTGGTGCTGGTGTGAGCGGGTTGCAGGCGGAGCGGACCCGGCTGGCGTGGGGGCGCACGGCGCTGGCGTGCGCCGGGGTCGGCGCGCTGCTGCTGCACGGGGCGCGCGGCCCCGTCGGGTTCGCCGCGGCCGGGGCGGTGCTGGCGTGCGCGTGCGGGTTCGCCGCGTGCGGCGTGTCGCGGTACCGGTCCGGGGTGGACGGTCGGCTGTGGGGGCTGGCGGTGGTCTGCGCGGTGCTGCCCGGACCGGCCGCCGCGGTGGCGCTGCTGGGTGACCTGCTGGGCGGGTGACCTGCTGGGCCGGTGGTCTGCTGGCGGATGACCTGCTGGGCTGGTGAAGCGCCCCGGAACCGGTACGGCACGGACCGGCCCGGGGCGCGCACTGCGGCACGGACCCCGCCCCGCCGAGGAGGGTTGCGGCGGGCCTCGATGCGAGGTGCGAAAGATGCGGTGCCCAGGCAGTATCGGCTGCTCACGCCGACACGTCCAGGTCTACCGGCCGGTAATCGGACGGTGGACGGGGTTCTACCGACCGTGTGCGGTCCTCACTCGATAGTGGAACAGTTCGCCTGTCGCGGCTCCGTCGGACGACAAAGTGCGTAGCGTGTCCTCCAGTCAGAAAATCGCAGGTCAGACTGCTGTCGGGGACGGCGTCGCCAAGCAAGCCGGGCAGGGGACATGGACGGTGCCGCGTACCAGCGCGCGCTAGGTCGGGAACTGCGGAGGCTGCGCCTGCGCCGCAAGTGGACCCGGGCCCAACTCGTGCAGCGCCTGCCCGGCGGGCTGTCCGCGCAGGCCCTCGCCTCCTACGAGACCGGGACCCGCTCCTGCACCGTCGTGCGGTTCGTGGAGCTGTGCGGGGTGCTCAACGCGTCCCCGCACGACCTGCTCGAACGGGTGCACCGGCGGGTCGTCCACGAGGAGTACCCGTCCGCCCTGCGGATCGACCTGCACCGGCTGGCCATCGACGAGCGCCCGGAGCTGTCCCCGGCGCGGCGCTGGGCCGCGGCCGAGGTCGGCAGGCACGCCACCCCCGTCCGGGAGCTGGACTACCCGGCGCTGGAGTCCCTGGGCACCGTGTGCGGCCTGCCGGTGCTCGACCTGATCCGGATGCTGCGCGCCGATCCCGAATAGCCCAGCCCAAACAGCCCAGTCCAACAGCCCAGCCAAAACGGATCGGCCCAAACGGATCGGCCCAACGGATCGGCCAAACGAATCGGCCGGAGTGGATCGGCGAATAGATTGGGACGCGTGCGTCTCGGTGTGATCGGCTACGGCCTGCGTGCGTCCCTGCTGCGGCACTGCCCGCCGGGCAGCGTCACCGCGGTCTTCGACCCCCGGCCCGCGCGCCGGGACCTGGCCGCCGCCGAACTGGGCGCGGCCGGGTGCGCCTCCGTCGACGAGCTGCTGGCGCGGGACCTGGACGCGGTGTTCGTGCTCTCCCCGGACCACCTGCACGCCGAGCACGCCATCGCCGTGCTGGGGTCCGGGCGCGCGGCGTACGTGGAGAAGCCGCTGGCCCTGACCGCCGCCGACTGCGACCGGGTCCTGGCCACCGCGCGCGGGTCCGGGCTCTACGTCGGGCACAACATGCGGCACATGCCCGTCGTCCTCGCGATGCGCTCGCTCATCACCGCAGGCGCGATCGGCGAGGTGAAGGCCGTGTGGTGCCGCCACTTCGTCGGCCACGGCGGCGACTTCTACTTCAAGGACTGGCACGCCGAACGGGCCAAGAGCACCGGGCTGCTGGTGCAGAAGGGCGCCCACGACATCGACATCATCCACTGGCTGGCAGGCGGCTACACCCGCCGCGTGAGCGCGATGGGCGCGCTGACGGTGTACGGCGGCATCACCGACCGCGGCGGCACCGGCTACCTGCCCGCCCACGACGTGGACGAGTACCTGACCCACTGGCCCCCGCGCGCCCAGACCGGCCTGAACCCCGTCATCGACGTGGAAGACCTGTCCATGGCGACGATGGCCTTGGACAACGGGGTGTTCGCGACCTACCAGCAGTGCCACTACACCCCGGACTACTGGCGCAACTACACCGTCATCGGCACCGAGGGCAGGCTGGAGAACATCGGCGACGGCCCGGGCGCCGAGGTCCGGGTGTGGGACCGCCGCCACCGCGGTCACGCCGCCCCCGACCGGGTGGTGCCCATTGGTGAGTCCGCGGGCGGCCACGGCGGGGCCGACCCGGCGATCGTGGCGGAGTTCCTGGCCCACGTCCGCACCGGCGCGCCCACCCTGACCTCGCCGCTGGCCGCGCGCGAGGCCGTCGCCACCGCGGTCGCGGCGACGGACTCGGTGCGCACGGGCGGTGAGCCACGGGACGTTCCGGCACCCGATGTAGTGATCTCGGACTGGTTTCCGGTGGATTAGCTCGATCGTGGGTCGTCGGCGGGTCGGACGGCCGGTAACGTCCCAGGCGAACCTGAAGCCCCGGGGGGGTGGCCCGTGGAACTGCGTGTGGAGGAGTCGCCCGCGCTCGGCGTGGTGCAGGTCGCCGTCGGCGGGGAGATCGACCTCGTCGCGGCAGGCGTCCTGGAGCGGTTCCTGCTGGGGGCGGTCGCCGATCGCCGCGCGGCCGAGCCCGGGCTGGTCGTGGACCTCTCCGACACCGAGTTCATCGGCTGCGCCGGGGTCAACGCCCTGCTGTCGACCCAGCAGCGGATGCACCGGATGGGCGGCTGGCTGCTGCTGGCCGACGTCTCGCGGGCGGTGTCGCGGGTGCTCGAGGTGACCGGCATGAACACCGCGCTGCCGGTGGGCAGCGTGGACGACCTGGAGTTCGCCGAGGACGGCTGACCGCCCGCAGCGCCCCAGGCCGACCAGCTGGTCCTATCGAACCCGCTTGACCCGTGCCTCGTTCCACACCGGTTCGTCGACCTCGACGACGTCGCCGTCGGAGCGGAACAGCAGGAACCGGTCGAACCCGCGGGCGAACCACCGGTCGTGGGTCACGGCGACGACCGTGCCGGTGAACTGCTCCAGCGCGCCCTGCAGCGCCTCCGCGGAGTTCAGGTCCAGGTTGTCGGTCGGCTCGTCGAGCAGCAGCAGGGTGGCGCCGGACAGCTCCAGCAGCAGCACCTGGAAGCGCGCCTGCTGACCGCCGGAGAGCGTCTCGAACCGCTGGTCGCCCTGCTTGCCGAGGCCGTAGCGGCTCAGCAGGCCCATCGCCGCGCCGCGGTCGCGGCCCTGGCGCCCGTCCTCGCCGTGCCAGAGGATGTCGACCAGCGTGCGGCCGATCCACTCCGGGTGCTGGTGGGTCTGGGCGAACAGGCCCGGCACCACCCGCGCGCCGAGGCGGCACACGCCCGTGTGCGCGACGTCGCCGCCGCCGAGCAGCCGCAGGAAGTGGCTCTTGCCCGAGCCGTTGGAGCCGAGGACGGCCACCCGGTCCTCGAAGTAGACCTCCACGTCGAACGGCTTCATCAGCCCGGTCAGCTCAAGGTCCTCGCAGGTGATCGCGCGCACGCCGGTGCGCCCGCCGCGCAGCCGGGGGGTCACCTTCTCGTCGGTCGGCAGCTCCGGCGGCGGCCCGGCCTCCTCGAACCGCTCCAGCTTCGCCCGCGTGACCCGGTACTTCGCCGCCATCACCTCACTGATCCTGGCCTGGATCTGCAGGGTGCGGACGAGCTCCTTGAGGTGGTCGTGCTCCTCGTTCCAGCGGCGGTGCAGTTCGGCGAGGCGCTCGATGCGGGCCGCGCGGGCGGCGTGCCACGTGCCGAACGAGCCGGTGTGCGTCCACGCCGAGTGCGCCTCCACGGTGACCACACCGGTCGCGGCGACGTTGAGCAGCTCCCGGTCGTGACTGACCAGCAGCACCGCCTTGGCGGTCTCGCGGAGCCGTTCCTCCAGCCACCGCTTGCCCGGGACGTCGAGGTAGTTGTCCGGCTCGTCCAGCAACAGCACCTGCTCCGGGCCGCGCAGCAGCGCCTCCAGGACCAGCCGCTTCTGCTCGCCGCCGGACAGGGTGCGGACCTCCCGGAACCGGGCCCGGTCGAACGGCACGCCCAGCGCCGCGACCGTCACGGTGTCCCACAGCACCTCGGCGTCGTAGCCGCCGACCTCGCCCCACGCGGTGATCGCGTCGGCGTAGCGCATCTGGGTCGGCTCGTCATCGGTCTCCATGAGCCGCAGCTCGACCGCGTCCAGCGCCTGCGCGGCGGCCCGCAGCGGCGCGGGTGACGCGGCGAGCAGCAGGTCGCGGACGGTGCTCTCGTCCCGGACCGAACCGACGAACTGCGGCATCACGCCGAGGCCGCCCTGCACGCGCACGCTGCCCGCGCCGGGCGTCAGCTCCTTCGACAAGATCCGCAGCAGCGTGGTCTTGCCGACGCCGTTCGCGCCGACCAGGGCGACCACGCTGGTGGCGCCGACCTTGAACGACACGTCGCGGAACAGTTCCCGCCCGTCGGGCAGGCGGAAGGCGAGGCCGTTCGCATCGAGGAATCCCACCCGCGCATGGTCGGCCATGACGGGGGCTCGGCGCCAGCGGGTTGACGGCGCCCGTCCCCCGCGCACGGCCCGATCAGCGACAGACCGGCTGGTGACACCACGGGGATCATGGCGCCACCAGCCGGGCGACTACTTGTCGAAGCCCGCTCGCCGGAGGGCGTCGGCCAGGGAGCCGGTGGCGGGGGGCGGTTCGCGCCGGGCTGGCTTGCCCTGGCCGCCGCGGTTCTGCTGGCCGCGACCCTGCTGCCCCCGGCCCTGCCCCTGCCCCTGGCCCCGGCCTGGCTGGCGCTCCGGTTGCTGACCCGTCCCGCCGCCGGTGGGCAGCTCGTCGTCCAGGCGCAGGGTCAGGGAGATGCGCTTGCGGGGGATGTCGATGTCCAGCACCTTCACCCGCACCACGTCCCCGGACTTCACCACGTCCCGCGGGTCCTTCACGAACGTCTTCGACAGCGCCGAGACGTGCACCAGCCCGTCCTGGTGCACCCCGATGTCCACGAACGCCCCGAACGCGGCGACGTTGGTGACCACGCCCTCCAGGGTCATCCCCGGGCGCAGGTCGCTCAGCTTCTCCACGCCGTCGGCGAAGGTCGCGGTCGTGAAGGCCGGACGCGGGTCGCGGCCGGGCTTCTCCAGCTCCGCCAGGATGTCGGTGACCGTGGGCAGGCCGAAGGTGTCGTCGACGAACGCGTCCGGGCGCAGGGACCGCAGCGTGGCCGTGTTGCCGATCAGGCCGGAGAGGTCGCCGCCGCCCGCGCTCAGGATGCGCCGGACCACCGGGTAGGACTCCGGGTGCACGCTGGAGGCGTCCAGCGGGTCGTCGCCGCCGCGGATGCGCAGGAAGCCCGCGCACAGCTCGAACGCCTTCGCGCCGAGGCGGGGCACGGCCTTGAGCCCGGAGCGCGAGCGGAACGGGCCGTTGGTGTCGCGGTGGGTGACGATGTTCTCCGCCAGCGTCGCCCCGATGCCCGAGACCCGGGTCAGCAGCGGCACCGACGCGGTGTTGACGTCCACGCCGACGCCATTGACGCAGTCCTCGACCACCGCGTCCAGCGAGCGCGACAGCTTCACCTCGGAGATGT
This sequence comes from Actinokineospora lacus, assembly GCF_053813445.1. Lineage (NCBI taxonomy): Bacteria > Bacillati > Actinomycetota > Actinomycetes > Pseudonocardiales > Pseudonocardiaceae > Actinokineospora > Actinokineospora lacus. The sequence goes on from NZ_JBQERA010000007.1 coordinate 143,291, forward strand.
CGTGCTGGTACTGGCCCACCCCGATCGACTTGGGGTCGATCTTCACCAGCTCGGCCAGCGGGTCCTGCAGCCGCCGGGCGATGGACACCGCCCCGCGCAGCGACACGTCCAGGCCGGGCAGCTCCTGGGTGGCGTACGCCGACGCCGAGTACACCGACGCCCCGGACTCCGAGACCATCACCTTCGTCAGCTTCAGCTCCGGGAACCGCTTGAGCAGGTCGGCGGCGAGCTTGTCGGTCTCCCGCGACGCGGTGCCGTTGCCGATGGCCACCAGCTCCACCCGGTGCTTGGCGGCCAGCGCGCCCAGCACGGCCAGCGACTCGTCCCAGCGCTGCTGGGGCACGTGCGGGTAGATGGTCGCGGTGTCGACGACCTTGCCGGTCGCGTCGACCACCGCCACCTTCACCCCGGTGCGGAAGCCCGGGTCCAAACCCAGGGTGGCGCGGGTGCCCGCGGGCGCGGCCAGCAGCAGGTCGCGCAGGTTCGCCGCGAACACGCGCACCGCCTCGTCCTCGGCCTGCTGGCGCAGCCGCCCGCGCAGGTCGATGCCCAGGTGCACCAGGATGCGCGTGCGCCAGGCCCAGCGGACGGTGTCCGAGAGCCACTTGTCGCCCGCCCGCTCGCGGTTGGCCACGCCGAACCGCTGGGCGATGCGGACCTCGTAGTCGCTGCGCGCCAGGGGATCGGCACCCGGGTCGGGGTCCAGGGTGAGGTCCAGGACCTCCTCCTTCTCCCCCCGGTACAGCGCGAGCACCCGGTGCGAGGGCAGCTTGGCCAGCGGCTCGGCGAAGTCGAAGTAGTCGGCGAACTTGGCTCCGTCGGTCTCCTTGCCCTCGCGCACCTTCGATGACAGCACGCCCCGGGTCCACATGCGCTCGCGCAGCTCGCCGATCAGGTCGGCGTCCTCGCCGAAGCGCTCGACCAGGATGGCCCGCGCGCCCTCCAGCGCGGCCGCGGCGTCGGCCACGCCCTCGCCGACGTAGGCCGCGGCGCTCTCGCGCGGGTCGAGGGTCGGGTCGGCCAGCAGCGCGTCGGCCAGCGGCTCGAGGCCCGCCTCCCGCGCGATCTGGGCCTTGGTGCGCCGCTTGGGCTTGTACGGCAGGTAGATGTCTTCCAGGCGGGCCTTGGAGTCGGCGGCCATGATCTGCGCGGTGAGGGCGTCGTCGAGCTTGCCCTGCTCCCGGATGGACTCCAGGATCGCGCTCCGGCGCTCCTCCAGCTCGCGCAGGTACCGCAGGCGCTCCTCCAGGGTGCGCAGCTGCTCGTCGTCCAGCGCGCCGGTGACCTCCTTGCGGTACCGGGCGATGAACGGCACCGTCGCGCCCCCGTCGAGGAGGTCGACCGCGGCGGTGACCTGTCGCTCCCGGACGCCGAGCTGCTCGGCGATGCGCTCGGTGATGCTCTGCGCTTGCACTGTCATATCGCTTGCATTCTCCAGAATGCGATCAGGCCCCACACGGCACGTGGGGCCTGATCGGAGGTCTCGGTGGAACGGTTGTCTTGTGGTGCGTCAGATAATGGTCACGCCGGTCGCCTGCGGGCCCTTGCTGCCCTGGCCGATCTCGTAGCGCACCTTCTGGTTCTCCTCCAGGGTTCGGAAGCCGTTGGCCTGGATCTCCGAATAGTGCACGAAGACGTCGGCGCTGCCGTCCTCCGGCGAGATGAACCCGTAGCCCTTCTCCGAGTTGAACCACTTGACGGTGCCCTGGGCCATGCCTGTCTCCTAGCTGTCCTGCTTTGGCCGCCCGGCGGCGACCGCTAAATGTGTCGGCGGCCGCACGCCTGCGCCTCCTGGCGAACACGGCGACCACGGCCAGTCAACCACAGGGTTGGTGCTATGGCGAGGATGCAGCGCCGGTTCATGACCTGGACGGGTGGCTCAACATCCCGATCACGGTCTCGGTGACCGATTCGCGGATTTCCGGGGTCGTCAGCGCCCGCCCGCCCGCGCCCGCGAGCCGGTCGTAGACGAGGCCGTCGAGGTAGGCGACGAGCGTGCGGCCCTGGCGGTCGGGATCGCGGGCGCCCGCGGCCGCCAGCAGCGCGCTCGCCAGCTCCCGGTACCGCTCCCCGACGGCCGTCAGCGCCGCGCGCAGCTCCGGGCGTCGGGTGGCCTCAAGGGACAGCTCGTAGCGGGCCAGCATTCGGTCGCGGTGGGTGGTCGTGGCGGCCTCGACCCGGTCGGCGACGACGCCCGCCAGCGTGTCGACGTCCATCCGGGGGAGGGCGGCGGGGACCAGGTCGATCAGGTCCAGCTCGGCCATCCGGGCGACCGCGGCTTCCAGGAGTGCCTGCCGGGTGCGGAAGTAGTACGAGCACGACCCCTCGGGCAGCCCGGCGGCCCGGTCCACGGCGCGGTGCGTGAGACCGCGCAACCCCTCGCGCGCCAGCGTGGCGATCGCGGCGTCGGTCACCTCGTCGCGGCGTGTCATGGGGCCTCCCTTCTCTACGAGTGTAGAGTGGCTCTACGGATGTAGAGGGAAGGGAGCGCCATGCGGACGGCGGCGATCGTGGGCGGCGGCATCGGCGGCCTGGCCACCGCGGCGGGCCTGGTGCGGCGGGGGTGGGACGTGCGGGTGTACGAGCAGTCCCCGGAGTTCACCGAGGTGGGCGCAGGCATCTCGTTGTGGGCCAACGCGTTGTCCGCCCTGGACGCCCTCGGCGTCGGCGAACAGGTGCGGGCAGCGGGCGCGCACCCTGGCCGCGGGGGCTTCCGCGACGGGCGCGGCCGGTGGCTCTCGCGCGGGACCGGGGACGAGGACCTGGTAATGATCCACCGCGCCGACCTCCTCGCCATCCTCCACAACGCCGTCCCCCCGGAGTGCCTGATCGCGGGCAGACGAATCGACACACCCCGCATCGTCGACGGCCTGCCGGTGGCCGACACCACCCCGGTAGACCTGCTGATCGGCGCGGACGGCCTCCACAGCCAGGTGCGAAAGACGTTCTGGCCCGATGCCGAAGCCCCCCGCCACTCCGGCTACACCGCCTGGCGCATGGTCCTCCCCGCCACCGCCATACCGCCCTTCGACGGCAGTGAAACCTGGTCCACCGGCCTGATCTTCGGCGCCTTCCCTTTGGGCCCAAATCACCTCTACTGCTACGCCGCAGCCCCAAAAACCATCCCCAACAAGTCAGCCAACCCGCGCAACCCAAGCGACTTGGCTTCCCCACGCAATCCGAGCGACGCGGCCGACCCACGCAGCCCGAGCGACCTGGCCGACCTACGCACACTGTTCGCCGACTGGCCAGACCCCATCCCCGCCATCCTGGCCAACGTCCCCCCAACCGCGATCCTGCGCCACGACCTCCACTACCTACCGAACCTCCCGTCCTTTGTAACCGGCCCAGTAGCCCTAATCGGCGACGCGGCACACGCGATGACCCCCAACCTGGGCCAGGGAGCCTGCCAAGCCCTGGAAGACGCCGCCACCCTCACCGCCCTCGTCTCCACCCACGACCTCCCCCAAGCCCTCCACCACTACGACACCCAACGCCGCCCCCGCGCCCAATCCATAGCCCGCCACTCCCGCCAGATCGCCGCCATAGCCCACCTCCGCTGGCCCCCCGCCACCCAACTCCGCAACCTGGCCCTCCGCGCAACCCCCCAAAGCACCCTCCGCAAACAACTCCACACCATCGCAGGCTGGCGCGCCCCCTGAACCACCGTCCCCAAGTCCTCTGGCCACCACCAAAACAGGCCGTACCAAAAGAACCCTTGCCCATACCGCCGCCAACCTCACCGCCCACCGCCTACCGGCACCAGCTACCGCCACCGCCTACCGGCACCAGCTACCGCCACCGCCTACCGGCACCAGCTACCGCCACCGCCTACCGGCACCAGCTGCCGCCACCGCCCACCAGGCATCGGCCCACCCCCACCACCCACCGGGCACCACTCACCGGGTACCGGGCACCGGTCGACCCCCACCGCCAATGCCCACCGGGCACCTGGCACCGGTCTGCCCCCCACCGCCAGCCGCACCGCTTCGCCGCAAGCGCTCGCGAATGGGCGGGATTCTCGGGCTTTTGGGCGAATCGGGGTGAGGCGACCGAGAGGGCGGGGCGTGTCGGGATCGAGAGCACTTGAAGGGCAAGCGCCTCGCAAGCCCTCGCGACCCGAAGCCTCGTGACCCCATGACCTGGAGACCTGCGATCTTTCGAACCGGAGCCCCGCGCCTCTCCGAACCGGAGCCCTGCGACCTGTGACCCGGAGCCCCGCGACCTCTGACCCCGGAGCCCGCGACCTCTGACCGGAGCCCCGTACCCCCTGCGCCTCCCGCGCCTTCAGGTTCACCGCCTTCAGGTTCACCCAGGTTCACCGCACGCGACGGCGGCCACCGCTCGCGTTCCCGGGATGGGCGGTGCTCGGCTCTCGGGGTGGCCGGCAATCGCGCTCCCAGGGCGGGCGTGCGCTCCGGCTGGGTGCTCGGCCCGGCTGGGTGCTCGGCCGTGGGCGGGCCGGTGCGGCCGGGGCTGGGCGGGACGCACGGTCACGCGGCCGGGCTGGGCGGGGGCGCACGGTCACTTGGGGCTGGGTGGCCTCGCACTCGGCGGTGGGGCTGGTCCTCATGGTTCTCGCGCGCGCCCGCACCTGCCCCTCTGGCCGACCTCCAGGCACCCGCGTCCTCTCGCCGCGCGCGCCACGACATACACGCAACGAAAAGGATCTTGGGATCGTGCCCGGTTCAGCCGTCGGCCAAAGTGTCTTAACAACGGCTGCTTAGGGGCAACGGGGGGCTGTCCTAGACAATCTGCGGTGTGATCATAGCTCAGGGTGACTTCTGGCAGGAGATCTTTGGCGGGCAGTGGCAGCCGCCCGCGGCGATGGTCCTCATCACCGCGGCGGTGGCGTTCCTGGTTGTCGTGTGGGACGCGCTCTGGCGGTTGGCTCGGAATGTCGTGACGATTGTGCATGAGGCGGGGCATGCGATTGTCGCGCTTTTGGCCGGGCGCAGGCTTTCCTCGATCCGGCTGCACTCCGACACCTCCGGGGTCACCGTCTCGCGGGGGCGGACCGAGGGGCCGGGCATGGTCTGCACCGCGTTGGCGGGCTACGTCGCGCCGTCCATTCTGGGGTTGGCGTTCGCGGCGTTGTTGGGGGCTGATCGGGTCAGTGCGGTGTTGATCACCTGTGCCGTGCTGCTCTTCGGGGTTCTCATCATGATCCGCAACGTCTACGGCATCCTTTCGGTGGTGGTCACCGGGGCGGTCCTGTTCGCGGTTTCGTGGTTCGCCACCGCGGAGGTCAAGGCCGCCTTCGCCTACCTGATCACGTGGTTCCTCCTGCTCGGCGGCGTCCGGCCGGTCTTCGAGCTGCAGCGCAAGCGGCGGCGGGGGCAGGCGCGGCAGTCCGACGCCGACCAGCTGCACCGGCTCACCGGGGCGCCGGGGTTCTTCTGGGTCGGGGTCTTCGCCCTGGTCAACCTCAGCGCGCTCGGGGTCGCCGTGGTGTGGCTGCTGCTCCCCTGACCGCCCGCCCACCCCGACCGACGGCCAGGCTGGGCCCACGGGCACAATTGTGCCCCTGACCAGCCCAGACGAGAGGACGGACCGTGACAGCCGCCGAGATTGCCGAGATCGTCAAGGGCTGCGCTGCCAGGGCCAAGGCCGCCGCCCCGGCGCTGGCCGCCGCCTCCGACGAGGCGGTCGACGCGGCGATCGGCGAGATGGCCGCCCGGCTGTCCTCGTCCGCCGCCGCGGTCCTCAAGGCCAACGCCGAGGACGTCGCCGCCGCCGAGGCCGACGGCATGAGCGGCGGCCTGCTCGACCGGCTGCGCATCACCGAGGAGCGCCTCGACGGGATGGCCGAGCAGCTGCGCCTGCTCGCCGCGGTCCCGCACCCCGCCCCCAGCCGCACGGTCCGCACCCTCGACGGCGGGTACGACCTCATCGAGCTCCGCAAGCCGGTCGGCGTCATCGGCGCCAACTACGAGGCCCGCCCGAACGTCACCATCGACGTGGCCTCCCAGCTGGTCAAGTCGCGCAACGCGGGCGTGCTGCGCACCGGCGGCGCTGCGCTGCGCTCGGCCAAGGCGCTGCTGGACCGCGTCATCGCGCCCGGCCTGTCCGACGTGGGCATCGATGAGGACGTCATCCAGCTCGTCCCCACTCCCGACCGGGCCGCGGCGGGCGCGCTGGTGGAGCTGCCCGACCTCGTGCCCCTGGTGATCGTGCGCGGCAGCGGCGAGACCACCCGCGAGCTGGACCGCCGCGCCGCCCGGCACGGGGTGCGCACGCTCGCGCACGCCGACGGCGGCGGCGTCCTCTACTACGACGCCAAGGCCGACCAGGACCGCGCCGCCGACCTCATCACCGCCAGCCTCGACCGCCTCGGCGTCTGCAACCGCCTCAACCTGCTGCTGGTGCACCGCGACGTCTACGAGGCCGCCCTGCCGGGCATCCAGGCCGCCCTCGGCAAGGCGGGCGTGCGGGCCGCCCTGCCCCCGCACGAGCACCCCATCGGCTACGAGTGGGCCCTCGACGGCGCCCGCGAGGCCACCGTCACCGTCGCCCCGGTCGACGACCTCGCCCACGCCCTGCGCGTCGCCAACGAGGAGACCTCCGGCCTGGCCGCGGGCATCGCCACCGAGGACGAGAGGGCCGCGGCGGCGTTCTTCGCCGGGTACACCGGCACCGGCGTGTTCTGGAACGCCCCCACCCGCCTGCTCGACGGGTTCAAGCTGCTCGGCGTGCCCGAGACCGGTATCAACCTCGACCGCGTCCCCGGTCCCCGCGGGCCGGTCACGTTTACCGATCTCGTCCTGCGGCAATACGCGGTGCGCCCGACCCGGTAGGTGTGACCTGGGCAACCGCGTGATCGGAGCCACTCGGAGCCGGTCAAGCCCAGCCGCGCTGCGCGGGGACCCGAGGGCTACGATCCTCCCCGGGTACTGTGCCAGTGCCGTACCCGCGAGTAGTCCCACCAAGGCAATGCAGGAGGCAGGAGTGACTGCAGTAGCCCCCAAGCCGATCGCCACGCGGCCGTACCCGGCCAGCGCGAAGGCCAAGGGTTCGTACCTGCTGCGGTTGTTCCGCACGACGGACCACAAGCAAATCGGCATCATGTACCTGGTCACGTCGTTCGCCTTCTTCATGGTGGGCGGCGCGATGGCCATGCTGATCCGCAGCGAGCTGGGCGTGCCGGGACTGCAGTTCCTGTCCCAGGAGCAGTACAACCAGCTGTTCACCATGCACGGCACGGTGATGCTGCTGCTGTACGCGACCCCGATCCTGTTCGGGTTCGCCAACTTCGTCCTGCCGCTGCAGATCGGCTCGCCGGACGTGGCGTTCCCGCGGCTCAACGCCTTCTCGTACTGGCTGTACCTGTTCGGCGGCCTGATCGTCATGGCGGGCTTCCTGACCCCCGGCGGCGCCGCGGACTTCGGCTGGTTCGCCTATACCCCGCTCTCGGACAAGATCCACTCGCCCGGCGTGGGCGCCGACCTGTGGATCACCGGCCTGGCCGTCGGCGGTCTCGGCACCATCCTCGGCGCGGTCAACATGCTGACCACGGTCGTCTGCCTGCGCGCGCCCGGCATGACCATGTTCCGGATGCCGATCTTCACCTGGAACATCCTGATCACCAGCATCCTCGTGCTGCTGGCGTTCCCGATCCTGACCGCCGCCCTGTTCGGCCTGCTGGCCGACCGCCAGCTCGGCGCGCACGTGTTCGACCCGGCCAACGGCGGCGTGATCCTCTGGCAGCACCTGTTCTGGTTCTTCGGCCACCCCGAGGTCTACATCGTCGCGCTGCCGTTCTTCGGCATCGTCTCGGAAATCATCCCGGTGTTCAGCCGCAAGCCGCTGTTCGGCTACCGCGGCCTGATCTACGCGACCCTGGCCATCGCGGCCCTGTCGGTGACCGTGTGGGCGCACCACATGTACGCCACCGGCGCGGTGCTGCTGCCGTTCTTCGCGTTCATGACGTTCCTCATCGCGGTGCCGACCGGCGTGAAGTTCTTCAACTGGATCGGCACGATGTGGAAGGGGCAGCTCACCTTCGAGACCCCGATGCTGTTCAGCATCGGCTTCCTGGTGACGTTCCTCTTCGGCGGCCTGACCGGCGTGCTGCTGGCCGCGCCCGCCATCGACTTCCACGTCTCGGACACGTACTTCGTCGTCGCGCACTTCCACTACGTGCTCTACGGCACGATCGTGTTCGCCACGTTCGCGGGCATCTACTTCTGGTTCCCGAAGATCACCGGCCGGTTCCTCGACGAGCCGCTGGGCAAGCTGCACTTCTGGACCACGTTCATCGGCTTCCACGGCACGTTCCTGGTCCAGCACTGGCTGGGCAACGAGGGCTTCCCGCGCCGCTACGCCGACTACCTGGCCACCGACGGGTTCATGACGCTCAACCTGATCTCCACCATCGGGGCCTACATCCTCGGCGCGTCGACGCTGCCGTTCATCTGGAACGTCTTCAAGAGCTACCGCTACGGCGAGATCACCACCGCCGACGACCCGTGGGGCTACGGCAACTCCCTGGAGTGGGCCACCAGCTCGCCGCCGCCGCGGCACAATTTCACCGAGCTGCCGCGCATCCGCTCGGAGCGCCCGGCGTTCGACCTGCACTACCCGCACGTGACCGAGCAGTCCCGCCACGACAAGTACGTGGGTGTCGGCTCGAGCAAGCACCGTGCGGCGCCGTCGGAGGTCATCGCGGAGAAGATGAACCCCGACGAGATCTCCAAGGGCGACCCCACCCTGCCGAACTAACCCGACGGAGTCCTCCCCAGTGGCCGGTCCCCAGCGCACCCCCGTCCTGATCACGGTCACCGGCCCCGACAAGCCGGGGGTGTCCTCGGTGCTCTTCGCCGTGCTCACCCGGCACGGGGTCGAGATCCTCGACGTCGAGCAGGTGGTCATCCGCGGCCAGCTCGTCCTCGGGGTGCTCGTCGCCGCCGAGCACGACGCCGAGGGGCTGCAGGACACCGTCGAGCAGGCGATGGCCTCGGTGGCGATGCACGTCGACGTCGAGATCGGCGTCGACCCCGGCTCCCCGGCCAGGATCGGCTCCTCGCACGTGGTGATCGTGATGGGCCACCCGGTGACCGCGCGGGCGTTCACCGAGGTGGCCCGGCGCCTGGCGGCGCTGGGTACCAACATCGACGCCATCCGCCGGGTCGCCGACTACCCGGTCACCGGCCTGGAGCTGCGCGTCTCGGTCGCCGAGGACACCGACACCGGGGACGCCGCGCTGCGCTCGGCCTTGGTCGAGGTCGCCACCCGGGTCGGCCTGGACATCGCCGTCGAGCGGGACCTGCTGTCCCGGCGGGCGAAGCGGCTCATCGTCTTCGACGTGGACTCCACGCTCATCCAGGGCGAGGTCATCGAGATGCTGGCCGCGAAGGCGGGCTGCGAGGCCGAGGTCCGCGAGGTCACCGAGGCCGCGATGCGCGGTGAGCTGGACTTCGCCGAGTCCCTGCGCCGCCGCGTCGCGACGCTGGCCGGTCTGCCGGAGTCGGTGCTGGAGGAGGTCGCGGGCGCCTTGGAGCTGACCGCGGGCGCCCGGACGACGATCAGGACGCTCAAGCGCCTCGGCTTCCGCTGCGGCGTGGTCTCCGGCGGCTTCACCACGATCATCGAGCGCTTGGTGGACGACCTCGGGCTGGACTTCGCCGCGGCCAACGAGCTGGAGATCGTCGACGGGGTGCTCACCGGGCGGGTCGTCGGCGAGATCGTCGACCGGCCGGGCAAGGCGGTCGCCCTGCGGCGCTTCGCCGCGCAGTTCGGGGTGCCGCTGGAGCAGTGCGTCGCGGTGGGCGACGGGGCCAACGACATCGACATGCTGTCCACCGCGGGGCTGGGCGTGGCGTTCAACGCCAAGCCCGCGCTGCGGGAGATCGCCGACACCGCGCTGTCGCACCCGTACCTGGACGCGGTGCTGTTCGTGCTGGGCGTCACGCGGGCCGAGATCGAGGCGGCCGACATCGCGGACGGCATCACCCATTCCCGGCTGTGAGCGCCCTGGCCGGGCTGTTCGGCCGGGCCGCTCCCGCTGAGGACCCGGAGTCGGTGCGGGCCATGCCGGTCGTGCTGCGGATCGAGCGCGAGGCGCCCGCGCGGACCCCGTTGCTGGAGGCCGCCGCTGCGGCGGCCGTCGCGGTGTGCCTGGACGAGCGTGCGCTCCCGGGCGGGGAGTGGCACGCCGAGGTGTCCGACTGGGTCGACGGGCGCATCCGGAAGGTGTCGCGGCGGGCGCGGGGCGCGCACTGGGACGCCGTGCTTGAGCTGCCCGGGGTGACGGTGACCGTCGGCGGGGCGTCGGCGCGGGCGCTGCTGCCGTGGCGGGTGGCCGAGACGCCCCGCGTGGTGTCCCGGCTGCAGATCTCGGGGACGGAGCTGCCGCGCGACGAGCCGGGCCAGCCGGGGGAGGGGGTGCCGGTGCTGTGGCTGAACCCCGGGGTGGCGATGACCGTCGGCAAGCTCGCCGCGCAGGTCGGCCACGGCTCGATGCTGCTGGCCGCGATGGCGGAGGTGTCGGGAGTGGACCTGTCCACGTGGGACCGCCACTGTGCCGTGCGGACCGCGGGCCGCGAGCAGTGGCGGGACCTGGTCTCCCACGACTCACCGGAGGCCGCGTGGAAGACCAGGCGGGTGGTGGCCGTGCGCGACGCCGGGTTCACCGAGGTCGAACCCGGCACGATGACCGTCGTCGCCCAGTGGCCTGACTAGGGCGGGAACACGCCCCTGGAACTATCAGCCTGGAACTACGAGGCTGGAACCACGAGTCTGAACTATGAGGCCAGGGCCCGGGTCTCCGGCGCGGGATGCGGGCTGGGCAGGGGCAAGGGCGCGGTGACCTCGGTGCGGCTGGGCCTGCGGCGGACGACGACCAGCAGGGCGGCCGCGGACAGCATGGCCACACCGGTGGCCGTCCACGCCGTGGCCAGGCTGAAGGTCTGCGCGCACCACCCGAGGAACGGCGGCATGGTCGCGCTGCCGACGTACACCCCGATCTGCGTCACCGAGGTGGCGGAGGTGACCCGGTCCGGGAACCGGTCGGCCACGGCCAGGTTGAACACCCCCGACCACGCCCACCCCGCGGCGAACCCCAGCAGCAGCCCGACCAGGAACGCCACCGACCCGCCGATGGCGAACATTCCCAGGCCCAAGGCCCCCAGCGCGATCATCCCCGCCGCCGTCATCAGCAGGTCCGGCCGCCAGCGGTCCGCGGCCAGCCCCACCAGCAGCCGGGACGCGAACCCCGCCGCCGACCCCAGCGACAGCATCAGCCCCGCCCCCGCCGGGCTGAACCCGGAGTCCACCGCGGTCACCACGACGTAGGCGGCCATGGCGTTGGCCGCCCCCGCCCCGAGCGCGGCGGCCGCGGCCAGCAGGAACAGGTCCGTCGACGCGATCCGGGACGTGGCCGCGCGCGTGGCGCGGAAGGGCACCCGCGGCGCGGCGACGGCGGTGACCACGGCCAACACCGCGCACAGGACGAACCCCCACCGCCAGCCGACGGTCAGCGCCACCGCGGGCACGGTCAGGCCCGCCAGCAGCGTCCCCGCGGGGACCGCCGCCTGCTTCGCGCCGAAGGCGAAGGCCCGCCTGCGGTGCGGGATCAGCACGACCAGGACCTCGGCGGTCGCGGGCTGCGCCAGCGAGTTGGCCATCCCGGCGACGCCGACCCCCACCAGCAGCCAGCCGATCGACGGCGCCGCGGCCATCCCCAGCGCACAGGCCCCTGTGGACAGCGCGGCGAGGCGTAACGCCGCCGTCGGTCCGATGCGTTCGGTCAGTCTCGACAGCGGGTGTGAGGTCAGCGCGGCGATGGCGAAGAACAGCGCCGTCGCCGCGCCGACCATGGCCACGGTCAGGTCCAGTTCCTGCCCGATCTGGACGGCCATCGCGCTGACCAGGTATGTCGGCAGTCCGCCCACTGTGACCGCCGCGCCGGTCGCGAACAGCGTCCGCGCCACGGATGTGCGGTTCTCCCCCGAGAACTCCCCCATGCCGCGATTGAATCACGGCTCACCGACGGTGGGCGCGGGGTTTGGTGGGCGATGAACACCACACCGGTGATTACCGGTTGCCAAGTATCTGCGCGAGCGCGCGCAGCTCCTCCATCATTCGCGAGGACTCCTCTTGGTCGCGTCCGATGCAGACCGCGCCGAATTTCCCGTACGTCGGCAGGGCGCTGAGCATGTGCAGGACGACCCCGGTCCGGTTGACCGGGTCGTAGTGCAGCGGGGACGAGCGGACCGCATCGATCAGCAGGCTGGGGCGCAGGCCGACCAGGCTGGGATCGGCGATCGCGTCGGAGGCCTCGTAGACGCGCGGGGAACCGTCGACGGTCAATTCGCCATTGGCGTCGGGAACGGTGTCCAACAACGCGGTGGCCATGGTGAAACCGTGTTTGGTGCCGGTGGCGCGCAGGTTCAGTTCACAGCCGAGCACCCGCCACCGCGCGCCCTCGCGCACCGCGAGGAAGTCCACGCCGTAATCGCCGCGGCGGACGCCCTGTTCGACCAGGTGCGCGCCGATCGCCAAACCGTGCCGCAGCACGGTGTCGCGGTAGGCGGTGTCCGCGGGGAAGCAGCTGCCGACGTAGGTCAGGCCCGCCCCGCCGAGCACCTGGTCGTGGGTGGACACTGCGGTCACCGTGCCGTCCTCGGCGATGCGGCCCTGGAAGCTGGGGCTGCGCACCTCATCGCCCTCGACCCAGCGCTCGGCGATGACGCCGGACGCGGTGATCATCTCAGCGTAGTGGGGCCAGGTCAGCTTGCCGTCCACCAGGTCGGCGCCGGGCAGGGCCGCGGCCACCGCGGCCTCGACGCCCGCGCGGTCCGCCGGGAAGTCGGTCTCGCGCAGGTCCAGCAGGGCGTTGCCCATGCCCGCGCCGAACTCGGTGCTGCTGAGCTTGATGACGATTTTGCGGTGGCCGCCCTCCACCAGGTCGGCGACGGTCTCGACCAGCTCGGCCACGGAACGGGACTCCTCGGTCCCGGTGACCACCGGCACCCGCGCGCCGAGGAAGATCCGCCGCCCGGATGCCTTGGTGCCCAACGGGATCGCCGATGCGTCGGCCTGATCCCACGGCACGCCAAGGGAGGTGGCCAGTTCCTCGAGGTTGACCGAGGGCTCGAAGCAGGTCAGCCGCACGTCCGCGCCCGCGGTCCGCTCCCGCGCGACGAACTCGTAGATCCGCTTGCGCAGCACGCCCGCCGCGGCGTTGGAGGCGTCGAGCAGCTTGGTGCTGAGCCAGCGCGCCGAGTCGTCGTCCAGGCTGCCCACCTCGACCCGGTCGCGCAGGGCCTTGAGCTGACCCTCCTGCTCCTCGGGCAGCAGGGCGAGGAAGTAGTCGACCTGGGCCTCGACGTCGGCCATCGCGGGCGCGGTGACGTAGAGCAGCGAACCGCCGCCGCGGCGGACCACCGAGACGATCGCGGCGCCCACCGGGCGCTCGGGGAACAGCGTCGAGCCGCTGAGGCGCTCCAACAGCTCGGGGCTGCACTCGCGGCTCTGGATGGACACGACGGCGGGATGGGACATGGGGTTCCTTAGGGGGCCATAGCCACGGTCCCCCGGACCGGCCGGGGGACCGTGCACGCAGTCGTCGCGGCGATACGCAACGCTACCAACGATCGGCTACGGCCGGGCCAGCACCTCCACCAGCTGCCCGTCGTCGACCCCGCCCTTGACCGTGCGCTGGTACAGCTCCAGGTAGAAGGCGCAGAACAACTTGTACACGTTCGTGATGTGCTCCACGATGCGCCGCTTGTCGTCCTCGGTCTCCACGAACGTCATCAGCACGTTCCACACGAAGTCGGTGTGGTCGTCCTCGAGGTCGTGGTCGACGTGGGCCTGCTGGCCCTTGGCGATCCCGGCGCCGAGCACGTCCTCGACGTTCTCGATCCACTGGGGCTGCGTCATCAGCGAGACGTTCTCGATGAAGTACGAACTCGCCAGCGACGCCAGCGGCCTGCCCTCGTGCTCGAGGCCGTAGTAGAAGTAGCCCTGCAGCAGCTTGGTGGTGAACAGCGGCTCGGTGGAGTAGATCTCCTCCTTGCTCACGCCCACGCGCTCCAGGTCCTTGGCGAACATGGAGTCGTGCAGCATCTCGTCCTCGGTGTAGGCGCACCACTTCTTGGCCAGCACCGGGTTGTGCTTGGTGAAGTAGTGGATCGTCAGCACGTCGATCCAGCGCTTCATCCGCAGCCGCAGGATGATCTCGACGATGTGTCGCTTGTAGTAGTCCATGTTGATGTCTTTGGCGCGGTACAGGTGGTCGGCGCCCTCCACCTCCCGGTAGAACCGCTCGACCATGTCGCGCAGCAGGGTGTCGACCTCCTGCTTGAACTCCGCGTGCTTCTCCTTGACGACGGTGTTGGTCACCGCGCTGCCCACCCTTTCGCTCACCGGGCTGCCGGAAGCCCGTAGTGCCTGCTCTTGGTCGTGATCGCCGTGCGCTTGGGGAGGTACTGGTCGAGCACCTCGATGCCGCGCGCGACCCGGTCCACGCGCTCGCGGCTGATCGCGTCGCCGAGCCGGTCGTAGGGGTGGCCCTGCACGCTGGCGCCCATCTTCAGCATCACCGGGGCGCCGACCTGCACGATCTCGGCCAGCTCGTAGAACCGGATGAACCCGCCCTTGGCCTTGTAGACGTCGGTCGGCACGTCCATCGGCAGCCCGGGGTTGAGCCTGCGGATCTGGTGGATCATCGGCACGCCGAGGTCGTGGGCCAGGGTGATGCTGTCCGCGCCGTTCTCGGCGAAGATCGTGGCCAGGAACGGGTTGGTGGCCATGCAGTGGCTGGAGGTCTTGAACACCATCTCCGCCGGGAGCACGCCCTCGCGGCGCATCTCGTCGAGCACCCGCAGCACGCCGATGTCGTAGACGGTGATGCCGCGGCAGCCCAGCTCGGCCAGCCGCAGCGCCTCCTCGACGCAGGCGCGGAACGCGTCGCTGTTGTTGATCTGCCTGCCCATCTCCAGGCCGAAGTCCGAGCGGTAGAAGCTGCCCTTGACGTCGTACTCCGGGCGCGGGCCGATGCTGACCACGAGCCCGTACCCGGCTTCCCGGCACAGCGCGAGCATGTCGCCCAGTTCCGCGTCGGAGAGCAGGAACGACCCGCGCGTCTCGTTGAACCGGGTGACGTAGAGCCCGTGGTCGCCGATCAGCTTCACCAGCCGCTGCAGCTCGGCGAGGCTGTTGACCACCGGGATCTCCACGCCGTACTGGCCGCCGCCGTCGAACTCCCCGGCGGAGTGCTCGAGCTCGGCGCTGTCGCTGAAGGGGTAGGACTTGCCTGCCAACCACTCCAGGCCGGGACCGCCGGTGATCGCGACGCTGCCCATGTGACCTCCACTGTTTCTCGTGCGTCAGTCCGTCCGGATGGGCTGGGGGATGCGCAGGGCGCTCATGAGCGCGCCCTTCGCCTCGGGCGTCGGCGCGCGCACCACGCACAGCAGCCGGTCGCGCTCGCCGACCTCGCGGGCGAAGAACCCGTCGACGGCGGCGTCGCCGGACAGCGGGGCGTCGCGCCAGAACGTGCTGCTGATCTGCCCGCCGCCGCCGTGCACGACGCCGGTCTCGGCGCGGAACTCACAGCCCGGGGACAGCCTGCGGGCCAGCCGGGCGGGGATCTCGGTGTCGACGGGTGAGTCCAGCGCCGGGGAGAAGCCGATGTCGCCGCCGAGGGCGAACCGGCGCATCAGCAGGTATGCCTTGGGGGTGTAGGTCTTCATGGCCACCAGGTCGGGGAAGTCGCCCAGCGCGCGGACGACGCCGCCGAACAGGGCCGACACCAGGCGCAGCGCCACCCCGGCGCCGTGCAGGCGCTCACCGACGAGCAGCGTCTCGATGTAGGTGAAGTCCAGGCCATCCGCGCTCAGCCCGCTGGCCGCCATCAGCCCGACGCACGCCCCGCGCACCTCGGCGACGGCGAGGTGGTCGCTCTCGGCCAGGATGGCCGGTTTGGCGCTGAGGTAGTGGTCCACCTCGTGCCGGGGCATGGCCGCGGCGAGTTCGGCGCGCAGGCGGGCGCGCCGCGCGGTGTCGAGTGAATTGCCATTCCCCAGATAGTGAATTTCCACAGTGCGCACGCGACCACCCATGAGAGTGTTTGCGGAATGCGTCCATTAATGGATCAGCTCGTGGCTCCCCTTCGACCGACGCTAACATGTCGATCTTGGTGGTCACAGCGCTGTCACCCAGATTGCGCAGCGTGTGGCTCAGTCCTGGTCAGCCAGCCGGGTGAGCGCCCCGCGCACGACATTCGTGTCCGTGGTCGTCCAGAATGGTGGAAGTGAATTGCGGAGGAAGCCGCCGTAGCGGGCGGTGGAAAGCCGCGGGTCCAGGACCGCGATGACGCCGCGGTCACTGGTCGAGCGCAGCAGCCTGCCCGCGCCCTGGGCCAGCAGCAGCGCGGCGTGCGTGGCGGCGACGGTGAGGAACCCGTTGCCGCCGCGGGCCTCGACCGAGCGCTGCCGGGCGGAGGCCAGCGGGTCGTCGGGGCGGGGGAAGGGGATGCGGTCGATGACCACCAGCGACAGCGACGGCCCCGGCACGTCCACCCCCTGCCACAGCGACAGCGTGCCGAACAGGCTCGTCGGCGGGTTCTCGGCGAACTTCTTGACCAACAGCGACGTGGAGTCCTCGCCCTGGCACAGGATCTCGGTGCCGACGCGCTCGCGCAGCGCCGCGGTGGCCTGCTTGGCCGCGCGCATGGACGAGAACAGCCCCAGCGTGCGGCCCTTGGCGGCCTCGATGAGCGCGGCCAGCTCGTCCAGCACGGCCTCGGGCAGGCCGTCGCGCCCGGGCGGGGGCAGGTGCTTCGCCAGGTAGAGGATGCCGCTGCGGGCGTGGTCGAACGGCGAGCCGACGTCCAGGCCGCTCCAGCGGATGTCGGTCTTGTCGGCGGGCGCCTCCTTCTCGGTGGCGGCGCCGTCGGCCGCCTTGCCCTGGCGCTGCTCGGGCGGCAGGCCCCACTGCCGGGCCAGCGCGTCGAAGGTGCCGCCGAGGGTGAGGGTGGCGCTGGTGAGCACGGTGGTGGTCTCGCCGAAGAGCCGCTCCCGCAGCAGCCCGGCCACGCTCAGCGGCGCGATCCGGATGACCGGCGGCCGCGGCGGCCCGGACCCGGGGGACTCGGCGCTGACCCACACGACGTCGTGGCGGTCGGCCTCGGCGGGCTCGAACGCCTCCAGCATCCGCACCGCGGTGTCGTGCACTTCCTCGATCATCGACAGGGCCAGCTTGCGGGCGGTCGCGGTCTCGACGTCGTCCTTGCGCTCGGGCCCCAGCGCGGTGACGCAGGCGTGCGCGGCGTCGCGGATGACCGACAGCGTGGTGCGCAGCGGGTCGGGCAGGGCGTCGAGGCGGGTGGCGGACACGTCCTCGAGCAGCATGCCGAGGCCCTCGCCCGCCTCGGCGAGCCGGTCGGCCACGCCCTCCTCCACCAGCCTGCCGACGCGGCGCGCGGCGATGGACACCACGGCGGCGGACAGCTCGCCGGTGGCCACCGAGGTCACCCGGTCGACCAGCTCGTGCGCCTCGTCCACCACGACCACGGTGTGCTCGGGCAGCACCTGGTAGCCCTGCAGGGCGTCGATGGCCAGCAGCGCGTGGTTGGTCACCACGATGTCGGCCTTGCCCGCCTCGGCCTTGGCCCGCTCGGCGAAGCAGTCGGTGCCGATGGGGCAGCGGCTCGCGCCGAGGCACTCCCGCGCCGTCACCGACGCCTGCCGCCACGCCTGCTCGGAGACGCCGGGCACCAGCTCGTCGCGGTCGCCGGTCTCGGTGTCGGAGGCCCACTCGCGCAGCCGGGTCACCTCGCGGCCGAGCCGGGACACCGCGAACGGGTCGAACAGCGCCTGGTCCTCGGGCTCGTCGGGCGCGCCGCCGTCGAGCCGGTGCAGGCACAGGTAGTTGCGCCTGCCCTTGAGGATGGCGAAGGTCGGGGTGCGCTTGAGCGCCTTGCCCAGCGCCTTGGCCAGGCGCGGCAGGTCGCGGTCGACCAGCTGGCGCTGCAGCGCGATGGTCGCCGTCGAGATGACGACCGTGCTGCCCTTCTCCACCGCGTGCCGGATCGCCGGGACCAGGTAGGCCAGCGACTTGCCGGTGCCGGTGCCCGCCTGCACGGCGAGGTGGTCGCCGGTGCGGATGGACCTGGCCACCGCCTCGGCCATCTCCACCTGGCCCGGCCGCTCCGCGCCGCCCACCGCGCCCACGGCGGTCTCCAGCAGGGCGCGGACGGGCGGGAGGGGAGCGGGCATGGCAGTAGACGGTACCCGGGCGGTGGACCCGGTCATGGCCGCCATGGTCGTCGGTGTCCGGGCCCGGCGGTCCCGGCGTTCACCGGCCCGGTTTCGCGCCGCGCGATCGGGTGGTGGAGAAGATTTGACCGACCGGGCGGAAAGGTCGTGACTGATTCCTTTGACGCGGCCTGCCGATTAACCCGTCACTGGATCGGGTGAGGGTCCGCCGGATATTCATTAACACTGATCATGAGATTTTTCTGATTCGACACGGTCGGGCCGGGGTGGACCACACCTTCGGGTTGGAATTCGCCTCGGCCGTCGAATTCGACTCGTCGGTGGAGATACACAGGTGCGAGCATCGTCGCGTCCATTTGGGACAGATTTCCTCAAGTCTCCCGGATTCGCCGCGCCGATTGTCCGTCCACTCCGTGAAAGGTCGTCCGTGTCCACAGAGATCCTGCTCTTGGTCGGTACCCGCCCCGAGGCGGTGAAGGCGGCCCCGCTCGCCATCGCCCTGGCGGCCGACCCCGGCCTGACGCCCGTGATCGTCCACAGCGGACAGCACGAGCGGATGGTCGACCAGGCCCTGGAACCGTTCGGCCTCACCCCGTCCGAGCGCCTGCCCGTCCGCCGCGCGGGCGGCGGCCAGGCCGAGCTGATGTCCGCGCTGCTGCCCGCGCTGGACTCGCTGCTGCTCCGCCGCAGGCCGGGGGCGGTCGTCGTGCAGGGCGACACCACGACGACGCTGGCGGGCGCGCTGTCGGCCTTCTGGCGCGGAGTCCCGGTCGCCCACCTGGAGGCGGGCCTGCGCACCGGCGACCTGACCGCGCCGTTCCCCGAGGAGGGCAACCGGCAGATGGTGGCCAGGGTGAGCTCCCTGCACCTGGCCCCGACCGCCGACTCCGCCCGCGCGCTGCGCGCCGAGTCCGTCCCGGTGCCGAACATCGTGGTCACCGGCAACACGGTCGTCGACGCCGTCCGGCTGATCGCCGCGGCCGACCACCCGCCCGTCGACCCCGTCTTCGCCACCCTGGAACCCGAGCTGGACGCGGGCGCGCGCCTGGTGCTGGTCACCGTGCACCGCCGCGAGTCCTGGGGCGCGCCCCTGGCCGACGTCCTGAGCGCGGTCCGGTCACTGGTGGAGCGCCACCCCGACATCCGGGTGCTGCTGCCCGCCCACCCCAACCCCGAGGTCCGCGCGCAGGTCCGCGGCGCCCTCGGCGGCGTCCCCCGGACCATGGTCACCGGCCCGCTCGCCTACCCGGACCTGGTCCGCGCCCTGCGCCGGGCCGCCCTGGTGATCACCGACTCCGGCGGCATCCAGGAGGAGGCGCCGAGCTTCGGCGTCCCGGTGCTGGTCACCCGGGACGTCACCGAGCGCATGGAGGCCGTCCGCGCGGGCTGCGCCCGGCTGGTCGGCACCGACCGGGCCCGGGTGCTGGCCGCCGCCGACCAGGCGCTGGCCGCCAACCTCCGCGTCCCGGCCGACCGCAACCCCTTCGGCGACGGCCACGCCGCCGACCGCGTCGTCACCGTCCTGCGCGGGCTGGTCGCCGGGCCTCAGGTGGCCGGGCTTCAGGTCGCCGGGGCTCAGGTGGCGGGCGCGACCTTCGGCACACCGACCAGGGTGATGCCCGCGTCGGTCATGCCGGTCATGGCGGACTCCACCGTCGCCGGGGCGACGCCCGCGGTCATCTCCAGCAGCACGCGCGTGGTGAACCCCGAGGCCGCGGCGTCGATGGCGGTGGCGCGGACGCAGTGATCGGTGGCGATGCCCACCACGTCGACCCGGCCGACGCCGCGCTCGCGCAGCCAGTCCGCCAGCGGTGTCCCCTCGGCGGTGGCGCCCTCGAAGCCGGAGTACGCCGCGGCGTGGGCGCCCTTGCGGAAGACCACCTCGATGCCGGACATGTCCAGCGCCGGGTGGAAGTCGCTGCCCTCGGTGCCTGCCACGCAGTGCGCGGGCCAGGAGTCGACGAAGTCCGGGTTCTCGGAGAAGTGCGGGCCCGGGTCGATGTGGTAGTCGCGGGTGGCGACCACGTGGTCGTAGGCGGTCTCGGCGATGTAGGCGCTGATGGCCGAGGCGACCTCGGCGCCGCCCGCGACGGCCAGCGAGCCGCCCTCGCAGAAATCGCTCTGGACGTCCACGACGATCAGCGCCGTCTTCTCGCTCATCACTGCTCCCCGGTGTGGTGGACGGTCGGGATGGCGGGCTCGCCCGCGGAGAGCTTGAGGCCCTCCCACGGCAGGCTCACCAGCCCTCGGCGTACCCGCTGCCTGCCATCTTCCAGCGTGGGCAGCCCTGGCACCGGCTGTCCACCGCGCAAAAGAGGGATCTGCGGGTGGTGGTCGTGCTCGTCGGCCTCCGGCGCGGTCCCGGAGGCCAGGTACACGACCTCCTCCAGCGCCGTCCCGGTCGCCTTGCGGCGGCGCAGGGCCAGCTTCCGCCCGCCGAGGGACTCCTTGTGCGAGCTGCGCTTGGCCACCGGCCTGCCGTCGACCTCGACCAGCTTGTAGACCATCCCCGCCGTCGGCGCGCCCGAGCCGGTCACCAGCGAGGTGCCGACCCCGTAGGCGTCCACCGGCTCGGCGCGCAGGGCGGCGATGGCGTACTCGTCGAGGTCGCCGGAGACGACGATGCGGGTCTGGCGGGCACCGAGGCGGTCCAGCTGCTCGCGGGCCTGGCGCGCCAGGACGCCGACGTCGCCGGAGTCGATGCGGACCGCGCCGAGCCCGGTGCCCGCGACCTCGACGGCGGTGTCGATGCCCGCGGTGATGTCGTAGGTGTCCACCAGCAGCGTGGTGTCCACGCCCAGCGCCTCGACCTGCGCGGCGAAGGCGTCGCGCTCGCTGTCGTGCAGCAGGGTGAACGCGTGCGCGCAGGTGCCCGCCGTGGCAATCCCGTAGGCGTGGCCCGCGGCCAGGTTCGACGTCGTGGCGAAGCCCGCCAGGTACGCCGCGCGCGCGGCGGACACCGCCGCCCGCTCGTGCGTGCGCCGCCCGCCCATCTCGATGATCGGGCGGCCGTTGGCCGCGCTGACCATCCGCGCCGCGGCCGAGACGATCGCGCTGTCGTGGTTGAGGATGGAGAGCGCCAGCGTCTCCAGCACGACCGCGTCGGCGAAGGTGCCCCGCACGGTCAGCACCGGGGAGCCGGGGAAGTACAGCTCGCCCTCGGCGTAGCCGTCCATGTCGCCCTGGAAGCGGTAGGCGGCCAGCCAGTCCAGCGCCTCGGCGCCCACCACGCCATTCGAGCGCAGGTGCTCCAGCTCCTCGGGGCCGAACCGGAAGTCCCGCACCGCGTCGATCACCCGCTGGGTCCCGCCGACCACGCCGTAGCGGCGCCCGGTCGGCAGCCTCCTGGCGAACACCTCGAACACGCACGAGCGCGACGCGGTGCCGTCGGTCAGCGCCGCGGCCAGCATCGTCAGCTCGTAGTGGTCGGTCAGCAGCGCCGTGGTCATGCGGCGAGCCTACGGGTCGGGTACGCCATTCGAGGGAAGATCCCCCGGACCGAGTCGAACGGGACATGCCACCATTAGCGGTATGACCGCGCCCGTCGACATGGAGCAGACACAGAGCAGCCCCGTCGGTTCCGAAGTGGTGTCCGAGGACAGACCGTGGCAGACGGTCGTCTGGAACGACCCGGTCAACCTCATGTCGTACGTGACCTACGTCTTCCAGAAGCTGTTCGGCTACAGCCGTGACAAGGCCACCAAGCTCATGCTCGACGTCCACCACGAGGGCAAGGCCATCGTGTCGTCGGGGACGAAGGAGAAGGTCGAGAGCGACGTGGCACGACTGCACGCCGCGGGGCTGTGGGCGACGATGGAGCACGTCTCGTGAAGCCTTGGCGGCGCAAGGGCGCCACTGTCGTGGCCACCGTCGACCGGCAGGAGGCGGCGGTGCTGCGCGGGCTGGTGTCCCAGATCGACGACATGCTCAAGGCCCGCGTCGAGGACTCCCCGCAGGACGAGCTGGCCGAGCTGACCGGCATCCGCACCGGCCCCACCACCTCCCCGGACGACCCGATCCTGTCCCGGCTGCTGCCCGACTTCCACCGCCTGGACCCGGACAACCCGACCAAGGCCGACCTCGACTCCGCGGCGGCGCTGCGCTCGCTGCACGAGCCCGAGCTGCTCGACCGCAAGATCGGCGTGGCCGCGGTGGTCATGGACACCTGCCCCATGTACGGCGGGGAGGTGCGCCTGGACGACGAGCAGGCCGACGCCTGGCTGGGCGCCCTCAACGACGTGCGCATCGCCCTGGGCACCGCGCTCGACGTCAACGACGAGACCCCCGACGAGCTGCCCGACGACGACCCGCGCGCGCCCAACATGGCCGTCTACCACTGGCTGACCTGGGTGCAGGAGTCCCTGGTCCAGGCCGTCTCCGCGTGATCGAGGGCGTCCGGGTCGGCCACCACCAGCGCCTCGGGGACGGCTGGGCGACCGGCGTGACCGTCGTGCTGTTCCCCGAGGGCACCGTCGGCGGGGTGGACGCCCGCGGCGGCGCGCCCGGCACCCGCGAGACCGACCTGCTCGCGCCGGAGAACCTGGTCGAGCGGGTCGACGCGGTGTGCCTGGCCGGTGGCAGCGCGTACGGCCTCGCCGCCGCCGACGGCGTGATGGCCTGGCTGGGGGAGCGCGGCCGGGGTTTCCGGGTCGGCACGCGGCCCCACGAGGTGGTGCCGATCGTCCCGGCCGCCGTGCTGTTCGACCTGCCGCGCTCGGACTGGGGCAACCGGCCCGACGCCTCCTTCGGCCGCGCCGCGTGCGAGGCCGCCCGGGAGGGGCCCGTCGAGCAGGGCTGCGTGGGGGCGGGGACGGGCGCGCGGACCGGCTCGCTCAAGGGCGGCGTGGGCACCGCGTCGACACGCGTGGGCGAGATCACAGTGGCCGCGCTGGTGGCCGTGAACGCGCGCGGCGAGGCCGCCGACCCCGACACCGGCACGCTCTGGGCGGCCTCGGTCGCCCCCGGGGACTTCCCGCCGTCGCCAGGGCGCCCCGGCGCGCTGTCCGCGCCGAGCGCCGCCGACCTCAACACCACCATCGGCGTCATCGCCACCGACGCGGCCCTGACCAAGGCGCAGTGCCGCAGGCTGGCGATGTCCGGCCAGGACGGCCTGGCCCGCGCCCTGCGCCCGGCGCACTCGCTGTTCGACGGCGACACCCTCTTCGCCGCCGCCACCGGCGCGCACCCGGTCGCCGGCCCGCTGGACCTCGACGCCCTCTACGCCGCCGCGGCCGACGTGGTCACCCGCGCCGTCGGGCACGGGGTCCTGGCCGCCACGACCGTCGGTGACCTGCGGGCTTACCGCGACGCGTGGGCCTGAACTGGTCTCTCCCACGGACTGGGAGAGCGGCATCCGCCCAGTAGGATGGGCGTCGTGCTGCAGATCCGCCGAGACCTCGTGGACGCGATGGTGGCCCATGCCCGCCGTGACCACCCGGACGAGGCGTGCGGCGTGATCGCCGGTCCCGAGGGGTCCGACCGCCCCGAGCGCCACATCCCGATGCTCAACGCGGCCCGCTCGCCGACCTTCTACGAGTTCGACTCGGCCGACCTGCTGCGCCTCTACCGGGACATGGACGCCCGCGACGAGGTCCCGGTGGTCGTCTACCACTCGCACACGGCCACCGAGGCGTACCCCTCGCGCACCGACATCGCCTACGCCTCCGAGCCCGACGCGCACTACGTGCTGGTCTCCACCCGCGACCCCGAGCGCCACGAGCTGCGCTCGTTCCGCATCGTCGGCGGCGTGGTCACCGAGGAGCCCGTCGAGGTCGTGGAGTCCTACCGGTTCGCCCACACCGGCCCGGACGACGTGCCCGAGGACACCGCGCTCTAGTCGCGGAATACCTGCCGTCGCCCGAGCGTCATCCCTACCGAATCAGCGTCACCAACCGGAGGTTCCCCCATGGCCGTGACCGTCTCGATCCCGACCATCCTGCGCACCCACACCGGCGGCGAGAAGACCGTCTCCGCCGCGGGCGGCACCCTGGCCGAGCTCATCGACAACCTCGACGCCAACCACGGTGGCCTCAAGTCGCGGCTGGTCAAGGACGGCGTGCTGCACCGGTTCGTCAACGTCTACGTCAACGACGAGGACGTGCGCTTCGCCGGTGGCCTGGAGGCCAAGGTCGCCGACGGCGACAACGTCACGATCCTGCCCGCCGTCGCGGGTGGCTGACACTTCTTCCGCGGAGGCTTTCCCGTGGCCAGGTACGACTCGCTCCTGCACGCCCTAGGCGACACGCCGCTGGTGGGTCTGCCCCGGCTGTCCCCGTCGCCCGAGGTGCGGCTGTGGGCCAAGCTGGAGGACCGCAACCCGACCGGCTCGATCAAGGACCGGCCCGCCCTGTCCATGATCACCGCGGCCGAGCGCGAGGGCAGGCTGGTGCCCGGCTCCACCATCCTGGAGCCGACCTCGGGCAACACCGGCATCGCCCTGGCGATGGCGGCCAAGCTCAAGGGCTACGGCCTGGTGTGCGTGATGCCGGAGAACACCTCGGAGGAGCGCAAGCAGCTGCTCCAGGCGTACGGGGCGCGCATCGTCTACTCGCCCGCCGCGGGCGGCTCCAACGAGGCGGTCCGGCGGGCCAAGGAGCTCTCGGCCGAGCACCCGGACTGGGTGATGCTCTACCAGTACGGCAACCCGAACAACGCCCGCGCGCACTACGAGGGCACCGGCCCGGAGATCCTGCGCGACCTGCCCTCGGTGACGCACTTCGTGGCGGGCCTGGGCACGACCGGCACGCTGGTCGGCGTCGGCCGGTACCTGCGGGAGAACAAGCCGGAGGTGCAGATCATCGCCGCCGAGCCCAGGTACGGGGAGCTGGTCTACGGGCTGCGCAACCTCGACGAGGGGTTCGTGCCCGAGCTGTACGACCCGGACGTGCTCACCGGGCGCTACTCGGTCGGGTCCTACGACGCGCTGCGCAGGACCCGGCAGCTGCTGGAGGTGGAGGGCATCTTCGCGGGCATCTCCACCGGCGCCATCCTGCACGCGGCGCTGGCCGTCGCGGAGAAGGCCGCGGGCACCGGCGAGCAGGCCGACGTGGTCTTCATCGTCTGCGACGCCGGGTGGAAGTACCTGTCGACCGGCGCCTACGCCGGCTCGCTCGACGAGGCGTCCGAGCGCCTGGACGGACACCTCTGGGCGTAGCTTGTCCGACGTGATCGAGCTGGTCCGTTCCGCTGTCATCGCCGCCCCCGCGCCCGCGGTGTGGGAGGTCGTCGCCGCCGCCCGCCGCGCCCCCGACTGGTTCAGCTTCGCCGAGCGCACCGAGGTGCTCTCGGGTTCCGGCCTGGGGGAGCGGCGGCGCCAGCACGGCCGCTGGGGCACCCGGCGCTCGGAGATCGACCAGGAGGTCACCGCGTTCTCCCCGGACGCGCTGATCGCCTGGACGCACCTCGACGAGCGCCTGGACGGCAAACCCGCCCCCCGCTTCGCCGCCAGGTCGGAGTTCCACATCGAACTGACCGCCACCGGCGACTCCACCCGCGTCACGCTGCGGCTGCGCCAGGAACCGGTCTCCTGGCTGCGTGGCCTGGCGATGCGGCTGGGGAACCGGCACATCACCAGCCGCATGACGGAGTCCCTCGCCCGCCTGCCGGGAGCGGTTGACAGCACCGGGTGATCAGTGGTTCGTTGTCCTTGGGAGCGCTCCCAAGGAAGGGACACCGATGTCTCCGAAGACGTCTCGGGCTGTCGCGGCAGCGGCGCTGACCGGCGCCGCCGCCCTCCTGTCGGGCATGGCGCTCGTCAGCACAGCCCCCCACGCCGCCGCCGCTCCGGCTTGTTCGGTCGATTACCGGGTCAACCAGTGGCCCGGCGGCTTCACCGCGGAGGTGGCGCTCACCAACGCGACCGGCGCCGCGCTCTCGTCGTGGCAGCTGACGTGGACCTACGCGGGCGACCAGCGCGTGACCAGCAGTTGGAACACGACACTGCGCCAGAGCGGCCCCGCCGTGACGGCGGCCAACGCCCCCTACAACGGTTCGGTGGGACCGGGCGGCACCGTGCGCTTCGGCATCCAGGGCACCTTCACCGGGGCGAACCCGGTGCCGGTCGACTTCGCCCTGAACGGCCAGTCCTGTCAGGACACCCCGCCCCCGACCACCACGACCACCACTGGGACAACGACAACGACAACGACCACCAACCCGCCCCCGGGCTGCCCGGCCACCGCGGTCTGCGAGAACTGGGAGACCCAGGCGGGCCCGGCCCCCGGCGGCCGCTGGTCGCTGACCTACCCCAACTGCCAGGGCACCGGCACGGCCACCATCGACCCCACAGCGGGCCGAGGCGGCGGCAAGGCCGTCCGCGTCAACGGCGGCGGCGGCTACTGCAACCACGTGTTCGTCGGCACCACCCTGGCCGACCAGAGCGGCAGCACCCTTTTCGGCCGCTTCCACGTCCGCCACTCCACGGCGCTGCCCGCGGCCCACACCACCTTCATGGCCATGCGCGACGCCACCGAGGGCAAGGACCTGCGCATGGGCGGGCAGAACGCGGCCCTGCAATGGAACCGCGAGTCCGACGACGCCACCCTGCCCGAACAGAGCCCCACCGGCGTGTCCATGAGCCGCCCCCTGCCGACGGACCGCTGGACCTGCGTCGAGTTCTCCGTGGACCGGACCTCGGGGGCGATCAACACCTGGGTGGACGGGACCCTGGTCCCCGGGCTGGTGGCCGACGGCGTCGCCACCCATGACGTGGACGGCCAGTGGGTCCGCGGCAAGCCCGCCTGGCGCCCCAACCTCACCGACTTCCGGCTGGGCTGGGAGAGCTACGGCGGCGAGACCGACACCCTCTGGTACGACGACATCGTCCTGAGCCCGACCCGCGCGGGCTGCTGAGGGCACCGGCCCTGTCCAGCGGCTGCCCGGCGGGGTGGGATACGCCTCACCCCGCCGGGCACCCCCGCGCTTGCTTTCGGCCTCAACCACGTGGGGCGGGCAGAGTGCGACTGCGTAGCACTTGCCTGTTCGCGTCAGCTGTTCCGTGACTCAGTGCTTTGTGGTCATCCCCAGATGGCGGGGTCGAGCGGGTCGGGCATGGTGGGGCCGGGGGTGCGCGGTGCTTTCCATCGCTGCCAACGGATACCTGTGGGCCGGGAGCCGGTGCGCGCGTACTCGTGCACCGCGGCGCGGACGTCGGCGACGGGAATCTCGGCGTCGGGGGGTAGTTCCAGCTCATCCTGCTGAACCGCGTAGCTGAGTACTTCGCCGTCGCCGGATGCGTCGCCTCGGCTGTAGTGAGCCGCTTCGGCGTCGGTGTAGTGGAGGGCTCCGGCGTCGCCGTTGATCCCGGCGTGGAGGGTGGTGACGTCGTCACCGCTTCGGGTGATGGTGGCGACGACGCCATGGTTGTCGGCGAGCCCGGCGACGTGGTCCAAGGCCGCGTCGATCTCCTCGGCCGTCGCGGCGAGGTGGCCGCCGTCCTGGTCGTGGGCGTACCAGAGGATCAGGGCTGTCACCCGTGCTCAGTGGCCTCGCAGGTGCTGCACCAGCGACGCCAACGCGATTCCCCGGTGTGAGCGGGCGTCCTTCTCCGCGGGCTCCAGCTCGGCCGAGGTCTTGTCGTCGCCGTCGGGTACGAAGATCGGGTCGTAGCCGAAGCCGTTCTCCCCGCGGGGTTCTCGCGTCAGGGTGCCGCGCCACTCCCCCCGGACGACGGTCTCCTCGCCGGTCGGGAGGATGAACGCCACCGCGCACACGAACGCGGCGCCGCGTCGGGAGTCGGGCACGTCCCGCAACTGGCCCAGCAGCAGGTCCAGGTTCGCCTGGTCGTCGCCGTGCCTGCCCGACCACCGGGCGGAGAGCACCCCCGGCATCCCGTTCAGCGCGTCGACCGCCAGGCCCGAGTCGTCGGCGATGGACGGCAGGCCGGTGGCCGCCACCGCGTCGCGCGCCTTGGCGAGGGCGTTCTCCTCGAACGTCGCCCCCGTCTCCGGGGCGTCCGGGAACGGGGGGAGGTCGTCGAGGCCGAGCACCTCGATGCCCACCAGCCCGGCCGCGGCGAGGATGCGCCGCAGCTCCTCGAGCTTCTTGGTGTTGCGCGAGGCCAGCAGCACCCGGTTCATCCCTTGCCGCCCTTCGGCTTGGGCAGCTCGCCCGGGTACGGCAGCGCGAGGGCCTGGGCCTGGAGCCGGGTCAGGTCCGAGCACCCGGCCAGCGCGATGTCCAGCATCCGGTCCAGGGTCGACCGTGCGAA
Source organism: Actinokineospora lacus (assembly GCF_053813445.1). Lineage (NCBI taxonomy): Bacteria > Bacillati > Actinomycetota > Actinomycetes > Pseudonocardiales > Pseudonocardiaceae > Actinokineospora > Actinokineospora lacus. Next base: position 171,722 of record NZ_JBQERA010000007.1, read on the forward strand.
CGTGGCGCCCTCCCCGGTCCCCTGCACCTCGATCAGCGTCCCGGCGTCGGTGGCCACCACGTTCATGTCCACCTCGGCGCGGACGTCCTCCTCGTAGGGCAGGTCCAGCCGCACCCGGCCGCCGACCACGCCGACGCTCACCGCCGCGACGGAGCAGGACAGCGGGTTCGGGTCCTTCAGCAGCTTGGCCGAGCCCAGCCACGTCACCGCGTCGGCCAGCGCCACGTACGCCCCGGTGATCGCCGCGGTCCGCGTGCCCCCGTCGGCCTGGATGACGTCGCAGTCGAGCTGGATCGTGTTCTCCCCGATGGCCGACAGGTCGATGCACGCGCGCAGCGAGCGCCCGATCAGCCTGCTGATCTCGTGCGTGCGCCCGCCGACGCGCCCCTTGACCGACTCCCGGTCCCCCCGGGTGTTGGTCGCCGAGGGCAGCATCGCGTACTCCGCGGTCAGCCAGCCGAGCCCCGAGCCCTTGCGCCAGCGCGGGACCCCCTCGCTCACGCTGGCCGCGCACAGCACCCGGGTCCGCCCGAACTCCACGAGCACCGACCCGGCGGGCCAGTCCTGGTACCCCCTGGTCAGCTTGATGTCGCGGAGCTGATCGTCATTCCTGCCATCGCTGCGAGCCACCCGGTCAGCGTAGTAGGACGCTCAGACGGTGTAGGTGACGCCTTGCTCGACCCGCAGCGCCTCGCCGGGGTACGCCGCCCGGACCTCGGCCAGCACGGCGTCGCCGTCGGCCCACGGCGGGATGTGCGTCACCAGGACGCGCCCGACGCCGCCCGACGCCGCCAGCTCCCCCGCTTGGCGCCCGGAGAGGTGCAGGTCGACGGGCCGGTCGTCGGCGTGGGTCCAGGACGCCTCGGTCAGCAGGACGTCGACCCCGTCGACCAGCGCGCTCAGCGCCGGGTTCGGCCCGGTGTCGCCGGTGTAGACCAGGGTGCGGCCGTCGTGGCCGATGGCGAAGCTGTAGGACTCGCACGGGTGCGCCGCGGGCGCCACGGTCACCGAGAACGGCCCGATCTCCACGGTGCCGGGGCTCAGCGCGCGGAAGTCGAAGACGTCGGTCAGGTCGGTCTCGGCCAGCTCGGCGTCGTTGGTCGCGTAGGCCATGGCGAAGCGGCGCGGGGCCGTCGACGGCGCGTACACCGGCAGGCGCTCGGCGCGCGGGTCGCGGCTGGGCGCGGGGTGGTAGCGGCGCAGGACGGTCAGCGAGGCGAAGTCCGAGCAGTGGTCGGCGTGCAGGTGCGAGAACAGCAGCGCGTCGAGCTGGAACGGGTCGCGGCGGGACTGGAGTTCGGCCAGGGTGCCCGGGCCCAGTTCGACGCCGAGCAGGAAGCCCTCCGCCTCCACCAGGTACCCCGATGCGGGAGCGTCGGGGCCGGGGAGGCTCCCGGAGCAGCCGAGGATCGTGAGCAGCACGCGGTCAGCGTGTCACACCGCCCGCGGGCGGCGTGTGATCACGGGCCGGTCAGGGCGAAGCTGGCCAGTTCGGGGCCGAGGAAGCGGCGCGCGAGGCGGTGGAACGGCTCGGCGGGGCCGGTGGCCAGGAACTCGTGCGCCGGGTCGCCGGTCGCGTCGGTCAGCAGCTCGCCCGCGGTCAGCACGCCGAAGACGCCCTTGGCGCACTCCTCCGCGCTGGACACGAGCGTGACCGAGGGCCCCATGACCACCTGGATCAGGCCGCTGAGCAGCGGGTAGTGGGTGCAGCCCAGGACCACGGTGTCGACGTCGGCCTGCTGCAGCGGCTCGAGGTAGGTCTGGGCGAGCCCCAGCACCTGGCGCCCGGAGGTCACGCCGCGCTCGACGAAGTCCACGAACCGGGGGCAGGCCGCGCTGGTCACGGTGACCCCGGGCGCGGCGGCGAAGGCGTCGTCGTAAGCGCCCGAGCGGACCGTGCCCTCGGTGCCGATCACCCCGATCCGCCCGGTGTGCGTCGCCGCGACCGCCCGCCGCACCGCCGGGACGACGACCTCCACCACCGGGATGGCGTAGCGCTCCCGGGCGTCGCGCAGGCAGGCGGCCGAGGCGGTGTTGCAGGCGATGACCAGCAGCTTCACCCCGCTGTCCACCAGGTCGTCGGCGATGCTCAAAGCCAGCTCGCGGACGCGGGCGATCGGCAGGGGGCCGTAGGGGCCGTTGGCGGTGTCGCCGACGTAGCGCAGGCGCTCGGTGGGCAGCTGGTCGAGGATGGCGCGGGCGACGGTCAGGCCGCCGACGCCGGAGTCGAACACGCCGATCGGCGCACGGGGGTCCACGGCCTAGGAGCGTACGGAGGTCGTCCGCCGGTTGGCGACCGCGACCAGCCAGGCGGCGAGGACGCCGCCGAGCGCGCCGAACAGGTGGCCCTGCCAGGAGATCCGCGGGTCGCCGGGGAGCACGCCGAAGAGCATGGTGCCCCAGTAGAGCAGCAGCGCCGCCGCGACGACGAGCTGCCCGACGCTGCGGTTGAACAGCCCGCGGACCAGCAGGAACAGCATCCACCCGAACACCAGCCCGGACGCGCCGACGGTGACCGAGCCGCTGTCCGCGGTCAGCCACACGCCCAGGCCGCTGACCAGCCAGATCGTCGCGGTGACGGCGATCCACTGGGCGAGCCCGCCCGCCATCGCGAGGAAGCCGAGCACCACGAAGGGCAGGGTGTTGCTGAACAGGTGTCCCCAGCCGCCGTGCAGCAGCGGCGACCAGATGACCCCGTCGAGCCCGGCAGGCTCCCTGGCGAGGATGCCGTTGTGGTCGAGGTCGGCGGGCAGGACGGCGTCGAGCAGCTCGACGAGGTACAGCAGGACGGTGAACGCCCCGACCACGATCGCGGCCTTGAGCGGCTCCCTCGGGAGCACCCGGCCTGCGTCGGACTTGGCGGGTTGGATGGTCACCCGTCGAGGTTACGTCCGATCGGCGGGTGGCGGCTCGGGGAGAAACCCCGAGATCAGACCTTCAGGTCCTTGCGCAGCTTCGCCACGTGGCCGGTGGCGCGCACGTTGTACTGGGCCTCGGAGACCGTCCCGGCGGGGTCGATGACGAAGGTCGAGCGGATCACCCCGGTGACGGTCTTGCCGTACATCTGCTTCTCCCCGAAGGCGCCCCACTCCTTCATCACCGTGCGCTCGGCGTCGGAGAGCAGGGGGAAGGGCAGGGACTCCGCGGCCGCCCACTTCGCCAGCTTGGCCTGCGAGTCCGGGGAGACGCCCAGCACCGCGTACCCCGCCGAGGTGAACACCCCGAGGTTGTCGCGGAAGTCGCACGCCTGCTTGGCGCAGCCGGGAGTGGCCGCGGCCGGGTAGAAGTACACGATCACCGACTGCCCGCGGAAGTCGGACAGCGACACCGGGGCGCCGGTGCTGTCGGGCAGGGTGAAGTCGGGGGCGGGGTCGCCGACGCTCAGGCGCTCAGTCATGCGGCAACGCTATAGCGGCCGCACTGGGGCGCGGGCTCCGCATCGGTGTGCTGGCCGCGTCCGCGGTCGGCCACCACGTGCCGTCCTGGGCGACGTACATCAGCCGTGGCCCGATCTCGCTGATCGTGCGCACCGCGTCCACCAGCCGGTCGACGTGCTCGGTGCCCACGCCCAGCCCCAGGCTGGCCCGTACCGCGGTGGCCGACTCCTCCGCGCGCAGCAGGTGCCGGGTCAGCGGGTGGGCGCAGAACCACCCGTGCCGCACCCCGATGCCGTACTCCACCGACAGCGCCGTGGCCAGCAGCCCGGGGTCCACCCCGTCGACGGTGAACGTCACGATGCCGACCCGCTCCGCCGTCGGCCCGAACAGCGACAGCTCCCGCACCTCGGGGATCTCGGCGAGACCCGAGCGCAGCCGGGACAGCAGCACCGCCTCGTAGGGCATCAGCGAGTCCCACGCCACCTGGAGCGTCTGGCACGCCGCCGCGAGCGCGACCGCGCCGATGGCGTTCGGCGTGCCCGCCTCGTGCCGGGACTCCCCGACCGCCCACTCCACGGAGCCGCAGTCGTCGGACACGTGCACCGTCGCGCCGCCCCCGGGCAGGTACGGCTTGGCCGCCGAGAGCCAGTCCGCCCGCCCGGCGAGCACGCCGATGCCGAATGGCGCGTACATCTTGTGCCCGCTGAACGCCACGTAGTCGATGTCCAGCCCGGCCACGTCCACCGGTCGGTGCGCCACCAGCTGCGCGGCGTCGACGGCGATCCGCGCGCCGTGCCGGTGGGCCAGCGTGACCAGGTCGGCCAGCGGCAGCAGCTCGCCGGTGACGTTGGTGGCCGCGGTGACCGTCACCAGCGCGCGCCCGTCCAGCTCGACCAGTGCCCGTTCCAGGTCGGCGAGCATGTCATCGACGCGCGGCGGGATCGGCAGCGTGCGCGACTCGCGCCACGGCAGCAGGTTCGCGTGGTGCTCGTGGGCGAAGACGATCACGGTGGTGCCCGCCGGGACCGCGCCTGCCAGCAGGGTGAGCGCGTCGGTGGTGTTGCGGGTGAAGATGAGGAGGTCGTCGGGGCGGGCGTTGATGAACCGCCGCACCGTGCGCCGGGATTCCTCGTACCGGGCGGTGCACATCGTCGAGAGCGTGCCCGCGCCGCGGTGCGTGCTCGCGTACCAGGGCAGGAACCCGGCCACCGCGTCGGCCACCGCGGCCAGGCACGGCGTGGTGGCCGCGTGGTCGAAGTTGGCGAACGGCGCCATCGTGCCGTCGGCCAGTGGGACCCGCAGGTCCGAGCCGAGCACGGGCGGCAGAACCGACGCGGCGGTCCGGCCCGCGAAGGGCCTCGCGGTCACGGGTGTCCTTTCATGTGCCCAGTTCCAGGATGGTGATGTACAGCCGCTCCAAGCTGTTGCCCTGCCGCTTGCGGCGCAGCTTCACCTGGCCGATCTCGCCGGTCGAGCGCACGTGCGTGCCGCCACAGGGGATCGTCATGTCGCCGCTGTGCCAGATCCGGGCCTCGTGCTCGCCTGCCACCGGGACCGTGCGGATCTCCAGGTCCTTGGCGATCATCTCGTTGGCCTTCTGCTCCCACTCGGCGACTTCCTCCGCGGTGATGCGCTCGCGGGTGTGGAAGTCGAAGCGGGCGGTCTTCCCGTCGATGCGCGCGCCCTTGGTGTAGAGGTCGGGGCGGGCGGTGGTGGCGAACCAGAAGCCCAGGTGCGCCGCGGAGTGGTGGCGCATGTTGGCCATCCGCCGCTCCCAGTCCACCCGGACGTCGACCTCGGCGCCCACCTCGGGCGGCGCGGTGTCCTCGGCGAGGAGGTGCCCGACGTCGCCGTCAATCATGATCATGTCGGGGAAGTCGTCGTGCGCGAACGGGCGCCCGCCGACCTTCTGCGTGTCCGCGATCCGCGACTCGCCGACCCACCCGGTGTCGCCGACCTGGCCGCCGCCCTCGGGGTAGAAGACCGTCTCGGACAGGAACACCTGGTTCCCGCGCACGCCGGTCACCCGTGCCGCGCACTCGCGGCGGTACGGCTCGTCGATGTAGAGTTTCGCGACCAAGATCATCCTCCAGCGGCGTCGGACACGACAGCGTCGACTGGGGAGTGGGGGTGATCGGGCAGTGCGTCGAGATAGTCCAGCACGCCGTCGTAAGCGAAGGTGAGTATACAGGCGCCCTCGGGCATCTCCCTGGCCAGCCTGATCGCCGCGACCACGTTGGCCGCCGAGGAGATCCCCACCGCGAGGCCCTCGGTGCGCATCAGCCGGGGGATCATCGCCACCGCGTCGTCATAGGACACCTGGGCCTCGGCGTCGACCAGGGTCATGTCCAGCACCGCGGGCACCAGACCCACGGCCAGCCCCTGGATGCCGTGCGTGACGAACCGGTTCTCCCGCAGGGAACAGCCTTCCGGCTGCACCGCGACGATCCGCAGGTGGGGGTCGCGCTCCTTGAGCACCCGCCCGACGCCGGTGATGTGCCCGCCGGTGCCCACGCCCGCGACCATCAGGTCCGGGGTGCGCCCATCCATCGCGGCCAGGATCTCCAGCGCGGTGGTGCGCTCGTGGATCTCCGGGTTGGCCGGGTTGCCCTGCTGGTTGAGCATCACCCAGTCGGGGTTGTCGAACAGCAGGCCCAGCGCCATCTCGGCGTGGGAGTTGTTGCCCAGTGTGTGGTCGGAGAGCCGGACCTCGGCGCCGTAACCGCGCAGCAGGCGCATCTTCGAGCGGCTGTAGTTGTCCGGGATGACCAGGACCAGTTTGTAGCCCAGGATCGCCGAGGCCATCGCCAGGCCGATGCCGGTGTTGCCGCCGGTGGACTCGATGATGGTCTGCCCGGTGCCGCGGGTCAGCTCCCCGTCGCGCTCGGCGGCCAGGATCATGTTGAGCGCGATGCGGACTTTGTGGCTGCCGCCCGGGTTGACCAGTTCCAGCTTCACGAGCAACTCGCGGCCGAGGTCTGGTTCGACGCGGGAGAGGCGCACCATCGGCGTCCCGCCGATGACGTCGAGGACCGAGTCGCCGATGGCGCCGCGAATGGCGGTCACGCCTCGACTCCCGTCTGCGCCGGGGTGCTGGCGCGTCCGACCGGGTCGCCGAACGCGGCGATTTCCACGTAGCGGCCCGCCGTCTCGGAGAAGTCGAACAGCCGCGCGCCGCGCGCGCCGTCGGCGGTGGCGTCGATGACCAGGTGGCGCACCGGGTACACCGGCATGCCCTCGAAGACCGCGTGCCGGTGGTCCTCGTCGCTGAAGTACGCGCCGACGTCGGGGTGGGAGTGGTAGATGACGCGCACCGGGTCTTCCCCGTCGAAGGACTCGGCCAGCGTGCGCAGGTCGGCGCCACCGAAGGCGTACCCGGTGTGGACGGTGCGGGTGAAGTCCTCGGGGCGGCCTGCGGAGAGTTGGTCGATGACGTTGGCGCACTCGGTCACCCCGCTCTCCCTGATGAACCCGCACGCCTCGGCGGGGTGGGCCGCCGTGGCGTGGCGGTAGAGGCGGTCGAGGGTGTCGGCGGTCGGGTAACCGTCGGCGTCCACCGTGCCCTCCACCACCGGCTCCGGGGTCGCGCTCCGGCGCTGGCCGTACTGGGTGACGGCGAAGGCGCCCAGGATCAGCAGGGTCAGCGCCAGGTCGATGAAGTCGAAGCTCGCGCCCTCGACGAACACCCCGAAGAACTGGGCGACGATCGGGAACAGGACGAACACAAAGGACACGGTGACGGTGTCCATCCGCTGCACCAGCCAGAAGTACACGGCGAAGCCGATGACGGAGGCGACCACGCCCAGGTACAGCGTCGCCCCGACGCTGCGCGCGGTGAACGCCTCGGCGCCGGGGCGCTCGATGAGGAACCCGAGTCCGGCCAGGATGACCCCGGCCAGCGCCATCGGCATGGTGTTCAGCGTCATGGAGTGGATGGCGCCGCCGTGCTTCTTGATCAGGATGTACGCCAGCGCGTGCATGACCGCGGCGGACAGCACGGCGGCGATGCCCCAACCGCTGGTCACCGCGACGCCCTGGGAGTGCAGGATCAGCGCCCCCAGCGCGGTGAAGGCGACGATGACGGCCAGCCCCTGCACCACGGTGATCCGGGTGCGCAGGATGGGCACGCTGAAGACGACCATCATCACCGCGACCGAGGAGAAGATGATGGCTGTCAGGCCGGAGGAGATGAACTGCTCACCGTAGTTGTAGAGGAAGAACGGCACGGCGAAGTAGAAGGCCAGGATGAACCCGAAGAACCAGGTCAGGTGCTTGGGGTACCACAGCGGCTTGCCCATCGCCCGGCAGGCGATGATGAACACCGGCGCGGCGACGACGAAGCGCAGCCCCGAGGCGGTCAGCGGCGGCATGTCGGTCACGGCCAGCTTGATGGCGATCCAGGTGGACCCCCAGATGAGGCAGACCATCACGAAGCTGGCGGCCAGCAGCAGCGTCGGTTTGCGGGAACGGCGCGACGCGGCCGTGTCTTGCGTGGACACAGGACTCTCCAAAGATGGCTGGCAGGGGGAGGTCAGGCGAGGCGGGCGAGCGGGCGTACTCGGGCCCGCCGGGCGACCGGGATGCCCACGGTCACCTCGGAGCCACCGTGCCGCAGCCGGACGTGGGCCACCGAGCGCAGTCCGCGCGCCCGTGGCGAGATCTGCAGGGTCAGGCACTTGGCGTTGCCCTGCAACAGGTTCCAGTCCCCGGGGGCCAGCGGCTCCTGGCTCGGGCCGAGCAGCTGGACCTCCATGCCGGGGCGGTCCAGGTCGGTGCCGTAGAGGCGGAACCGGTATTCGCCGAGGGCTTCCACGCCGTAGACGGTGATCGGGCGGGGACCGGAGACCATCTGGAACTGGTGCAGCACGGCGACCTGGGCGCCGTTGGGCACGTCGGCGCGGACGAGGGCGTGGCTGCCGATGACGACGTCGTCGCCCACCGAGACCGGCCCGAGGACGCGGGCGAAGCCGCCCACCTGCACCCGGTCGCCGAGGCGGGGGTGGCGGCGTCCGCCGGGGTTGTCGGCGATGCCCAGCGCGCCGAGCACGACGCCCTGCAGGATGTAGCAGTCCGCGCCGATGGCGACGTCCTCGCCGATGACGGTGCCGATGCCGTGGTCGATGACGAACCGCGGCCCGATCGTGGCCGATGGGTGGATCTCCACCCCGGTGCGCACCTTGGCCACCTCGGCGATGGCGCGGGCGGTGATCAGCAGCTGCCACGGGTCGCCGGGGGCGGTGCGCACCGCGTGCGCGACGCGGTGGGCGAGCACCGCCTGGAAGCAGGAGTAGGCGGCCAGGACGTATTCCCATGAGCCGTGGCTGGCCGGGTCGCGGTGGGCGAGGGCGATGAGGTCGCCGACGGCGGACCCGCTCGCCGCGGCCACGACCGCGTCGGAGTCCACCCCCAGCCCGGTCAGACGGGACGCCCAAGGCGCGAGTAGCTCGGCCGCGGCGGTCGCGACGGCGGGGTGCGCGTCCTGGTCTTCCCGGTCGGCATCGAACTGGGCGAGCGACATCAATTCCCCCAAGGCGGCTCACTGCTGTCGATGAGCTTATCCTTCACGTACGTCGCCACGGGCTCGAACGGCAGGATTGAAACGAGTCCCAAGAGTGGGGGAAACGGCCCGCGATCACCATGTGTAGCGTGTCGTGGCGCGCTCGACGTCGATGTCAGGGGCCACGTGGAGTTATTCGAGTTCGCGGCGATAAGTGAGCGTGAGTCCGCTTTTCTGACCGGCACAACCGGTCGCGGTCGGACTCTGGTTTTTATCACGGGCCGGCGTGACGGATTCAGAAAAGTGCCGGTCTCACCCATTCAGTCCAATGGGTGGCGGTTCTTGATTGACCAGTCAATTACGGAAATCCGGTGCCCGCTGCGCGCAGGGTGTTCCAGGGCTCACGCTTCGCCGTCGAAGACGGTCACCGCGACCGACGCCGCCGGGTCGGGCTTGGCCTGCACCCGGATGTCCGCCTTGCGCTCGGGCACCGCGAAGGCGACCGAGAACCGCACGCTCTGGCCCGGCGCGATCTCCTCGGCGCCCACCAGCCCGCTGTAGCCCTGCGTGGAGTCGACCACCTGCCTGGTCTCGCGTGCCTCGACGCTGGCCCTCAGCGCCAGCAGCGTCGGCTGGTACGGGCCGGTGCCGTCGTTGCGGACGGTCATCTCGAAGCCCACCGCGCGCGCCGCGGCGGGGGTGGCCGACGTGGTGGGCACGAAGGAGGTGGGCGGCGAGACCGCGATCGACAGGCCGCCGCCGAGCGCCGTCAGCTCCCCGCCGGGGGCGATGGTGCCCGGCCGGGCGGCGCGCTCGGGGGCGGAGGTGAGCGGCTGGCTGGTGGGAGTGCTGGACTCGGCCGCGCCGCACCCGGCGAGCACGGCCAGGAGGACGCAGGCGGCGGCACGCCCGACGGTCTTCACGTCTCCAACCACTTCCTCGCCTGGGGGGACACAGCGGTACTCGTCCACGATGTCCGCTGGCGGTTCGCCATGCCCATGCCAAAGCCGGGATGAGTCGCACCTGGGGCCAGGCTGTGGCCGAGCCGTGACCGGAGCGGCACCAAGAGTGACCGGGGTCTCAGGCCGCCATGGCGAAGAAGAGGACGACCACACCCACCGTCGCCAGCCACAGCGCGATCAGCCAGCCGAAGTCCCGCCACGGCGAGATGGCCTGGTTCTCCTCGCCGGGCACGTACACGCCGCGCTCCTCGAACCGGTCGACCCACCGGAGGAGCACCGCGATCGGCCTTGGCCTGCGCATGGCGTGATCGTCCCACGCCCGGTGGCCAGAGGTGTGGCGGATATCGCCCAGCGGGACCGCGGTCCGCAGGCAAGCGTTGTCACCCGATTGGTACTCCCTGAGGATGATCCGGTATCCGCCCGTGGATCGACGCCCGCGTACGGCGGGGTGGCGAGACTGGGGCGCATCACCGATGAGGGGACCGAACAGTGGGGATCAGGAAGCTGGCGGCGCTCGGCGCCGCCGTGGTGCTCGGGCTGACCGGGACGGCGGGCGCGGCCGTCGCCGCTCCCGAGGGGGCCGGGGCCATTGACCGGGCCGTGGTGCAGGCCGCGCTGGACCGGATGGCCGCCGACGGCGCGCAGGGCGTGCAGGTGCGCGTCGTCGACGGCGGCAGGACCCTGCTGCTGCGCAGCGGGACGGCGCGGCTGGGGAGCGCGCGGCCGGTGCCGCTCGACGGCCGCTTCCGGGTGGGCAGCGTGACCAAGACCTTCACCGCGACCGTCGTGCTCCAGCTCGTCGCCGAGGGCAGGGTGGCGCTGGACGAGCCGGTGGCGTCGTACCTGCCCGGCCTGCTGCCGGACGGCGACCGCGTCACCGTGCGCATGCTGCTGCAGCACACCAGCGGCCTGTACGACTACACCAGCGCGATCGGACTGGACCCGGAGAACTTCCCGAAGATCCGCTTCCGCGAGTTCGCCCCGCGCGAGCTGGTCGCGGTGGCCACCGCCCGCCCGCTGGAGTTCGAGCCGGGCGCCCGGCACTCCTACTCGAACACCAACTACGTCGTCGCGGGCCTGCTGATCGAGAAGGTCACCGGCCAGTCCTACGACCGCGCGGTGGAGCGCCGGGTGCTGCGCCCGCTGGGGATGCGCGAGACCCGGATGGGCGGGCGCACCCCGCACGGCCCGCACGCCCACGGGTACATGTCCATCGGCGACCGCCCGGTCGACGTCACCGCGATGAACTCCTCGATGGCCTGGGCCGCGGGCGCGATGATCTCCACGACAGCGGACCTCGACCGCTTCTACGCGGCCCTGCTCTCCGGCCGGGTCCTGGCCCCCGCCCAGCTCGCCGAGATGACGACGACGGTCGAGGGATACGGCCTCGGCCTGCACGAGACCCCCCTGCCCTGCGGCGGTTCCGTCTGGGGCCACAACGGCGGCATCCCCGGCTACGCCACGTTCGTCATGAGCACCGAGGACGCCACCACCCGCGTGGAGATGTCGGTCACCACGGCGCCGGACAACGAAGCGGGTCTGGACGGCCTGAACGACGCCCTGATCGAGGTCTTCTGCCCGTAACCCAACAAACGACGGCCCGCCGCGAGCCCGCGGCGGGCCGTCGTCGGGTCAGTCTGTCGTGAACGGCGTGTGGCCCGGCTCCAGCCGGGTCAGCCTGTCGTCCAGGGATCGGCTCCACACCGCCGCGGGCACGGCCGACGTCACCGACGCGCGGACGCAGTGGGTGAAGCGGTAGCGCAGTATGCTCCCGGTTGTGACCGCGGATGAGTTCGTGCCGGTCGGCTTCGACCCGCCGACCTCACTCGTCACCGACCGGTTCCGCCTCGAACCGCTGGGGCCGCGGCACAATGCGGCCGATCATGCCGCCTGGATGTCGAGCATCGAGCACATACGCTCCACTCCCGGCTATCCGGACGGCGACTGGCCACCACGCGACGGCATGACGCTCGAGGAGAACCTCACCGACCTTCGCCGCCACGCCGACGACTTCACGCGGGGCGCCGGTTTCACCTTCACCGTCCTCGACCCGGGCGAGGACGACGTCATCGGTTGCGTCTACCTGTACCCCTCGGCCTCCGAGGAGTGGGACGTCACGGTGCAGTCCTGGGTGCGGGCCGACAGATCGGGCCTCGACCTGCCACTCGCCGACGCCGTCGCACACTGGCTCGCCACGGCCTGGCCCTGGAAGCGTGTGGACCGCTGCGGTCGCTGACCCCGTGACGGCACCGCTCAAGCCGCGAGTCGCGCGATTCCGAACGTCCACCTCTGCCGCACGGCGGACCTGGGACAGACCAACCCGAGTTCTCACACCGACCAGACCTGGCCATGTAACCGCTGGTCGGCGCTGTCGTGGGGCCGGAGAGACTCGAACTCTCACTGGCACGGACCTAAACCGTGTGCCTCTGCCAATTGGGCTACGGCCCCCCGCGTGGTAGCCCGGTCAGCCTACTGGTGGCCCATGCGGAAGGCGGAAGGGCCGGTGATCTACCGTGGGGCAGCACCCCCGCCCGGCGAGGAGGACACGTGGCCCGCGACCCCGAGACCATCCAGCGCGAGATCGAGCAGGCGCGCGACGCGCTGGCGGTCACGCTCGACCACCTGGGCGAGAAGGCCAGCCCCAAGCGGATGGTCGACAGCGCCAAGGCCAGCGCGCGGTCCACCCTCGACGACCCGAAGGTGCGCTACGCCCTGATCGGGGTCGGCGTGGTGGTCGGGCTGCTGATCGTGCGCGGCCTGTTCCGCTGACCCCTGTTCCGCTGGCCTTGTCCCGCCGGCCCTGTTCGGCTGGTCTCAGCCCGCGGGCTCGGCGACCGGGGTCTCCTTCGCCGCTCGCGGCGCCGGGGTGACCGCCTTGTCCGCTTCGGCGGGCTCGGCCTCCTCGGCGGGGCTCCCGGAGTTGTCGGCGGATTCGTCTGCGGAATCGCCTGCGGGGTCGCTGGCAAGGTCGTCGGCGGGCTTGGCCAGGCGGGCGGACAGGTAGGCCTCGGTGAAGCCGAAGGCGTCCCCGTCGAGGGTGTGCACGACCGTGCGGACGTTGTCGCCGGGCACCAGCTCCTCGACGAGCTGGTCGGCCCGGTCGCGGGCGGCGATCAGGCCGGGCGCGGTGGCGGTGAGCGTCTTGCCCGCCGCGGTGACCTCGACCGCCCAGTCGTCGCCGTCGGGTGTGTAGTTGGCCAGGATCGGCTCGAACATGACTCGCGCCCCTCAGGTCGTCGGCGTTCCACCAGTGTGGACTGCCGCTCATCCGTCCTATGACGCACTAAACCCAATCGGCTGTGTTCTCGCGCGCCGAATGTGCATGTTGTGAGCCCGGAATCGGTAATGTATCTCACCCGGGCGGGTGAGTCGGACCGATCAGGCCACTCAGGCCGTCCCAAAGCGAGGTCAGCAGGTATCCGGCCGCCTCGTCCGCGCTGACCGAATCGTCCTGGTTGACGTACCACAGGGACAGTCGCTCGCAGGCGCCCACGACGATCTGCGCCGCCGCCTCCAGCAGCACCGGCGGCGCGTCGGGCACGAAAGCGCGGAACAGCGCGATGTCGATCTCGACCTGCTCCTGGCGCCCGGCCTCGATCTCCTCGGCGGCGGCCGGGCCCGCGGCGGCCGCCGCCCCGCGCAGCATCAGCGACCAGGCCCTGCGGTGGGAGTCGGTGAAGCGGAAGAACGCGGTGACACCCCGGCGCAGCGCCTCCTCGGCGGTCCGCGCCCCGACGACGGCCTCGGTGGTGGCCCGCGCCAGCTCCGTGCGCGCGGCGCGGATGCAGGCGACGAGCAGGCCCTCCTTCGAGCCGAAGTACTCGTAGATCATCGGCTTGGAGACGCCGCAGCGCTCGGCGATGTCGTCGACGGAGGTGGCCAGGTACCCGCGCTCGGCGAAGATCTCCTCGGCGACCGCCATCATCTGCCGCTCGCGCTCAGCGCGCGGCATCCGCTTGCGTCGCTCCGTCGTGGTCACGAGATTGACTCTACCCGAAGTAACCTACTCCCAGTAGGATGGACCGCGAGTAACAGTCACGAGCATGGAGGACCGGGCATGGGCAAGCTCATCCACACCGGTGTGGTGGTCATCGGGACCGGGTTCTCCGGCATGGGGATGGCCATCCAGCTGCGCCGCGAGGGCCGCGACGACTTCGTCGTGCTGGAGAAGGCCGCCGACTTCGGCGGGACCTGGCGCGACAACACCTACCCGGGCTGCGCTTGCGACATCCAGTCCCACATGTACTCCTTCTCCTTCGAGCCCAAGGCCGACTGGTCGCGCTCCTTCGCGCCGCAGCCGGAGATCTGGGCCTACATGCGCGCGGTCGCCGAGAAGTGGGGCCTGCGCCGCCACACCCGCTTCGACTGCGAGGTCGCGGGCGCGCGCTGGGACGCCGACGAGGCCCGCTGGCACATCGCCACCACGACCGGCGACACCTACGTCGCCCAGTACCTGGTCGCGGGCATCGGCGCGCTGCACCTGCCCGCCGTCCCCGCGCTGCCGGGGATCGAGAACTTCCAGGGCAGGACCTTCCACTCCGCGCGGTGGGACCACGACTACGACCTGAGCGGCAAGCGGGTGGCCGTCATCGGCACCGGCGCGAGCGCGGTCCAGTTCGTGCCCCGGATCGCGCCCGAGGTCGAGCGGCTGACGCTGTTCCAGCGCACCGCGCCGTGGGTGATGCCCAAGCCCGACCACGCCATGCCCGCGTGGTCGCAGAAGGCGTTCGCCGCGCTCCCCGGCGCGCAGAAGGCGTACCGCGGGTTCCTGTACTGGCTCAACGAGGTGCGCGCGGTCGGCTTCAACGGAAGTCTCGGCGTGCTCAAAGCCGCGTCGCGCCTGGCGGCGTGGAACATCCGGCGCTCGGTCAAGGACCCGGAGATGGTCGCCAAGCTGACCCCGGACTACGTCATGGGCTGCAAGCGGGTGCTGATCTCCAACGACTACTACCCGACCTTCAACCGCCCCAACGTCGACCTCGACACCTCCGGCGTCGCCGAGGTGCGCGCGAACAGCGTCGTGGGCGGGGACGGCCGCGAGCACGAGGTCGACGCGATCATCTACGGCACCGGCTTCCACGTCACCGATGCCTTCGACCACCTCGACATCACCGGCCGCGACGGGGTGGACCTGGCCAAGACGTGGCGGGAGAAGGGGATCAACACCTACCAGGGGATCACCGTCGCGGGCTTCCCCAACCTGTTCTTCCTGCTCGGCCCGAACACCGGCCTCGGCCACAACTCGGTGGTCTTCATGATCGAGTCCCAGATCCGCCACATCGCCGACGCGCTGCGGCTGGTGGACCGGCACGGCGGGCAGTCCATCGAGGTCCGCCAGGGCGCCCAGGACCGGTTCAACGCCGAGATCCAGCGCAGGCTGGCCGACGGCGTGTGGACGCGGGGCGGCTGCACGAGCTGGTACCTGGACTCCCAGGGCGTCAACCGCACCATCTGGCCGGGCTTCACCTGGCGCTACTGGCTGCAGACCCGCGCCGTCGACCCGGCGGCGTACGAGGTCGTCGCCCGCCGCCGCGAGCTGGTGGCCAAGTAGGGGTCAGGGCGCGGGTTCCGGGGCGGCGAGCGGGCGCAGCTTGGAGATCAGCTCCACGGTCTCCAGCCTGCACAGCTCGGCGAGGCGCTCCAGGGCGTCGCTGTCCAGGAGCACGATCGGCGGCTCCGGTCCGACGTGGCCCGCCAGCCGCCCGGCTGCCCAGCGGCGCAGCGGCGTCAGCTCGACCCGCGCGTCGCCGACCACCCGCCGCAGGTCGACGTGGACCCGGCCGCTCGGGGTGCCCGCGAAGACGCGGTCGTGCACCCGCGACATGACCACGTGCGGCAGCTCCTCCAGCGCCATGCACAGCTCCACGAACCGCACGACGGAGCACTGCCGGGTGCCGAGTTCGTAGGTGGCGAGGGTCTGCAGGGAGATCTCGGTCTGCAGCCGGTCGTTGAGCTCCTTGCGCGTCCACCCGCGCCGTTTGCGCACCTTGCGCAACTCGTCGCCGAGCACCCGCTGGTAGACGGCCGCCTCGATGCGCACGTCAGCTCCCTTCCCCGCAAGCCCGGTCGACGCCGGACATGAACGGAAGTGCCGAACCGGCCCTTTCTGACGCGGATTCCGCCGATTCCCGCGCAAGTTAGGCCGAACGGGTGGTCGCCATTCCCATGTACACCTGATCTCGGTGTGGCAACGCGGTGGCGGCGGCGTCCTGGCCGGGGCTCACGAATCGACATCATCCACCGTCTTCACCCAACACCGGCCATCCCGGCCGCCGATGGCCGCGATCGCTTGGCGAGCCGGGACCCGCGGCCTAGCGTTGGGCCATGGAGCTGGAACTGCGCCATTTCCGGATCATCTGCGCCGTCGCCGAGGCGGGCAGCATCACCAAGGCGGCCTCGACGCTCGGGCTGGCCCAGCCCGCCCTCACCGCCCAGCTCCACCGCATCGAGCGCGCCCTGGGCGGACCGCTGTTCGAGCGCGACCGCCGCGGCGCCCGGCCGACCCCGCTGGGCGAGCTGGTGCTCGCCCGCGCCAAGCTGCTGCTGCCCGCGGTCTCCGGCCTGCGCGAGGAGGCCGCCCGCTTCGCCAACACCGCGGCCCAGCCCGGCGACACCCCGGCCCGGCTGCGCCTGGGCTCGGCCACCGGCCCCGTCCTCGGCGGGCTCGTGCACCACCTCAACGCCGTGCACCCCGACCTCGACGTCACCACCCACGTGTCCTGGTCGTCGGAGGAGCTGGCCGGGATGCTCGCCGACGGCCGCGTCGACTACGCCCTCGTCGGCGTCTGCGGCGACGCCCCGCCACCGGCCCAGCCCGGCCTGAACTGGCGCACCCTGGCCACCGACCCGGTGTTCGTGCTGCTGTCCACCGACCACGCCCAGGCGTCGCAGCCCGAGGTCGAGCTGTCCGCGCTCGCGGGCGAGCAGTGGGGCGCCACCCCCGGCGACGGCTGCTTCGCCGAGTGCTTCGCCATGGCCTGCGCCCGCTCGGGCTTCACCCCCCGCACGCTGTACGAGACCGACGTGGTGACCTGCATCGACATGGTGGAGGCGGGCGACGCGGTGGTCCTGTGCCAGCCGATGTTCCGCGAGATGCCCGGCGTCGTGGCCGTGCCGATCGCGGGCAACCCGCTGCGCTGGCGCAACCTCATCGGCTGGCACCCCGACAGCGCCACCGCCCCGTTCGCCGACCAGCTGGTCAAACTGGCGGGCGCGGCGTACCTCGACGTGATCACCCGCAGGCCCCGCTACGCCCGCTTCCTGGAGCGGTTCCCGATGTTCGGGGTGGAGCAGCCGGGCAAGGCGCGCTCGGTGCTATGACCAAGTGTTATTACCTGTGACCGATTTCTCTGGTTACCGTTCGTCCACTGCCTACCCGGGTGGCAGCCATCGTCGTAATCTCGCCCCTGCGTTCAGAGGAGACGGCATGGCTAGGACTACTCCTGCCTTGCTCGCGGCCGTATTAGCGGCCGCAGGAACATTCGTGGCACTCGCCCCCACGGTGTCCGCGGCCCCCACCGACACCGCCCAGATGCACAGCGCCCTCCAGCGCGACCTGGGCCTGACCCCCGACCAGGCCACGGCCCGGCTCGCGGACGAGGCCAGCGCCTCCCGCGCGGACCGCGCCATCCGCAAGGGCCTCGGCAGCCGCTTCGGCGGCAGCTGGTACGACGCGGCCAAGGGCGCGCTCGTCGTCGCGGCCACCGACCCGGCCTCGGCGCGCACCGCGCGGGCCAACGGCGCCGAGGTCCGCATGGTCGCCCGCAGCGAGTCGACCCTCGACGCGCTCAAGGGCAGGCTCGACGCGAACAAGGCCACGAGCCCGCGCTCGGTCGTCGGCTGGTACGTCGACATCCAGACCAACTCCGTCACCGTCCTGGCCCGCCAGGACGGCCTCGCCGCCGCGCACCGCTTCGTCGCGGCCAGCGGCGTGCCCGCCCGCGCGGTCCGCGTCGAGGCGTCCACCGAGTCCCCGCGCCCGCTGATCGACGTGGTGGGCGGCAACGCGTACTACATCGGCAGCGGATCGCGCTGCTCGGTCGGCTTCTCGGTCAACGGCGGGTTCGTCACCGCGGGCCACTGCGGCCGCACGGGCGCCTCGACCACCCAGCCCAGCGGCACCTTCGCCGGGTCCAGCTTCCCCGGCAACGACTACGCGGTGGTCAACGTCGCCTCCGGCAACACCCTGATCGGCGCGGTGAACAACTACTCCGGCGGACGCGTGGCGGTCGCCGGTTCCCAGGACGCGCCGGTCGGCTCGTCGATCTGCCGCTCCGGCTCGACCACGGGCTGGCGCTGCGGCACCATCCAGGCCCGCAACTCCTCGGTCACCTACCCCGAGGGCACCATCACCGGCCTCATCCGCACCTCGGCCTGCGCCGAGCCGGGCGACTCCGGCGGCTCGGCGATCTCGGGCAGCCAGGCCCAGGGCGTCACCTCGGGCGGGTCGGGCAACTGCCGCACCGGCGGGACGACCTACTTCCAGCCGGTCAACGAGATCCTGCAGGTCTACGGGCGCACGCTGATCACCAGCGGCGGCGGCCCCAACCCGCCGCCGCCGGGCGACTGCTCCGGCGCCACCACCACCTACACCGGGTCGCTCTCCAGCGGCGGCCAGCAGGTGCAGCCGAACGGCAGCTACTACACCTCGCAGGTCTCCGGCACCCACAAGGGCTGCCTGACCGGCCCGTCCGGCAGCGACTTCGACCTGTACCTGCAGAAGTGGAACGGCTCGGCGTGGGCGTCGGTGGCCAGCGGCACCACGCCGTCGGCCAGTGAGACCGTCTCCTACAACGGCACCGCGGGCTACTACCGCTGGTCCGTGCTCGCCTACAGCGGCTCCGGCAGCTACACCCTGAAGGCAGGCAGGCCGTAGCACTCGCGCTTAGGCCCTGTCCAACCGACGCGCCCCACCCCGTCCCAGGGTGGGGCGCGTCGCCAGTTCACGGTGGCCAGTTCACGACGGCCAGTTCACGACGGCTCGCGACGGCTGGTTCACGACGGTCGGTTCCGCGACGGTCAGGTCGCGACGCGGATGCGGTCGCGGCCGTGCCGCTTCGCCTCGTACAGCGCCGCGTCCGCCGACCGCAGCAGCGTGTCCAGGTCGGTGCGCGGCCCCGCGCCCCCGGCGATCCCGATGGACGTGGTGCGCCCGAAGATGGTCACCCGCCGCCCGCGCTTGTCGGTGGCGGAGACCCGCATCTCGGCGATCCCGCGCCGCACCCGCTCGGCGACGGCCAGCGCGGCGACCGCGTCGGTGTCGGGCAGCAGCAGGACGAACTCCTCGCCGCCGAAGCGCCCGACCACGTCGCCGTGGCGGGTCGTCTCGCGCAGCACCGCGCCGACCGCGCGCAGGACCGCGTCCCCCGCCGGGTGGCCCCAGGTGTCGTTGACCTGCTTGAAGTGGTCCAGGTCGATCACCGCCACGGCCAGCGCGCCCGCCGAGCGCCTGGCCCTGGCCACCTCGCGGCCCGCCTCCTCGTGCCAGCCGCGGCTGTTGAGCAGCTGGGTCTTGTAATCGGTGCGGGCGTCGCCCCGCGCGGTCTCGATCTGCAGCGCGCCCCAGTCCAGGGCGGCCAGCAGCGGGACGAGGAACAGCGGCGCCATCCAGGCGTGGGCGATGGCCAGGGCGGCGACCACCGCGAGGCAGACCATCAGCGCGCCGCCCAGGTTGTCCCGGCGGGTGCCCGCGATCGCCTCCCAGGTGGGCCGCTCGCTCGACAGGGCGATCACCCCGGCGACCGCGGCGGCGTTGACCAGGAAGTAGGCCGCGCCCGCGCCCGCCAGGACCAGCGTGTCCCGGACCCCGAAGGACGCGTCGACCGTCACCCCGGCCAGGCGGACGACCGCCATCGACGCCAGCGCGGCCAGCAGGATGCCCGCCGTGCCGAAGGTGTAGCGGTAGAGCGGGCGGCGGGCCACCGGGTACAGCTGCGCGCGCAGCAGGATCAGCGCGGCCACCGCCATCCAGGCGGGCAGCAGCACCATGCCGGGCAGAATCCACACCACGCTGGTGTCCATGTGCGGGCCGGATGCCTGGTCGCGGCGGGCCTCCTCGGTGCGCCGCGAGAGCCAGCGGTGCGCGGCGCCCGCGGCGACCAGGACGAGGAAGCGCCGCCAGTCCAGTGCCCCCGGCGCCGCCGCGGTGGCCATGGCGGCGACGGCGGTGGCCACCGTGACCGCCTCGAACGCCACCACGTAGCCGCGGGCCGGGCGGGGCAGGTCGGCCAGGCGCGGGCGCCCAGCCAGCCGCCGCGGCACCGGCTGGGGCACACTGGCCGTGGCCCCGGCGTCCGGTGTGGACCCCGCGGGAGGTGTGTCCGATGAGCCGGGACCGGTGACCTCGACCCCTGTCCCGTCGTTGTTCCCGGTGCGGTCCGATTTCGTGCAGGCCGGTTCGGTGCCGTCCGGATTGGCGCCGTCCGGTTCGGACATCTCCGGTGAGGGAGGAGACCCCGATGAGTCGCGATTGGTGATGCTTCCGTGGCCCGTCGTCGCCACCTCCTCACGCTGTCGCAGAGCTGGACGCGGGAGCCACGACCGGGTTCCACCGACACCGTCGCCCCGCGCCCGCCGCGCGTGTCGACCCCCGTGCCCACGGTAGTCCTTTCGGCACGGCCACCTGCCGCTGAACGGACCAGGTGGGCCGGTCAGCTGATGCTGGTGCACGTGATCGTTCGCGGGCAACGTGACCGAACTCACCTGAGCGCGGGTGTCTGCCACTCCCGCAGCGACGGCGGCTGGCGGCGCTCCAGGCCGTAGGGCTCGAGCACCCCGCCCAGCACCTCGGCGAACGCCCGCTCCACCGAGGCCAGGTCCCACTCGTCGCGCTCCAGCACGGGCGCCTTGAAGGACGGGCTGCCCAGCAGGTGCAGCCGCGTCCCCGTGCAGCGCACCACCTGCCCGGTGATCCCCGCCGCGCGGTCCGACAGCAGGAACCGCACCACCGGCGCGATCCGGTCCGGGGTCTCCGTCGGCCCGGACAGCTCGGCCCTGCGCGGGGACTCCCACACCATCCGGGTGTACGCCTTGGGGCACAGCGCGTTGACCCGGATGCCCGCGTCCTCCAGGTCCAGTGCCCACGACCAGGTCAGCGAGGCCACCGCGCCCTTGCTGGCGGCGTACACGCCGAGCCCGCGCTGGCCGAGCAGGGCCCCGGAGGACACGTTGACGATCGAGCCCGAGCCCGCCTCCCGCATCCGCGCGATCGCGGCCAGCCCGACGTTGACCACCCCGAGCACGTTGACCTCGACCAGCTCGCGCGCCCTGGCCGGGTCGTCCTCCCACGGCATGGCCGAGTAGTTGAGCCCGGCGTTGTTGACCAGCCCGTGCAGCGCGCCGAACTCCGTCACCGCGGTGTCGACGATCCGCTCGGCGTCCAGCGGGTCGGCGACCGAGGCGACGCACGGCACCGCCGCCCCACCCGCCGCCCTGATCCGCTCGCACACCTCACCGACCACGTCGGCGTCGACGTCGTTGACCACGACCCCGGCCCCCGACGCGGCGAGGTACGTGGCGAAGGCCGCCCCCAGCCCCCGCCCGGCCCCGGTGACCACGACCGCCTTGCCGTCCATGCCGCTGTCCCCGGTGTGGCCCACAGTGCTGTTCATCTCGTGTCTCTCCCGACAGCCGGCCCCGATCAACACCGCGACCCCACGGCGTACAGCGGCTCACTGCCGCACCGGCTGGTGTCGAGTGTCCAGTCCGGAGGTGGAACACGGGCCGGGCAGACGCCGAGCGGCAGGTTCCGGCGGTAAAGCGCCAGAAACTCACCAAATCGGTTCAGTCGGGCTGAACAGGCGCGCCGAACACCTTGGCTGTCGCCGGCACCGCTTAACACCCTGTTATGTCAGCTGTCGCTGAAAGTAATCAGGGCATCTCATGCACTGCTCGCCGGTAACGTTCCAAGCACCGCAGCAAGGCATCGCGCAAGTCGCGGTACCAGCGTTCCGCGAAGACCAAGCCCACCAGTCCCGTGCCACCCGACCCAGGGTGAGCAGAGCAGCGAACGGGCGCGGTCATGGGCGGGCGAAGGCGGCCAGGAGGGCCTTCACGTGGGCTTCCTCCGGTACCCGCAGCTCGGCGAAGATCGACAGCGCCGCTCCCCAGTCCGCGACCGCGCCCGAGATGTCGCCCGACACCTGCCGCACCAGTGCCCGCACGTGCCGGGCGCGGCCGCGGGCCAGGCGTTGGCCTGCCCGCTCGGTCACCGCCAGGCTCTGCTCGGCGAAGTCCGCCGCGGTGGCGGTCTCGCCCGCGTCGAGGAAGGCGTGGGCCAGTTCGGTGAGGGCCCTGCCTTCCAGCAGCCGCATCCCGGTGTCGCGCATCAGCGCCAGCGCCGCCGTCCCGTGCCGGACGGCGGACTCCAGGTCCCCGGTCCGGCGGGCCAGGGCGCACAGGCCGGTCAGGACCGACGCCTCGCCGTAGCCGAAGTGGATCTCGCGGGCCAGGTCCAGCGCCGCCTGGTAGTGCTTGGCCGCCGCCGACCACTCGCCGGTGCGCTGCTGGATGGTGGCCAGCACGTCCAGCGCGCTCACCTCGTGGCGGCGCTCGCCCAGCTGCCGCGCCAGGTCCAGGGCCGTGCGGACCCCGGCGGCGCTCTCGGTGAACTCCCCGGCGTCCAGGCCGGTCTCGGCCAGGCACACCAGCATCGCCACCTCGCCGTGGCGGTAGCCGTAGCGCCTGCACACCGCCAGGGCGCGCTGGTAGCACTCCGCCGCCATCCGCAGGTCCCCGAGCGCCCAGTACGCCAGCCCGAGCCCCTGCGCCGCGGCTCCCTGGACCTGCCGGTGGTCGATCCGCGTCGAGAGCTCCAGTGCCTCGGTGTGCCGCTGGATCGCCGCCTCGGGCTTGCCCAGCGACAGCGCGACCGCCCCGGTGTAGTGCAGGGCCGCCGCCTCGCCCCTGCGGTTGCCGATCGCGCGGTTGATCACCAGGGCTTCCTCGTAGAACGCCTCGGCCTGGGCGGGCTGGCCGAGCTGGGAGTACGCCCGGCCCAGGTTGTGCAGGGCGGCGGCCTCGACCACCCGGTTGCCCGTGCCCCGGCTCAGCTCCAGCGCCCACCGGTGGTGCTCCACCGCCGCCGCGTAGTCGCTGAGGTTGCAGTGCACCAGGCCCAGCAGGTCGTGCACCGACGCCTCGGCGTCGACGTCACCGGCGGCGCGGGCCGCGGTCAGTGCGGCGGTCGCGGCGATCACCCCGTCGGCGCCGCCGCCGCGGTTGACGAAGTAGCCCCGCAGGGCCTCGGCGAGGCGCCACGAGTGCGACGGCAGGCCGATCTCGGGTGCGGCGATGGTGGAGGCCACCAGGTTGGCGCGCTCGTCGTCCAGCCACGCCAGTGCCGAGCGCTCCGCACCGGGGCTGGTCACCGCGGGCGCCCCGATCTGCCACAGCACCGCGCTGTGCGCGCGGATCGACTCGATGTAGTGGTCGAACAGCCTGGCCAGCGCGGCCCTGCGCTCGGCGGGGCGGTCCTCGCTCCCGGCCCGGCTGCGGGCGTACTCCCGCAGCAGGTCGTGGAAGGCGTGGCGGCCGGGCGCGGACTCGCGGATCAGGTTGCCCTGCACCAGCACGCTCAGCAGCCGGGTGGTCGCCGCCGGGGCCAGGCCCGCCAGCGCGGTGGCCGCCGCCAGGTCGACGTCGGCGCCGGGCACCAGCCCGAGCAGCCGGAACAGCCGCCGCGCCGCGGGCGCGAGCTTGTCGTAGGACAGGTCGAAGGCCGCCCGCACGGCCGCGGACTCGTCGCCGTCGACGGCCAGCCCGCTGAGCCGACCACGTGCGCGCAGCTCCCGGGTGTGGTCGGCCACGCTGTCGCCGGGGCGCACCGCCAGGTTCGCCCCGGCGATGCGCAGCGCCAGCGGCAGGTGCCCGCAGGTGTCGGCCAGCTCGGCGGCCGCGCGCGCCTCCCGCCGGGCCCGGCCCTCGCCCAGCAGCCCGCCGAGCAGGTCCACCGACTCGGCGGGGGCGAGCACGTCCAGCGGCACCGAGTGCGCGCCGTCGCGGGCGGTGAGGCCGGTGAGCCGGTCGCGGCTGGTGATGAGGACCAGGCAGCCCGGGGCGCCGGGCAGCAGCGGGCGCACCTGCTCGGCGGTGGCGGCGTTGTCCAGCAGCACCAGCACCCGCCGCCCGGCCAGCATCGTCCGGTACAGCCCGATGGCCTCGTCGCCGTCGACCGGCACCCGCTCCGGCGGCACGCCGAGGGCGTGCAGGAACCGCACCAGCACCTCGTGGGTCGACGGCGGCGTCCGCGAGGCGTACCCGCGCAGGTCGACGCTGAGCTGCCCGTCGGGGAACCGGTCGCGCACCTGGTGGGCCCAGTGCACGGCCAGCGCCGTCTTGCCCACGCCCGCGCTGCCCGAGACCACCGCCACCACCGCGCCCGCCTGCCGCTCCGGCGTGGGCAGCAGCGCGGTGAGCCCCGCCAGCGCCGCGCGGCGGCCGACGAACCCCGGCGGGTCCGGCGGCAGCTGCGCGGGGGCGCGCCGCGGGTCGGGGCCTGGGTCCGGCGCGCGCAGCACCCGCAGGTGCGCCGCGCGGATCTCGGTGCCCGGCTCCACCCCCAGCTCGTCGCCGAGGCGGGCCCGGATCTCGGCGAACACCCGCAGCGCGGCGGCCTGCTCGCCGGTGCCCGCCAGGGCCAGGATCAGCCGGGCGTGCAGGCCCTCGTGCAGCGGCTCCTCCTGGGTCAGCGGCCGAACCCGCTCCACGGCCACCGCCGGTCTGCCCAGGGCCAGTGCCAGGTCGGCGTGCGCCAGCGCGGCCTGACGGCGGCGCACCGCCAGCCCGATCGTGGCGGGGTGGCTGCGCAGCCTGCTGCCCAGGTCGGCCAGGGCGGGGCCGCGCCAGCAGGCCAGCGCGCGGTCGTAGAGGTCGAGGGCGGCGGCCGGGTCGGTGCGCGCGCGGGCCTCGGCGCGGGTCAGCAGGTCCTCGAACACCAGCGCGTCGACCTGCTCGGGCCGCACGTCCAGGGTGTACCCGCCGGGCACCGACGTGATCAGCGTCCGATTGCGCCTGCTGACCGCGCCCAGCGCCCGCCGCAGGCGGGAGACGTAGGTGTGCACCAGGCCGACGCAGGTGTCGGGCGGCCGGTCGCCCCACAGGACGTCGACGATCTCCTCCCGGCGCACGGGCTGGTTGGCGCGCAGCGCCAGGAGTGCCAGGAGGGACCGCTGTTTGTGCGCGCCCACCTCGACCGCGCGCCCCCCGTGTGCCACGCTGAGAGCGCCGAGGACGCCCAGCCCCAGCCGGGCGGTCTGCGGCGGCGCGGTCTCGCCCGCGCGCCGGGTGAGGTCCTCGGGGGCGACGCCGACAGCGGCGGCGAGCTTGCGCACCGAGTCCGACCGCGGGTGCTCGACCGACCCGCGTTCGATGTAGCGCAGGGCGCGGACGCTGACGCCGGACAGCTCGGCCAGCTGCCGCTGGGTGAGCCTGGCCCGCAGCCGGTGGGCGCGCAGCACCTCGCCGAAAGCGGCGGCACCCTGCCCGCCCATCCGCACCACCCCTCTCGGGTGAACTTGCCGCCAGCCTGCCGGGAAAGTTGCCGGTACGATCATCCTAGGGCAACTCGCCGCGACATTGTCGCAGGTCGCGGCCATTCTATTGGGCCAGCGTGAAGATCGCCCGCAGTACAGGACTCTTGCCAACGGTAGGCCGTAGCCTGGTTCGGCGGGCGGCGTCCTGGGGGTGCGCCGCCCGCGCTGATCGGTAGCCTGCCGGGGTGGGGGGAACCACGAACGCGGCCAAGGCGCCGGTCCGGCTGCGGCTGGGCTGGCTGTTGTTGATCATCGTCGCCGCCTGCGGGTACGCGGTGGTGGCCTCCCGCGCGCCCCGCCCGCCGGACGCGGTCCCCGCGAGCCCGGTCACCGCCGCGGTCGACGCGCTGCTCGACCCGCGCCCGCACACCGATCCGGCCGCGCTGCTGCCCGCCGACTTCGCCGAGGTCACCGGGGCCCTGCACGCCCTGGCCGGCGCGCCGGACGGCACGGTCCGCGTGGTGCACGTCGGCGGCGGCTGCTCGGCTCCCTGGGGCGACACCGCGACCCGTTGGGACTTCTCCGTCGGCTGCCAGGCCCACGACCTCGGCTACGACCTGCTCCGCTACGCCGCGGCCACCGGCGCCCCGCTCGACGCCGAGCGCCGCCGCGCCCTCGACGCGCGCCTGTCCGCCGACATGCACGCCCAGTGCGTGCTCAACCCGCGCGACTCCGCCGGGCTGTGCCGGATCGTGGCCTCGCTGTTCACCGTCGGCCTGGTCGTCAACTCCTGGCACCAGAGCTGGGGACCGCCCGCCGCGGAGCCGGTCGGGGTGTGGGCGGTGGTCCTGGTGATGGTGGTGGTGCTGCTGGCCGTGCGGCTGCCGGTGTTCCGGCGCTCGCCGCGCCCGCTGCCGGGCCCGCCGCCCGCGCCCGACCCCGGCCACGCCGACCGCGCGGCGTACGTCGGGCTGGCCGGGGTGGTGGCGCTGGGCGCGGTCGTGCTGGCCGAGACGGTGCTGGCCTTCGCCCCGCTGACGGCCGTGCCCGCCGCCGCCCTGTGGCCGCTGACCTGGGTGCTGCAGCTGGTGCCGCTGTTCTTCTTCGCCTGCGGCCACGCGAGCCTGCTGGCCTGGCGGACCGCGCGGGCGGGCGGCCACGGCTACGGCGGGTACCTGGCGGGGCGGCTGTGCTGGCTGCTGCGGCCGGTGCTGGCCCTGGTCACCGCGTGGCTGGCGGTGCCCCTGTCGCTGGAGCTGTTCGCCGCGCCCGCCGAGGTCGCCACCGCGTTCCGGCGGCTGGTGGTGCAGCCGCTGTGGCTGCTGGGGCTGTCCCTGGTGGTCGTCTCGCTCGTGCCACTGCTCAGCGCCGCGCACCGCCTCTTGGGGAACTGGGCCTGCGTCGTCTGGCTGGCCGTCCTGCTCGGGCTGGAGTGGGCCGGGCCGAGCACGGTCGCCGACTACGCCGCGGGCATCGCCCTGGCGCTGCTGTTCGCCCAGCTCGCGCACTCCTACGCCGAGGGCTCGCTGTGGCGGGTGCGGCGGTTCTGGCTGGTCGTCACGGGTGTGCTCGCCGCGGGCGTCCTCGCGGTGGCGACCGCGGTCGGCTGGGTGCTGCCCATGCTGATCGCCGAGCCCGCGGGCCCGCCGAGCTTCGTGCCATCGGCGCTCGGGGTGCTGCTGGTCGGGATCGGGCAGGTCGCGCTGGTGGCGCTGGTGCGCGGGCCGGGCGTGCGGGCGGTCGCCGCGAGCGCCGCGGTCCGGGTGGTGCGGATCGTGCGCACCGCGCCGATGACGGTCTACCTGGCGTACCTGTGCGCGGTGCTGCTCATCGCGGGCCTGCTCACCACGCTGACCGCGGGCGCGGTCCCGGGGTTCGCCGCGCAGTGGCTCGCCCAGCCGTCGACGCTGCTCGCCCTCGGGCTCGTCGCCGTGCCCGGCCTGGTCGGGTTCCTGCTGTTCGAGTGGCGCACCGCCCCGGAGGTGGGCGCGGCCGATCGGCTCTCCCGGTGGGACGGCGTGGCGGCCGCCCTGGGCGTCGCCTACGCCGCGCTGGGCGTGCTCGGGTTCGCCGCGGGCCCCCAGGCGTCGGTGGCCGGGCTCCCGCTCGACCCGATGGCGGGCATCATCCACCTGCTGCTCGGGTGGTACCTGCTGCACTCGGTCCGGGTGGGCACCAGCTCGCTGCCGGGGCCGTGGCTGCTGGCCGCGCTGGCCTGCGGGCCCGCGGTGCTGGCCGAGCCGAGCGTCGCGGGGCTGGTGGTGCACGGGGCGACGGTCGCGCTGGCGATCATCGCCGCGGTCGCCTGCCGGGGGCGCCGACATGTGCGGGCAGCTGACCGGGGACGACTCCTCATGTGCCACGCTAGCGAGCAACCCGGGAGCGGGTGACGGCGTCCTCTACGGGAGGGACTCGTCAGGGGAGGGAGTAGGGCGTGGAGTACCGGCCGCCGAGGTCAGGCAGTCGCGACGGCGCGCGTCGCCCGGCCCCGCCGGATGAGCGGCGTCCGCGCAGGCTCTCCGAGCTGCGCACCGAGCGCCTGGCCCCCCGTCCCGCGCCCCGGCCCGTGGAACGTCCCGCGCGCCGCCCCGCCCCGCCCCCACCGCCGCGGCCAGGCGTCGTCGCGAGCAAGGTGTTCGCGGGCCTGCTCTCGCTGCTGGTGCTGGCCGCGACCGGCTACTACTGGCAGGTCGCCGACGACTTCTCCGACGGGCTGACCACCACCAACGTCATCGCCGGGCCCACGGAGCGCCCCGAGGACGGGGCCATCGACATCCTCATGGTCGGCATGGACAGCCGCACCGACGCGCAGGGGAACCCGCTCTCGGACGAGCAGCTGCGGATGCTCAGCGCGGGCGAGGCCGACGGCGAGCAGAACACCGACACGCTCATCCTGATCCGCATTCCCAACGACGGCGGGCAGGCATTCGGCGTGTCCATCCCCCGGGACTCCTATGTGGACATCCCGGACCACGGCAAGCACAAGATCAACTCAGCCTACGCGCGGGCGAAGATCCAGTCCCGCAAGGACCAGCAGGCCGAGGGCGTCTCCGACGAGCGCACCCTGGAGCAGACGGGCAACCGCGAGGGCGCCGTGAGCCTGATCGCCACGGTGGAGAAGCTGACCGGCGCCTCGATCGACCACTACGCCGAGGTGAACCTGCTCGGCTTCTTCGACATCACCAACGCCGTCGGCGGCATCGACGTCTGCCTCAAGAAGGCCGTCCGCGACCGCTTCTCCGGCGCGAACTTCCCCGCGGGCCAGCAGAACCTCAAAGGTGTGGCCGCGCTGGCCTTCGTCCGCCAGCGCCACAACCTGCCCAACGGCGACCTCGACCGCATCGTCCGCCAGCAGGTCTTCATGACCGGCATGGCGCGCAAGGTGTTCTCCCAGGACATGATCGTGCCCGGCTCGGCGAAGCTGACCGCGCTGCAGGAGGCCATCAAGAAGTCGGTGGTGCTCGACGAGAACTGGGACATCATCCAGTTCGCCCAGCAGATGGTGGGCTTCACCGGCGGGAAGCTGGAGTTCCTGACCATCCCCACCGGCCGCATCGACCTGCCGACCCCCTACGACGGCTCGGCCGTCGAGGTCAGCCCGGCCGCCGTCCGGACCTTTGTGGACAGCCTGCTGCGCGGCGGCCCGGCCGCGGCCCCGCCGGAGGACGCCGCCGCGGCCAAGCCGACGGTGACGGTGCTCAACGCCACCGGCCGCACCGGCCTGGCGGGCGAGGTCAGCACCGAGCTGCAGGCCGCGGGCTACGAGACCGGCGAACCCGACAACTCCGCGATCCGCGACAAGACCGTCGTGCGGCACGCCACCGGCGAGGAGGCGGGCGCGGTGGGCGTGGTGGGCGCCCTCGGCGGCGACTACGCCGTCGAGCCGGACGCGAACCTCTCCGCGGGCCAGGTCAAGGTCTTCCTCGGCCGCGACTACCAGGAGGCGGGCCAGGGCCTCGCCGCCGACCCGCTGCTGACCCTCAACGGCGCCAAGCAGGGCCCGGTCTGCGTGAACTGAGGAACGCGGGCCACTCCCCGTCCGGAGTGGCCCGCGTCGTGGGGACGGATCAGAACTGGAGCGCCCAGCTGTCGATCCGGCCCACGTCATTGCTCGCGACGTCGGTCACGCGCAGCTTCCAGGCGCCCGCGGCGGTCTCGCTCGAGGCGTTGACGGTGTAGGTGGCGATGACGTTGTCGGCGGAGTCCGAGCTGGAGGAGTTCTTCAGCCGGTACGGCGACCCGTCCGGCGCGACCAGGTCGATCTGCACGTCGCCCCGGTAGGTGTGCAGGATGCTGACCGACACCGACAGGTCCGAGGGCGCGTTGCCGCTGACGCCGGAGACCGTGATCGAGCTCTCGACCGTGGCCAGGTCCTGGATCGCCACGTCGGTGCCGTTCTCGAAGCGCGGGTCGGGGTCGCCGCCGCCGGTCCCGGCCAGCGTCCAGATGCTGTGCGCGATGGCGTCGGTGTTGCGGTCCAGCGCGGTGGCGTTGACGTTGCTGGTCCGGTCGCACGAGCGGTGGTAGCAGGCGTCGTAGGCCACGCCCGCCGTTCCGCCCCACTTCTGGGCCTGGGCGCTGGTCTTGATGCCCTCCGCGCCGGTGAAGGTGCCGCCGACGGGGATGCCCGCGCGTGCGAAGGCGGCGTGGTCGGAGCGGCCGCCGACGGAGGTCAGCTCGGTCTGCACGTTGATGCCGCTGAAGTAGCCCTGGAGCACCTGCTGCAGCTGCAGCGACCCGGCGGGCTGGCCGGAGGCGCTGTAGACGAAGTACCCGGGGTTGGGCGAGCCGGTCATGTCGAAGTTGAGGTACGCGCTGATCTTCGACTTCTCCGTGGTGGGCAGGCTGTTGACGTAGTTCGTCGAGCCGACCAGGCCCAGCTCCTCAGCACCCCACCAGCCGAACCGCAGGTGCTTGCCGGGGGAGAAGTTCGTCGACGCCACCGCGAGCGCGACCTCGAGCAGCCCGGCCGAGCCGGTGCCGTTGTCGTTGATCCCCGGCCCCACGGACACGCTGTCGAGGTGCGCCCCCGCCATCACGATGGAGTTGGGATCGCCGCCGGGCCAGTCGGCGATGAGGTTGTAGCCGGTCGCGCCGTTGTAGGTGAACGACTTCACCGACGTCGTGTACCCGGCCGCGTCGAGCTTGCCCTTGACGTAGTTGACCGACGCCAGGTAGCCGGGGCGCCCGTGCGCGCGGTTCCCACCGTTGTTGGTCGCGATGGTCTGGAACTGGTTGAGGTGCGCTTGCACGTTGGCGACGGGGATGTTGGGCGCGGCCACGGTCTGCGTGGCCGTCGCCAGCGGGGCGACCAGGAGCGCGCCGGTCAGCGCCACTCCGACCGCGATGGGCAGGATCGGATAACGGGACATGGTTGCTGCCTCCAGCAGGGTATGGGGAGAACCGTGCTGGATGGTCGCGCAACGCGCGTTCACTCAGTAGGGGCCGGGCGAGGGGTGAAATTGCCAGTTGCGCATCAGTGAATACGGCAATTGCCCCACGCGCGGCGTCCGGGGGGTCAGCAGTAGACCGAAACGAGCTGCCCCGAGTCCAGTCGGTACAGGTCATAGGCCAGGCCCCACGGCGGCTGGACCGTCCGCACGAACTCCGCCCCCGCGGGCGCGCGCTCCGGACAACGCGGCCCCGCCGCCTGCGCCGCCGTCGGCACGGCCAGCATCAGGGCCACCGCCACGGACACCCCGGCCACGAACTTCCTCGCTGACATCGCGTCGCTCCTCCCAGTGGATGATCACTGATGTCGAGTGTGGTCGGCGGCACCCGAGATGTCCGGCGCGAATCAGGGACTTGAAACCGATGTCTTCCCGGCGTCGTGGTCGATGTCGCTCGCGCGGGCTGTGAGCGAGCGGAGGAGAGGACGCCACTGTGCGGCCTGACGGTGACGACGATCCAGGGTGGGTGCTCGCCATCCGCTGCTTGCCGCCACAATGGCGGATATGACGGAGGGCACACCGACACCGGCGACGCCCTTTGCCCACCTCGACGCCCCCAACCGCGACCTCTACCGCGCCGCTCTGCGGACGTTCGCCCGCGCCAGGGATCGCTTCATCGTGCACATGCGGCCCGAGGACGTGGCCGCCGACCTCGGGCGCCCCGGCGACGCCGAACCGGTGGCCGAGGCGCTGAACAAGCTGGTGCACTGGGGCAACCTGCACCGTGACCCGGACACTGGCCGGGTCACCACGGTCTCGGACTTCCACCGCGCCCGTTACCTCTACCAGCTCACCGCCGAGGGCCAAGCGGCTGAGGCGGCGATCGCCCTCTACGAGGACGCCATCGGCCGACGCGGTCAGCTCCAGTCGGTCGCCCTGGCTGACATCGCCGACCAGCTCCGTGCCCTGGTGGGACTCGCGGCTGATCCCGACCCGGCCAAGCTGCACCTTCTGATGCTCGGACTCGCCGACCGGTTCACCGGTTTGGCCGACAACGCGCAGGCGTTCATGGCCTCGCTCCGCCGGGTGATCGACTTCTCCGATGGAGACGTGACTTCGTTCATTGCCTACAAGCAGCGGCTTATCGACTACATCAACCGGTTCATCGCCGACCTTGCCAACCGCGGCGCTGAGATCGCGGCCCTGCTAAGCGGCATCGAGGATGTCGACCGGCTCCTGACTGTTGTCGCCCGTCGCGAAGCCGCGGACGCGGGGCCGGACGCCGACCAGGCCGCCGCGGTCGCCGCTGCCCTGGACACGTGGCGCAACCGCTGGCGCGGCCTGCACGACTGGTTCATCTCCGCGGACTCCCGCCACCCCTCCCAGGCCCGTCTGCTGCGCGGCGCGGCGGTCACCGCGATCACCCAGCTCATCGACACCGTCGGCGTGCTCAACGAGCGCCGGGCAGGCCGCTCGGATCGCTCGGCGGACTTCCGCGCGCTGGCCCGGTGGTTCGCCGAGGCTCACGACGACGACGCGCGGCACCGGTTGTGGCGGGCCGCCTTCGGCCTCAGCCCGGCCCGGCACCTGTCGGTCACCGCCGCCACACTCGCCTCCTGGCAGGAGGACCCACCCGCACCGGGCACCGCCTGGCGCGACGCGCCCCCCGTCCATGTCAGCCCGCAGTTGCGGCGAACCGGCTCCTACGAGCGCCGCGGCCGCCCATCGCAGGTCGCCGACCGCGCCGAACACCGCTGGGTCCTCAAGGTGCGGGCGGAACGCGAAGCCGCCGAGGCGGCCGAAGCGCGACGGCGGCTGGCCACCGGCCCGATCCGGCTCTCCGACCTGGGTACCCTCGACACCAACGAGTTCCGTCTTTTCCTGCGGCTGCTCGGTGACGCGCTCTCGGCCAGGCTGCCGCACGAGACCGAGGTCAAGACCTCGACGGGCGACGGGACCATGCAGATCCGGCTCTCCCTCGTCCCGGACGGGGTCGTGGTCGAGATCCAGACCGTGGACGGGGTGCTGCGCGGTCCGGAGCACATCGTGGAAATCGTCGACCTGACCGTACAACGGGAGCGTGGATGACCTCGTTCAGCACGCCGGATGAGCTGGCCGCCCAGCGGCGCACGGCGCTACGGGCGCTGCTGGCCCGGCCACTGCTGGTCGCGGGTCGCGACGACGACGCGATCCGGCTCGTTCGCAGGCACGAGCGCGACCTGCGTGACTGGCTGTCCCAGGAGACCGGCTGGCGGCTGCGGGTGGACTCCGAGGCTGTCCGGCTGTTCAAAACCTCGACCACCCACGACGACAGCACCCACCCCGCCCGCGACGGTCGGGGCAGGCCCGCGTTCGGCCGCCGCCGGTACGTGCTGCTGTGTCTCGCGTTGTCCGTGCTGGAGCGCGCCGACGCTCAGATCACGCTGGGCAGGCTCGCCGAAGGCGTCCTCGCCGCGGTGGCCGAGCCTGAGCTGGCCGACGCGGGGATCGAGTTCACCCTGGGCCGCCGGGATGAGCGCTCCGACCTGGTGGCCGTGGTGCGCCTGCTCATGGGATGGGGAGTGCTCGACCGGGTCGCGGGGGAGGAGGACGCGTACTTGTCCGCCACCGGCGACGTGCTGTACGACGTGCGCAGACGCGTACTGTCCACTTTGCTCACTGGGCACCGCGGTCCGTCGACGGTCGCCGCGCCCGACTTCGACGGCAGACTGAGCGAACTCACCGACGAGCCCACGCCGGACACCGACGAGCTGCGCAACCGGGCGCTGCGCCAGAGGCTCACCCGCAGGCTCTTGGACGACCCCGTCGTCTACTACGACGAACTCACCGAGGACGAGCGCGCCTATCTGGTCAGCCAGCGGCACGCGATCACCAGGCGGATCGCCGACGCCACCGGCCTGGTGACCGAGATGCGCGCTGAGGGTGTCGCGATGGTCGACCCCGACGACGACCTCACCGACGTGCGCATGCCCGAGCAGCGCACCGACGGGCACCTCACGCTGCTCATCGCCGAGCACCTCGCCGCCGCGGCCGCGCCGGTGCCGGTCCAGCGGCTGCTGGCGCTCGTGCGGGATCTGACCACCCAACACGCCTCCTTCTGGCGCAAGGGCGTCACCGAACCGGGTGCGGAGACCGAACTGCTCGACGGCGCACTGGGCAGGCTCCGCGCCCTGCGCCTCGTGACCGACCTGCCCGGACCGATGATCGCGCCGCGACCCGCGATCGCCCGCTACGCCGTCGAGGCCCCGACCATCCGCGAGCAGAGGAGAGCCCGATGACAAGTCCGGTTCCGCGGGTACGGCGATGGCAGCCCCTGCGCGCCGGTCTGGTGGACATCTTCTACTACGACATCGAAGAGTTCCACTTCCATGACGGGCGCCTGCTGCTGCGCGGCAACAACGGGACCGGTAAGTCGAAAGTCCTCGCTCTCGTGCTGCCGTTCCTGCTCGACGGCGAACTGGCCCCGCACCGCGTCGAACCCGACGGCGACCGCAACAAGCGGATGGAGTGGAACCTGCTGCTCGGCGGACGGCACCCGCACACCGAACGGCTCGGCTACACCTGGCTGGAGTTCGGCCGCCTGCTGGCCGACGGCACCGCCGAGTACCGCACGGTCGGCTGCGGGCTCAAGGCCGTCGCGGGCCGCGGCATCGCCCGGCACTGGTTCTTCGTCACCAGCCAGCGGGTGGGCTCCGAGCTTTCCCTGGTCAGCCCCACCAGGGTGGCGTTGACCCGGGAGCGGCTGCGGGAGGCCGTGGACGGATTCGGCACGGTCTACGACACCGCGACCGAATACCGCAGGGCTGTCGACGAGACCTTCTTCCGGTTCGGCCAGCGCCGGTACGAGGCGTTGGTCAACCTGCTCATCCAGCTTCGTCAGCCGCAGTTGTCCAAGCGCCCGGACGAGAAGCTGCTGTCGAGGGCGCTCACCGAGGCGCTGCCGCCCCTGGACCCGGCGCTGGTCACCACTGTCGCGGAGGCGTTCCGCGGACTGGAGGAGGAGCGCGACGCGCTGCGCGGGCTCACCGAGGCCGAGACCGCGGCCAAGGCGTTCCTCGGCCACTACCGCCGCTACGCCAGGGTCGCCGCCAAGCGCCGGGCGGCGCCGCCCCGCCTGACGCACAGCCGCTACGAGAAGCTGGGTGCCGAACTGGCCGAGGCCGAGACCGCGCATGGCGCCGCGGAGGCGACGCTGGCGGCCGCGGAGCGGTCGCTGGGCGACATCGAGGCCGAGCGCAACCTGCTCACCGCCCGGCGCAGGGCCTTGCAGGACAGTCCCCGGATGCGCGACGCGGAGCTGATGACCCAAATCCGCACCGAGACCGAGCGCCTCGCCGCGTTCGCGCGTTCACGCGAGGGCGAGCGCGGCGCCGCCGCCGAAACGACCCGCCGCAGGGAGACCGCCCACGCCCGCGCGCGGGCTGCCGCGCAGGGGGACGGTGCCGCCCTGCACGGCCTCCGACAGGTCGCGGGCGACACCGCCGAGGCCGCCAGGCTGACCACCCGGCACGCCGAGGTCGTGGCCGCCTTCGAGGCCGACGAGCCGCCCTTCACCGCCACCGTGCGGGCCGGGCAGGACGTGGTGGACCGGCAGGTGCGCGCTGTCGAGGAGCTGGACCGGCTGCTGACCGCGTCGGGCTGGGCCGAGAACGCGCTGATCGTCGCCCGCACCGAGGTGGACCGGGTGACGGGCGAGCAGCAGGCCGCCGCCGAGCGGATCGCCGCGGCCGAGTCGACGGCGTCCGCCGAGAGCCGCGCGGTGGTCGAGGTGTGCGCGGCGTACCTGGGCCAGGTCACCCGGTTCACCCTGCCCGATCCCGACGAAGCGCTGGGCTCGCTCGACGCCTGGGCGGTGGCACCCGAGGGCGCCAACCCGTTCGCGGCGGCGGTGGAGGACGCGGTGGCCCAGGCGACGGCCGACCTGGGCAGGCGGCAGGCGCGCGTCGAGGCCGAGGCCGCCGCGATCGCCGCCCTGATCGCCGAGAGCCGCGCGGAGACGGCGCGGCTGGAACGCGGCGGTCACGACGCCCCGCCCGCCCCGCACAGCCGTGGTCCCCGGTCAGACCGGCTCGGTGCTCCACTGTGGAGGGTCGTCGACTTCGTCGACTCGGTGTCCGAAACCGATCGCGCGGGTGTGGAGGCGGCGCTGGAGGCGGCGGGCGTGCTCGACGCCTGGGTCGCCCCGGACGGCACGCTGCACGACGCGATCACTGACGACGTCTTGTTGCTGCCAGGGGAAAGCGCTCCGCGCGGCGGGCTTTCGGCTGTCCTGCTGCCCGCCGTCGACCGGGCCGACGAGCACGCCGACGCGCTCACCGACGACGCCGTGCGCGCCGTGCTCCGCTCGATCGGGCTCGGCCCCGGCGCCGCGAGCTGGGTGGGCACCGACGGTCGGTTCGCCATCGGCGTCCTGGCGGGTTCCTGGCACAAGGACGCGGCCGAGCACATCGGCGAGGGGGCGCGCGAAACCGCCCGCCGCGCCCGGCTGGCCGCGCTGCGGGCCGAGTTGACGAACCTGACCGCCGAGGCGGACCGTCTCGTCGCTGCCGCCGACGCGCTCGTCGCGGACCTGTCCGCGCTCGCCGGTGAGCGCCGGTCCCTGCCCGGCGACTCGGCGCTGCGAGAGGCGCACTTGCGGGTGGCCGCCGAGTACCAGGCGAAGCAGGACGTCGACCGCAGGCTGGCCGAGGCGCGCGCGGCGGCCGAGTCCCGTCTTGAGCAGGCGCGCGTCGCCCGCGTGCGGGTCGACGAGTTCGCACACGATGTCGACCTGCCCGGTGATTTCGACGCGTTGCGGGACATCCGGGATGCCGTCGGTGACTACCGGGTCGCGCTGGCCCGGCTGTGGCCCGCGGCCGTCGCCGCGCACCGCGCCGAGCGCGCCGCCGCCACCGCCGCCGAGGA
Source organism: Actinokineospora lacus (assembly GCF_053813445.1). Taxonomy (NCBI): domain Bacteria; kingdom Bacillati; phylum Actinomycetota; class Actinomycetes; order Pseudonocardiales; family Pseudonocardiaceae; genus Actinokineospora; species Actinokineospora lacus. The sequence continues at coordinate 208,322 of NZ_JBQERA010000007.1, forward strand.
ACTGGCCGCGGCGGTGGAGCACCAGGCCGAGTCCGAGGCCGCGGCTGAGGACGCGACCGCGAGGGCCGATGCCGCCGCCGAGCGGCTCCGGGTGCTGGTGGACACCGCGGGCGCGGGAATCGACGAGCTCTACGCCGAACTCGCGGCCGTCGACACCCATTTGTACGGCTGTGATGAGCGCGCGAAGACCGCCCGCGGCGAAGAACGCGGGGCCTTGGAGGCCAGGGGTGAGGCGCTGGGGCGTCAGCGGACGCTGCGGGCGGAGATCATGGTGGTGACCCAGGAACGGGACCGCGCCATCGCCGAGCTGCGCGCGTTCGCCGAGACCGGCGTGCTCGCCACCGCCCTGCCCGACCTGGCTGTTCCCGACCCGCGAACCGAGTGGGCGGTCACGCCCGCGGTCACCCTGGCCAGGGCCATCAACGGTGATCTGTCCGATGTGGATGACAGCGAGCGGCAGTGGGAGCTGGTGCAGCAGAAGGTGTCGCACGAGCAGAAGACCTTGACCGACGTGCTGTCCGCGCACGGCCACTCCGCGGGCTTGGCGGTCCACAGTGGAGTAATGGTGGTCGACGTGCGCTTCCAGGGCCGCAGGCACGACATCCCGGCGCTGGTGGACTCATTGGCGGCCGAGATCGGCCAGCGCGGCAGGCTGCTGTCGGCCAAGGAGCGCGAGATCCTGGAGAACCACCTGGTCAACGAGGTCGCGGGAACTCTCCAGGAGTTGATCAGTGGCGCCGAGGACCAGGTGCGCGGCATCAACGAGGATCTCGACGCCCGCCCCACGTCCACTGGGATGCGACTGCGCCTGCTGTGGCGGACGGCACGCGACGCGCCCGACGGGCTGGGACGGGTCCGCGACCGGCTGCTGCGCCAGACCGCCGACGCCTGGAGTGCCGAGGACCGCGCTCTGGTCGGCGGCTTCCTCCAGGAGCAGATCAACCGCGAGCACACCGGCGACAGCGGGGGAAGCTGGGCCGAGCAGCTGACCAGGGCACTGGACTACCGGTCGTGGCACGAGTTCGCCATCCAGCGCCACCAGGACGGCCAGTGGCGTTCGGCCGCCGGGCCCGCCTCGGGCGGTGAACGCGTGCTGGCCGCGTCGATCCCGCTGTTCGCCGCGGCGTCGTCGTTCTACTCCTCGGCAGGCGATCCCGACGCGCCCCGGATGATCGCGCTGGACGAGGCGTTCGCCGGGGTGGATGACGACTCCCGGGCCAAGTGCCTGGGCCTGCTCGCCTCGTTCGACCTGGACGTGGTGATGACCAGCGAGCGTGAGTGGGGCTGCTACCCGCAAGTGCCCGGCCTGGCCATCGCCCAGCTCTCCCGCCACGACGGCATCGACGCCGTCCTGGTGACCCCGTGGCGCTGGGACGGCCGCGAGCGGGTCATGCTGCTCAGACCCGAGCCCGCCGTTCTCGCGCCGGAGGTGCCGAGGCTGTTCGGGTCGTGAGCGACATCGAGCGGCTGCGCAGGCTGCTGGGCACGCCCGCCACCGCCCGCTTGCTCGCCAGGCTGCGTCGGCGGGTGGAACTGGGCCGCCCGCTGACCGGCACGGTGACCCTGTCCGACGCGAGCCCGGACGAGCGCCGGGCCGTCGAGCAGATCCTCGGCAGGCGGGCCGGGCTGGGTGCGTCCGTGACCGTGCCCCTTGACGAGCTGGACGCCGTGCTGCGGCGCGCGGACATCGTCCCGGCCGGATTGGCTCACGCGGTGGCGCTGCTGGTCGGGGAGATCCCGGGGCCTGCTGAGCGCGCGACGGAGCAGGCCGCGTGGGCCTCGGCACTGGCACAGGCGGACGAGCTCGCCGAGCGCAGGCCGCGGCTGTGGCCTTGGCGGGAGTGGCTGGCCGCCACCGGCATGGTCCGCAGGCTGGAGCCGGACGCGCGCCGCGCCGCCGAGCTGGTGGCGCGGGCCGTCCGGGTGGTCGACGCCCTGCCGTCGACTGGGGTGGCCCTGCGCACGCTGGCCGCCGAGCGGGCCGGTGGCTCACACGCGCTCGACCACGGCCGTCCGCTGGCCACCCTGGTCCTCGCGGCGGCCAGGGTGCTGGCCGGGGAAGCCCCTTCGGGGAGCGGGGTCGCCGCCGAGCGCCAGGCGGCGTGGGCGCGGGTCGGGGTGTACCGGGACGCGCTGTCGTCATGGGTGCTGTGCGCGGGTCTGCCGGGCGGAACCGGCACCACCACGGCCCGTGCCCTGGCCGTCGCGGGGGAGGGTGGCGAACCGGTGGTGCTGACGCTGCGCCAGCTCGCGGGCGAGCGTCCCGACTGCGGCGTCGGCGCGCGGCGGGTGTGGGTCTGCGAGAACCCGATCGTGGTGGCCACCGCGGCCGACGAGTTGGGCGCGCACTGCCCGCCCCTGGTGTGCCTGGGCGGGCAGCCCTCCACAGCGGTGCTCACCCTGCTCGACTTGCTCGCCGCTGGCGGCGCGACCTTCAGCTACCACGGCGACTTCGACTGGGGCGGTCTGCGCATCGCGAACACGCTGGCGGGATCGGTGGCGTGGCGGCCGTGGAGGTTCGACGCGGCGGCCTACCGCGCTGCCCTGGAGACGACCACCGGGGACGCGCTGACCGGCAAGCCGGTCCAGGCGAGCTGGGATCGCGACCTGACGGCGGCGATGGCCGACGCGGGCAGGCGCGTTGAGGAGGAGACCGTCCTCGCCGACCTGATGGGTGACCTGAGGGCGGGATGAGCGCCCTCAGCTCGACGCGCGGAACTCGCCAGGCCTGCTGGTGCGGAGCCGAGCAGCGTCACTCCCGGTCTGGGGCCGCCAGTCGCGCGGTCACCCGCTCCCGTAGGCGCGCGGCGCGCGGGTCGTCGAACTCCGACAGGATCGACAGCGACTCGGCCCAGGACGCGCGGGCTGGTGCGTGCTCGCCGGTGTCGGCCAGCGTGGTGGCGAGGTTGTCCAAGGCGAGTGCCAGGTGCCAGCGGTCCCGGAGGTCGCGGTGTGCGGCGACGGCGACCCGGTGGAACTGGGCGGCGTCCTCCGGCCTGCCGAGGCGTCGGTAGGCGAGACCCGCACCGTCCAGGGCAATGGCTTCCCGGCCGCGATCGCCCAGTCGCCGCAGGATCGACGCCGAGTGGTGGAACAGGGGCAGGGCGTCCGCGGGGTCGTCCTCGGCCAGGCACAGCCGGGCCGTTTCCAGCAGGCCGACCGCCTCGCACATCGGGTAGCCGTCCTCGCGCGCGATGCTCACCGCGGCGCGCAGGGTGGAAGCGGAGTCGGGGTACTGGTTCAGTCCGCGATGGGCTATGGCCAGGCAGATCAGCGCGTTGCTCTCAGCGAGCCGGTCGCCGACCGCGCGGCTGATGGACAGCGATTCCCGCAGCAGGTCCAGGCCCGCTGCGGGCTCGTCGAGATCGCATCGAAGCACACCGAGATTGCTCAGCAGCCAGGCCTCGTGGCCGCGGTCGCCGATCTCGCGGAAAGCCGCGAGCGACCGCTCGAAGTGCTCGCGGGCTTCGGCCAGTCGGTGGCGGCGGTTCGCCAGCAGGCCGAGGTCGTTGGTGGACTGGGCGATCCCGAACCGGTCATCGATGGTTTCGCGGACCGCGAGCGCGGCCTGGTGGTGTTCCTCGGCCTTGTCGAGCTGGTTCGACTGCAGGTACGCCATCCCGAGGCTCGCCAGCAGTTGGGCTTCTCCGAACCGGCTCTGCGCTCGGCGTGCCGCGGCCAGTCCGATGACGCCGGTCTCGATCCACTCGCTGAACGGGTTGTGGATCGCGTAGACGCTCCAGAGCACCGCGGGCAGCTGCCAGGCCAGCTGGTCCCTGCCGGTGTCGGCCGCGGCGCGGGTGGCTGCGACGAAGTTCGCGCGCTCCATCTCATACCAGCGGAGAGCGGCGTCGTTGTCGGTGAACACCAGCGGCGCGACGTGTGCGTCGGGCGGGTCGAGCAGCACCTCCCGGTCCAACGGGCAGAGCACCGCCACGGCAGCGCGCGCCGACCGCACGTACCAGGTGATGACCCGCTCAACGGCTGCGATCTGGTCGGCCGCCGTCTCCTGCGCGATCGCCTGGTCCAGCGCGTAGGCCCGCAGCAGGTCGTGGAACTCGTACCGGCCAGGCGAACGCTGTTCGAGGACATGGGAACCGACCAGGGCGTCCAGCAGCGAACGGGCGCGTCCGGTGCCGACGCCCATCAGCGCGGCGGCGGCGGGCACGCTGATCTCGTGGCCGGGATGCAGGCCGAGGAGCCGGAACATGCGTGCCGCGTCGGCGGGCAATGCCCGGTAGGACCAGGCGAACACCGCTCGAACCGCGTCGGACTCCTCGTCATCGTCGGAACTCAGCGCGTCCCACAACCCGGACTCGTCGCGCAGGTCGGCGATGAGTTCGCTGAGCAGCATCAACGGTCTGCTCGACGCGCGTTCGGCCGCGATGCGCAGAGCCAGCGGCAGCCGCGCGCACAGGGCCGTCAGCTCGACGAGGTCAGCCAGGTCGTCATGCCCGCGATAGCCTGCCGTGACGGCTTTCAGCAGCTCGACCGCTTCCGCCTCGGACAGCGTGTCCAGGGGCAGCCTGCGCGCGCCGTCCCTGGCCACCAAGCCGGACAGCCGGTTGCGGCTCGTCACCAGGACCAGGCAGTCCGCGTTCCCGGGAAGCAGCGGCCTGATCTGTCGCACGCTCGCGGCGTTGTCCAGCAGGATGAGCACCCGCTGGTCGGCCAGAATGGTCCGGTACAGCGACGCCTTGTCCTCGATGTCGGCGGGAATGGCGTCAGGCGGAACGCCCAACGCGCGCAGAAAGCGGTCGAGGGCCTGTTCCGGCGTCACCGGTCTGCCCGCGTCGTAGCCACGCAGGTTCACGTGCAGTTGGCCGTCGGGGAAGCGGTCCCGTGTCCGGTGCGCCCAATGCAGTGCCAGCGACGTCTTGCCGACGCCCGCGGTTCCGGTGATGACGTGGATCCCGACCACCAGGGGTTCGCCGCGATCGGTCACGGCAGCGCTCAGCCGGTCCAGTTCCGCGGCGCGATTGACGAAACCGCTCACATCGCCGGGAAGCTGGCGCGGAATCCGCCGCGCCGGGTCGCTCTGGCCGCCATGGATGTGGACGCCACCGTGCACAGTGCCTGCCTGGACGATCTCTGACGCCGACCCGGCGACTTCGGCGCTGTTCTCGCGGGCGGGTTCCTCGTCTCGGGACATCGAACGTGGTCCTTGGGTCGCCGGTGCGGTTGGCTTCCTGCTACGCGACCGGAGGGGCGAGGTGAACGACCTCGCGCTCGTAGAAGCTCTCGATGTCTTCTCCGATCGCGTAGAGATCGGCGAGGAATCGCCTGCAGCGGGCGATGGTGTCCGGGGCGTGGATGCGGATAGCGCCGTTGTGGCTTCCGTTTTCCCCGTACGCGATCTCATACATCACCGTCTCGCCGAGAGTGATCATCTCCGGAAGCGGTTCGTCCTCTTCGAAGCCGGTGATCTCATCCGCCCGAACTATCCGCAGCTGCTCCCCTGCCTGGGCGCGCACCCGGAGGGGCTCGAACGACCACTGGACGTACGGCTGGATGGGCAGCTCCACGACCTTGATCCACCAGGTGCGGATACCGCGCGCGGCGTCGTCGCGGTACTCGCGCTCCAGTTCCGGCCGGAGTGACTCGGCGAGTCGCCTCGCCTCGTCCCAGTCGCCGCGGAGGTAAGCGTGCCAACTCGGCATCTCCGGCTCTTGGAAGAGTTGTCGCCTCTCCAGCTTCCAGAACTCGCCGCCTGCCTTGCCGAGCAGGCTGTAGTCCTTTCTGAAACTGTCTTGATAGGAATTGAGGTCCAGAAAGTTCCCGTCCGCACCGGAAAGCAGCTCATGCATTAGGAATATCGATCTTTGCCGCGACAAGCATCGCCCCGGGCAGGACGACCAAGCGTTCGTCATCGCCGACGGTGACGTCCTCGGGCAGTTGCGCCCGATAGAGCTCGGTCAGATCTCGACCTATCACGGCGACGTCGCCGTTGGAAAGTTCCCAGATATCCGGGCAGCCGTTCTTGCTGGTGGCACTGGCGGAATCGCCGCTGCGCCAGCTTCCCGGCTGCTTTGGTGAGATTCCCAGCCGTCGGGCCAGAGTCGCGGACGGGTCGGGTTGCCAGTTTTCCATTGAAACTCCCTGTTGGGTATTGTTTACCGCATGATCAAGGGTAGCAATGAATATGACAGTGCGGCGCGCGGGCATGGTAAGCCGGTTAGGTGAGATAAGTAGCCTGAACGTGTTTCGGTCGCAACGCGCAGTGCGCGAGAACCGTCGCGTCCGCCATTTGCCGCGCTTACCGTGGTCCTGTCGGTCGAGTGAGGATCACGCGGAGTGCGATTGGCTGCTGACCGGTGTTGCCGGAACAGGGGGCGGGCGGACTCTCGCGGTTCCGGATCGCGGTTGCCGCGTGGGTGCCCGTACGGCCGCAGGATAGGGCCTCGCTCAAGCCCACGCCGAGGTTCTGCCCGCGACCTCCGCGGGTGTGGCTCAAGTTGCGCGCCTCCAGGGGCGCGGGTGCGGCGGGAGGCGGCCGGGAACTTGCCCGGTCATCGGTCTGGGCGATGCCCATTGAGACGGAACCGCGAGAAAATCGAAGGGTCTAGACCATGCGGCAATTCGCCCGATACTGTGCTGGCAGGTGAGTGAGTCGCGGTTTTCGCATCGACGTGCAGCGAATGGTTTGGCCTGCGAGGGAGTCCCCATGTGGTTGCGAGTGAACAGAAGTCCTGTCCATCGCCTGCGGGGGCGCAGTCTCCTGGTCGCGGGCATGACCGCCGTGGTCGGGGTCGCGGGTGGGCCGTCGGCCGCGGCCGGAAGCGGGGCGTCCGCCGCCGTGGGCGCCGCGCTCGTCCCGCTTCCGGTGGTCGTCGAGCACGATCCGGAGGCGGCGCCATTCGTGCTGAGCCGTTCGCTGGCGGTCGTCGCCCGAGGCGGCACGGCGCACGTCGGCGAGCAGCTCGCGGTCCAACTCCGCAGGGCGACCGGGTTTCGGGTGCCAGTCCGGGCTCACGGTGGCGGGAACACCATCCGGATCACGGTGGACCCGGCCGCGGACTACACCGTGGGCGGCGCGCTTCCAGCGGCCGAGTCCTACGTCTTGGACGTGCGCGAACGCGGGGTGGAGATCACCGCGCGGACAGAGCACGGCGCGTTCAACGGTGTCCAGACGCTGCGCCAGTTGCTGCCCGCGTGGGCGGAGTCGGCGACGCCCGTCGTGGCCGACTGGCGGGTGCCCGCGATCCACGTCGAGGACGCGCCGCGCTTCTCCTACCGCGGCATCATGCTCGACGTGGCCCGGTCGTTCCAGGACGTCGAGGAGGTCAAGCGGCACATCGATGTGCTGTCCGCGCTGAAGATGAGCGTGCTGCACCTGCACCTGGCCGACGACCAGGGCTGGCGCATCGAGATCACCAACGAGGGCAAGGCGCCCGGCGACCCGATCGACTACACCGCGCTGACCCGCGAGTCCGGCGTCACCGCGATGGCCGAGCGCGGCTACCGCAACGAACTGGGCCGCAGCGGCCACTACACCCAGGCGCAGTACCGCGAGATCGTCGCCTACGCCCGCGACCGCTTCGTCACCGTCGTCCCCGAGGTCGACGTCCCCGGCCACACCAACGCCGTCCTGCACGCGATCCCGCAGCTGAACACCGAGCGCTCGCTGCCCGCGAGGAACCCCGAAACCGGTGTGGTCGACTGGAACGGCACCGCCGCGGTCGGCTACTCTGCCCTCGACGAGCGGCTCGACCTCACCTACACCTTCGTCGAGCACGTCTTCGGCCAGCTGGCCGAGCTGACCGGCGGCCCGTACGTCCACCTCGGCGGCGACGAGTCCCATGCCATGGGGCACACCAGGTTCGTGGACTTCGTCACCCGCGCGGTGCCGCGCGTCCAGGCCGCCACCGGCGTCGGCACGATGGGCTGGACCGAGTACGCCGAGGCCGGGCTCGCGCAGGGCCCCGGCTACTGGGACGGCTCGGTCGTGCAGTACTGGATCGGCTCCGGGGACTGGGTGCGCGACTTCGTCGCCAAGGGCGGCAAGGCCATCGTGTCGCCCGCGAGCACCTCCTACCTCGACCAGAAGTACAACCCGACCACCCCGATCGGCCTGAGCTGGGCGTGCAAGGGGATCTGCGACTTCGAGCGGTACTACGGCTGGGACCCGACGACGACGGTTTCCGGCGGCCTGCCCGAATCCGGCCTGCTGGGCGTCGAGGGTCCACTGTGGTCGGAGACGGTCCGCGGCGGCGACCAGGCGCAGTTCCTGATGATGCCCCGCGCCGCGGCGATCCTGGAGATCGGCTGGACTTCCGCCGCCCGCAAGGACATCACCGACTTCACCACCCGACTCGGCCTGCTCGGCCCTCGCCTCACCGTCGCGGGCGCCAACTTCCACGAGAGCCCCGGCGCGCGGTGGGCGACCACGGTCGCGGGCACCGACGCCACCGCCCGGCGCGGCGCCACCGCCCGCCACGCCATCGGCCTCGTCGCCGCCCCCGGCACCACGCTGTCCGCCGACGGCAGCCAGATCCTGTCCGCCACCGCGCTCACCGCGACCGCGACCTGCGGCCGCCGCGTCCTGCCCGTCACCTTCACCCAGCGCCAGGCCGCGGGCCCGGTCCACGCCACTGGCCTGTACACCGCCGGTATCGAGGCCGCCTTCACCAAGGACACCGAGTGCGTGCTGACCCCGTCCACCGGCGACCCGGTCACCGTCCGGGTCCGGGTGTCAGACCGCGATCTGAGCGTGGCTGACGCATCGGGCACCCCGACACTCTCGATCGGAACCCCGGGAGCAGCCGTGAGGCCAGGCACCTGGGTGCCACTGACCCTGACCGGCTTCACCCCCGGCTACGTCGACATCCGCATCGACGACACCACGGCGTACACCGTCCGCACGGGACCCGACGGCCGCTTCACCCGCACCGGCCTCATCCCGGCGACGACACCACCCGGCTCCCACACGATCAGCGCGGTACAGGGCGACCGCTCGGCGAGCGTCCCCTTGACGGTCGCCTCCGGCTGACGCGCGCCGCCCACCTCACGACGGGTCTGCACGTCGTGTACTTGATCCGCGATGGAGAGACAGTAAGTGGTCGACAGACTAACTTGGCCTATTATTGAGACCATGACGATAGCGGCGACCCCCATCCCGCTGTCGGAAGCGAAGGCCCAGCTGTCGGCGCTGGCCCGAAGGTCCGCCAGCAACACGAACGGATCACACTGACTCGCAACGGCGAGCCCGAAGCGGTGCTGCTGTCAGTCGACGATCTTGAGGGTCTTGAGATGACCCTGGAGATCCTGGGTGACAGTGAGTCATCCGCGCGGATCTCCGAGAGCCTGAGCGCGCTCGGCCGGGGTGCGGCAGGGGCTGACCTGGCCACCCGGCGAGCGGTACGAGATTCGTTTCCAGCCTGCGGCGCGGCGGGCGTTCTCTCCTCGACTGCCCGAATCGGTAGCCGCCGCGGTCATCGAGTTCTGCGACAACGCTCTTGCAGTCAATCCCCACCGTGTGGGAAGCCGTTTTCGGTCCACTCGCCGGGTGTCATGGCGCCCAACGAGGCGCCTACCGGATTGTGTATCGGGTCGACGACTCCGGTCTGGTGGATGTCGATGAACGCGAGCCGGAACTCGGATGGGCACCGTCGTTTAAGGGATCGCTCGGCGTGGTCACGATTGAGGTGACACCTCGTTGACGCGTTCCCTGGTCGCGACGACGCGGGCGTAGCGGGTGCCCGCGGTGAGCAGGATGAGGCCCGCGGCGATGAACGCGGCGACGCGGGCGATGCCGTCCAGGGCGGCCAGGTCGAACAGGATCAGCTTGGCGACCGACGCGGTGACCAGGGCCAGGCCGGTCGCGCGTAGCGCAACGCTGCGGATGCCCTTGGCCAGCAGCACGAGCGCGGCGGCCGTCCAGGAGACGGTGATGAGGACGTGGCCGGTGAGGAAGCCGGTCCGCCCGGGGATGGCCAGCAGGGTGGTGCTCAGCACCAGGGCCGCGGCGCCGTAGAGGGCGACGGCGCCCATGGCCAGCCACGGCGGCAGGTTCTGCGCGGGGGCGGGCAGGGCGCCCGCGCGGGACGCCGCCCACGGCACCGCGATCGCCGCCGCCAGCAGCAGCGCCGCGACCAGCGCCGCCCCCGGTCGCGGGGCGTGCCGGAACTCGGCGAGCAACTCGGGCGGGATGTCCTCGGTCAGCGCCCGGATGGCGCCGAGCGCGGCGAACCCGCCGCCGCCGTACAGCGCGGTGCGGTCGAGGGTCTTCCCGGCGACGGCGGCCAGCAGCAGCCCCTCGGCCAGCAGCGCGCCCGCCAGCGCGGCGCCGTCGAAGACCAGCGCCGTGGCCTGCAACGCGGCGACCATGCCCGCGATGCCCGCAATACCGATCTTGGTCATGGCCCAGACGGCCAGCAGCGCCACCGCGGCGCCCGCGGTGATCGCCACGGCCTGGCCGGTCGGCAGGAAGACGGCGGCCGTCATCACGGGGATCACCGCGACACCGAGGGAGGCGAGCGCGCCCGGCTCGGCCGGGGTCCGGCGCAGGGTCAGCAGGGCGAGGACGACCCCGACGACGCTGGTGGCCACGGCGGTGGCGGTGTTCGCCCACGACCCGGGCTCGGCCAGGGTCACCGAGGCCACCGCGGAGGCCGCGACCGGCGGGACCCGCGCGGCGAGGGCGGCGATCGGCCAGTCGCGGGTGAGGTGGATGGGGGTGGTGGCCAGGGTGACCACCAGCAGGAAGGTGACCAGCGCCGGCGTGAACCCACTGGTGATCACCGGGGCGCAGACCGCGCAGCCGATGACCACCGCGGCGGCCAGCAGCGCCGAGTCCCACCGGGTCGCCAGCAGCACCCCGCCCACGGTGATGGCCAGCCCGAGCGCGAGCCCGACGACGACCGGCAGGTAGTCGTAGAGCGCCGTGGCGGCGACGGTGTCCAGGTAGAGCACCGCGATGCCGGTCGCGGCCAAGGCGAACGCGCCGGTGCGCGCGGCCGGGTTGCGGTGCAGCCGCAGCCCGGTCCCGATGAGCCCGAGCCCGAACGCGGCGCCGACGAGCACCCGCGGCAGCGGGCCCAGCCAGCCCCGCTGGATCGCCAGGACCAGCAGCAGCACGACACCGAGCAGGGTCACCGCGCCGCCGACCCAGGCCAGCAGCTTGCTTCCCGCGCCCTCCTGGCTCAGCCGCTCGCCCAGCGTCACGCGCCGCGGCGGCGGGACGGCGTTGGGCATGGGGCCGGGTTCCCCGGTCATTGGCGGGCCGAAGCCCTGGTAGGGCGCGAACGGCTGCTGCTGCGGGAAGGGCTGGTGGGAGAAGGGCTGTTGCGCCGAGGTGGGCTGCGGAATTCGCGGCTGCTCGGACCCGGGCCGGCGGGGGAAGGGCTGTTGCTCCTGGGTGGGCCGCTCCGGGAAGCCGGGCTGTTCAGGGATGGGCTGCCGCGGGAAGCCCAGTTGTTCGTGCGTGGGGGAGGCGTGCTCCGGGGTGCCCGTCGCGTCCGGGCGCAGTGTGCGCAGTTCGGCGCCGACATGGGAAAGCCTGCGGCTGAGATCCTCGACCTCGGCGGCGAGGCGCACAAGCGGGGAATCGGACATGCCACCAGGGTGGCGCTACCGGCGGCTCCGCAGATGCGTAACCCTACTCAACCTGACGTAACAATCTCACCGAAGTCCACTGTGGATAGCAGTCGGCCTGCCCGCTCGGCGACGATCAGCCGAGCCCGCGGCGTGTGCGTCCACTCACCCTCCGGCACTCGACCGAGGAACTCCGCCCGCAGCCCGTCGACGAATTCCGCACCCCGCTCCATGGCGAACCCCCGCAGCGACCCATGCTGGGTGATCGCCTCGAAGAACGTCGCCGCGCTCGGATGGCTCATCGGATAAGACGCGGGCTCATCGCGCCTGACCACCCCGCTCGACCCGTTCACCGCAGCGACGAGCCCGGCCTCCCAGGAGTGATCACGCACCCCCACGTGCGGCCGCACGGTGTCCCGGATGGCCGCGAACGGTCCCTCGACCTCGGTGACACCGGGCCAGTACACGACGGAGAGCCGACCCGACGGCCGCAGCGCCGAAGTCCACGACGCGATCGCGCTTTCCGGATCGGGGAGCTGCTGGAGCCCGAACACCGACACCACCGCCGCACACCCCAAACGCCGGATCAATCACCGACGCGTCGTCCTCGCGCACACTCACCATCGGCCACCCCGCCGCCCGCTCCCGCGCCAGCCGCGCCATCCCGCCGGAAGCGTCGATGCCGACGACCTCACGGTCGGGGAAATGCCGGACCAGTGCGGGCAACTCGGGGAACGTCCCACAACACGGCACCACAATCGGCCCATCGGGCAACGCGGCGCCGGTGACCGCCCCCACCGCGGCCTCCACCCAAGGCGCGAACCGGGGAACGAAGTACGACTCGTACCCCTCGGCGGCCTCGTCCCAGCCGTTTCCAGTCATGCGCGCTTCCCCAGCCTCACTGCGGGGGTATCACTGCGGAGTATCACTGCGGGTCGCCTCGCACCCAACGCACTCTGCCACGACAACGCGCACGCCTACCACGTCGCCTCCCGGCCGTTGGCCGTCACGACGTGGAGCTCCTCGCGCCGGTCAGCGTCGCCCCGACCAAGAGCATGGGTGGCAGGGGGTTGTGTGCTCAGCGACCGTGTTGTCGCCATCAAAAGGGGTATCCCCACCGCGACGACCAGCCACAGCGGGGCGATCAGCCGGTCCCCCTGGGCCGCGATCGGGTGCATCACCTGCGTCACCACCCCGGTGGCGGCGACCGCCCCAACCACCACCAACCCTGCCGGGCTGTACCGGGCGAGTCCCCACACGCCCGCCGCGACCGCGACCAGCAGCATCGGCGCCGCGAGGTGCGCGCCAGCCCACTGCTCCCAGAAGATGCCGTTCATCTCCCACAGGCGCTCCCACGGGTCATGCACGTCCGGCAACCGGAAGTGATCGGTCCACTTGTCCTGGAGGGTGTCCGTCGTGCCGGACCAGCCTCGCCACACCGACGCCGCGTGGACCGCGACCGCACACCCACCGGACACCAGGGCCAACGCCCGCACCCCGCGATGCCGGTACCGGGGCCACGCCAGCAGCAGCAGACCGGCCCCCGCCAGAGCCGCGGCGAGCATCATGCCCGTCGAGTACTTCGACGCCGACGCCACCCCCAGCCCGGCCATCAACACCGCCAGACCGTGGCCACCACCGCGGTCGACCAGCATCCACGCCCCCAACAACGCCCCAACGGCCCCGGCGAACACGACGCCCTCGGCGAGAGCCCACGACCCCCACACACCGATCGGGGACACGTACAACAGCACCTGCCCCACCACCGCCCACCCAGGGCTGACACCCATGCGTCGCAGCAGCAGCCACACCAATGCCCCCGCCGCCGCTGTGCAGAGGGCCGCCGCGAGCCACATCCCCCAGGGCACCCCCAGCACAGCGACCAGCGGCGCCGCCAGCAACGGGTACCCGACCCTCGGCGAGAAGATCGCTTGGTAACGGGCGCCGATCGGTATCATCGCGTCCCGGTAAGTGTCCGCGCACCGGGCCTCCGCCCCCGTAGGCGCGGGCTCGCGCAGCTTGACCGGGTTGCGCTGTCGCGCCCGCTCCGCCCCCTGGGCGGCGGCTGAGCAATGCGCCCCCACCGCTCGTGTGTGCGCGGCGCGCGGATCGACCCCCAAGTAGTACAAGGCCGTCACGCTGTACTGGTAGGAGTCGGAGCTGTACCGCAGTGTCGGAGACGACAGGGCTCCCGCAGCGAGGTAGACGAGCGCAGCGACGAGCGACATCACGGTCAGGCGCGCGGGCATGGGGGACGGTAGGCGCGGCGGGCCTTCCACGATCGAGAAGGGTGACGGCGGGAAATCGCAGCGCTGCGTGAGGCATTGGCGCCAATGTCACCTGATTGGGACCGGGGGCATCGGGGCAAAGCCGTCCGTAAACCGTCCCTACGCAGAGACCCCGTCCAGTGTGGACGGGGTCTCATCTGCGTTTATGTGCGCCGCCAGGGACTCGAACCCCGAACCCGCTGGTTAAGAGCCAGCTGCTCTGCCAGTTGAGCTAGCGGCGCTCGATCTGACGGGGAGAAAGTTAGCACAGGGTCAGCGGCCGGAAGAAATCGGGGGTGGGGGGCGACGCAACCCGACCACCCGGTCAAGCGTCACCCATTCGTGCGGCACACTTGTTCGCACAGGTCAGCACGGAGAAAAGGTGGGGGAGATGGCGCGGCTAGGGGGACGGGTGGGGGTGCTCGTGGCGGTGTTGGTGGCGCTCGGGGCATGTTCTGCGGAGGGGCCTGAGCAGCAGGCGGGGCCGGGGACGGCCGAGGTGACGACGACCACAACGACGCCGCCGGAGCCGTTCAGCCTCAAGCTCACGCCCGCGGACAAGGCCGACGGGGTGGAGCCGGGGCGGCCGGTGACCGTCGCGGTCACGGGGGGTGTGGTCGCCGAGGTCGTCGTCAAGAACGAGGCGGGCAAGGTGGTCAAGGGGGCGTTGGCGGCGGACGGTCGCGCGTGGACCTCCGCCGAGCCCCTGGGCTACGGCAAGACCTACACCACGACCGCCACCGGCAAGGACGCCGAGGGGAAGGCGACCACCTCGACGGCGACCTTCACCACCGCCAGCCCCGCCCGGCAGACCGCGCTGTCGATGAACCCGCTCGACGGGCAGACCGTCGGCGTCGGGCAGCCCTTCGCGTTCTACTTCAGCAGCCGGATCGCCGACAAGGCGGCGGCGGAGAAGGCCATCAAGGTCACCGCGTCGCCCTCGGCGGAGGGCGCGTTCTACTGGTTCGACGACTCGACGGTGCACTGGCGGCCGAAGGAGTACTGGAAGCCCGGCACGAAGGTGACCGTCGACGCGCGGGTGTACGGCAGGCACTTCGGCAACGGCACCTACGGCCTCGAGGACCGCAAGGCCGTCGTCACCATCGGCGACTCGGTGGTCATGACCGCCGACGGCAAGTCGCACACGATGACCGTCAAGATCAACGGCAAGGTGGCCAGGTCCATCCCCATCTCGATGGGCAAGCCGGGCCACGAGACGCCGGTGGGCACCTACGTGGTCATGAGCGAGCACACCGACTACACGATGGACTCCTCCACCTACGGCGTCCCGATCGACGCCTCCGAGGGGTACCGGACGACCGTCGCCGTGGCGTCGCGGATGTCCAACAGCGGGATCTTCTACCACTCGGCGCCGTGGTCGGTGGGGGACCAGGGCAGGCGCAACGTCAGCCACGGCTGCATCAACGTCTCCACCGAGAACGCGCGGTGGCTGCAGAAGATCTCCCGCAAGGGCGACGTCATCACCGTGGCCAACTCCGGCGGTCCGAAGCTGGAGCCATGGGACGGCCTGAGCGTCTGGCAGGTGCCGTGGGCGACCTGGAAGGCGGGCGGGGCCCGGTAGACAGCAGCGGGCCCCCGGCCGGGACAGCCGGGGGCCCTTCCTGTGGAGAGACCGGCCTTACGGCAGGGTGCCGGTGTACTGCTGGATCCAGCTGCGGAACACGGTCACGTCGCCGTAGATCGACGGGGTCACCGCGCACGTCGACCCGCCACCGGAGCGGCTGGTCGCGCCGATGAGCTGCCAGGCCCCACCGACGGACTTGATCTGCGGACCGCCGGAGTCGCCGTAGCAGGCGCCCGCGCGGCCGCCGGGGTTGCTGGTGCAGATCTCGACCGGGTCAGAGATGCCGGAGCAGCCGCTGGCGGAGACGATCGAGGTGTCGAGCTGCTGCAGGGTGACCGGCGCGCCACAGCCGCCGCGGACCGGGCAGGTCTGGCCCCAGCCGATGATGCGGGTCGGGGTGCCGATCGGGCCCGCCTCGGCGGCGATGCGCACCGGCGCCTGGGTGACGCTGGTGCTCAGCTGAACGAGCGCGATGTCGTACGGGCCGCGGTAGGACGGGTGGATGATGATGCGCGACGCGCGCGCCACCGTGCCGCCGCTGGTGCGGTTGGTCGTGCCGATGCGCGCCTGCGTGCTGCTCGGCGAGCGTCCCTGCACGCAGTGCGCCGCGGTGACCACCCAGTCGGCCTTGATCAGCGAACCGCCGCAGAAGTGGCCGCCAGTGGTGGACTGCAGGGACACCATGAAGCTGTAGACCTGGGTGGCGTTGGTACCGCCGACGATCAACGTGCCGACGTCGCCGTCACCGGACGGCGGCGCGGCAGTCGCCGCGGTTGGCGCCATCACCGCGGCAGCCGCGGCGACCAGGCCGACCAACAGGGTGCGAACCTTCATAGTCGGGACTCCTTCCACCGCCGGGGCCCTCGACCCGGCGATGGTTCGTCACGCTAGGTGCTCCAGAGCACACTCCGACACCCGCCGACCGGTGGTCTTGCTTCCCAGAGGGGGTGGGGGTTCGTGGGAAATAAACAGGCCGTTGGATTATCGCCATTCACGCGCGGCAGGCTCCCAGCCCACCCCGGGCGGCATGGACCCCACGAGCGGGTCGGCGAACCGGACCACCCCGGCCACCACGTCCGCCAGGCTCTCAGGCAACCCACTGCCAGGCCCGAGGCGACGCCGGAACTTGTCGTACTCCCCCTGCCGCAGTGCCGCGAAGGTGCCGACTTCCTCCGAGAGCGGCCGGATCCGCACACCACGATGATTGGTGGTGGCTTCCAATGCGGCACGCGCCGTGGCGA
Source organism: Actinokineospora lacus (assembly GCF_053813445.1). Classification (NCBI taxonomy): domain Bacteria; kingdom Bacillati; phylum Actinomycetota; class Actinomycetes; order Pseudonocardiales; family Pseudonocardiaceae; genus Actinokineospora; species Actinokineospora lacus. The sequence goes on from NZ_JBQERA010000007.1 coordinate 224,947, forward strand.
ATGTCATGGACTGTTTGCCGGTCAATGTGTAGATGTCGACGTAATCGCGGACCCTCGTGTTGGCCTCGCCCAGTTCGATCGCCGTGCTGGTCTTCTCGGCGAGAACTGATTCAATCGGGTAGCCGAGCAATTGCACGTCAGGGAGGTCGGGCCGTTGGGACGGCAGTCTGATGACCTCGGGAGCCGGAGTCACCGGATCGCCTACATTGATGTCGAGCTTGAGCCGCGCTCTCGCGGGCGACACCTGGCAGTCCATGGTGACCCGCACACCGGTGTACTGCGCGTCCTCCCGGATTGTCTGCATGGCGAGTGTGTCGGGGAGGTAGAGCACACCATCGTCTTGGTCGAGGGAGACCTGGGTGATGGCATGGACCCGATCGGCGATGGCATCCTGTTCGTTGGTGAGATTCTGGGCGAGCAGATCGACGTCGGAAGTGGGCCTGCGGGCATTGAACACGGCCAGTAGTAGGCCGCCCTTGAGTACAAACGAATCTTGATAGGGGGATGCCGCGAGCCTGGCTAGCCAGCGCTCCAGGACGTAAAGGGTGATCAATTCATCGGTCGAATAGGTTTCCCGGCGTGCCCGATTTTGAAGTTCCAGGTACGCACGTCCGGATGCCGTCTTCTTCGTCGGCTTGCTCATCCCGCGCTCGCCACGTCGATAGCCATGCGCACAGGGCCATACACGCCCAGGGTGCGGGCGAGTTCGAGAAGTTTGCCCGGGCGCGCGTCGCGGAGGCGCAGATAGCGGCGCAAGGCTCCGAGCGCGAGGAATTCACCGAGCCGGTCGCGCAGGCGCATCATGTCCACCACCGTCCGCTCGGCGCTGTACACACGCACGTTCTCGCCGGGGGCCGCTTCCACCTGGGACAATCCCAGCTCAAAGGTGTTGGTGGCGAAGCGGAACACCTCGGTCGGTGGAAAGTCGATTCTCGGCGGTCGGTGTGGACGTGGCACGGCTATCTGCACCTCTCTGGGGATCTCATCGGTCAGGTCATGGACGACCAGCGCGGAGACGCAGCACACGATGGCGACCGGAGTTCGGTAGGCAATGCCGAGCAGGTCGACCCACGTCGGGAGGGGCGCGTCGATTTGCCGGAAGACACCTCGCGACAGCTGCATCAGGTCACCCGCGTCGCGCATCTTGTATAAGGCACGAGGGTGGATCCCGGCTTCACGCGCGATGCGGGTGGTGAAGGTCGGCGGCAGCGCGTCCAGACTGGCGTCCATGGATAAGAGTGTCGCCATGTCGGGGTTGTCTGGCAACAGTTTGTCCACCCCGGATCGGGTGAAACAACGAAGGCCGATCCGGGGTGCGGATCGGCCTTCGGGTGGGGTGAGTGACGGGACTTGAACCCGCGACATCCTGGACCACAACCAGGTGCTCTACCGGCTGAGCTACACCCACCATGTGCTGCCGCCACATCGTAGCGTGTGCGGTTGGGGGGTTTGAACCGGGTTAGGTCAGCAGGGTCCCGGCGACGGCCTTGGCCTCGTCCGAGGTGGGGCCGGGCTGGGGGACGAAGACGGTGCCGCGGTAGTAGCGCAGCTCGCGGATGGACTCCTGGATGTCGGCCAGGGCGCGGTGGGCGAGGCCCTTGTCCGGCTGGGCGTAGTACACCCGGGGGTACCACCGGCGGGCCAGTTCCTTGACGGAGGAGACGTCGACCATCCGGTAGTGCAGGTGGGCGTCCAGCGCCCGCATGTCGCGGGCGATGAAGCCGCGGTCGGTGGCGATGGAGTTGCCGCACAGCGGCGCCGTGCGGACCTCGGGGACGTACTGGCGGACGTACTCCAGCACCTTCTGCTCGGCGTCGGCCACCGACAGGGTGGAGGCGCGGACCTCCTCGGTGAGGCCGGAGCGGGCGTGCATCTCGGCGACCACCTCGGGCATGCCCGCCAGGGCCGTCTCGTCGGCGTGGATGACGAGGTCGACGCCGTCGCCGAGGACGTTCAGCTCGGAGTCGGTCACCAGGGCGGCAATCTCGATCAGGGCGTCGCGCCCGAGGTCGAGGCCGGTCATCTCGCAGTCGATCCATACCAGGCGGTCCGTCACCCGAGGTAGCTTAGCCGGATAAGTGATCCGCGCTCGCGCTGCGGATGGGGCACCGCCGATCTACGCTGCCGCTGGACGCTGAGTGTTGGGGTGATCGCGGTGAGTGAGGCCAGGCAGATCGCGGACGGCTACGCCACCGAGGGCGCCGCCGTCGAGCTCGGGTCCGTCGTGCTCGACGGCACGGCCGACCCCGCCGCCGCCGTGCGCGTCCCGCTGGCGACGATGAACCGCCACGGCCTGATCGCGGGCGCGACCGGCACCGGCAAGACGAAGACGCTGCAGGTGCTCGCCGAGCAGCTGTCCGCGGCCGGGGTGCCGGTGGTCATGGCCGACGTCAAGGGCGACCTGTCCGGCTTGTCCGCTCCGGGTGCGCCGGACGCCAGGATCGACGCCCGCGTGCGCGACACCGGCGACCGGTGGAGCCCCACCGCCTTCCCCGTGCAGTTCCTCTCCCTGGGCACCGGCGGCGTCGGCGTGCCCGTGCGCGCGACGGTCACCGGGTTCGGCCCGCTGCTGCTGTCCAAGGTGCTCGGTCTCAACGACACCCAGGAGTCCACCCTCGGCCTGGTCTTCCACTGGGCCGACCAGCGCGGCCTGCCGCTGCTGGACATCAAGGACCTGCGCGCGGTCATCACCCACCTCACCAGCGACGAGGGCAAGGCCGACCTCAAGGGCATCGGCGGGGTGTCATCGGCGACCGCGGGGGTGATCCTGCGCGCCCTGGCCAACCTGGAGTCCCGCGGCGGCGCCGAGTTCTTCGGCGAGCCGGAGCTGGCCGTGCCCGACCTGCTGCGCACCGACGGCGACCGCGGCGTGATCAGCCTGCTGGAGCTGGGCAACCTGCAGGCCGACCCGGCGCTGTTCTCCACCTTCCTGATGTGGCTGCTCGCCGAGCTGTTCGAGGAGCTGCCCGAGGAAGGCGACCTGGACAAGCCCAAGCTGGTCTTCTTCTTCGACGAGGCCCACCTGCTCTTCGCCGACGCGTCCACGGCGTTCCTGGAGCGCGTCGAGCGGACGGTGAAGCTGATCCGCTCCAAGGGCGTCGGGGTGTTCTTCTGCACCCAGCTGCCCTCCGACGTGCCCAACGCCGTGCTGTCCCAGCTGGGCGCCCGCGTGCAGCACGCGCTGCGCGCCTTCACCCCGGACGACCAGCGGGCGCTGGCCAGGACCGTCAAGACCTACCCCGCCACCGAGCACTACGACCTCGGCGCGGCGCTGACCTCCCTGGGCACCGGTGAGGCGGTCGTCACGGTCCTGTCGGAGACGGGCGTGCCGACCCCGGTGGCCTGGACCCGGCTGCGCGCCCCGCGCTCCCTGATGGGCACCATCGGCGACGACGCCATCCGCGCCGCCGCCGCGTCGTCGCCCCTGCACGCCAAGTACGCCGAGACCATCGACCGCGAGTCGGCCTACGAGCGGATGGCGGCCAAGGCCGCCGTGCCGGAGCTGGCCGAGGACGACCCGCCACCGCCGCCACGGCAGCAGGACGAGCCCGCCTTCTTCGAGAAGGTCATGGCCAACAGCGCGGTCAAGTCCTTCCTGCGCTCGGCTGCGAGCGCGCTGGGCCGCGAGATCTCCCGAGGCGTCCTCGGCACACGCAAACGTCGCTAGTGCCCCGCGCCGGGAGTTCGGCGCGTTTCTCGACGGCCCAGCTTCCCGCTGGCCGCACCGGGAAAAGATCCCGAGTACCACCCAGTACGAGGGACTTTGCCCGGCACGCCCAGCCGAAACCTGGACCACCGACAAGACACCCAACTCCCGGCGCGGGGCACTAGTCCACTCGGCGTAGTCGGTGTGGCGGGCTGCCCGCCCATGGATCACGCTGTGCGGCATGGGCAAGGACGTCGAGCAGACCGAGTTCACCCGGGCCGACCGGCAGCGCTTCCGGCAGAAGGTCCGCACCTGCCTCGACGTGTTCGCGCGGATGCTCGCCGAGGCGCGGTTCGAGCCGAGCAAGCCGATGGCGGGCATGGAGGTCGAGCTCAACCTGGTCACCGCGGCGGGTGAGCCCGCGATGCGCAACGCCGAGGTCCTCGACGCGATCGACGACCCGGCGTTCGTGCCGGAGCTGGGCCAGTTCACCATCGAGATCAACGTGCCGCCGCAGCGGCTGGACCCCGCCGGGCTGGCCGTCTTCGAGAAGAAGGTCCGCGACGACCTCAACGTCGCCGAGTCCAAGGCCGCCGGGGTCGGCGCGCACATCGCGATGGTGGGCATCCTGCCGACGCTGCGCCGCGAGCACACCTCCGCCGCCGCGCTGTCGGAGAACCCGCGCTACCAGATGCTCGACCAGCAGGTGTTCGCCGCGCGCGGGGAGGACCTGCAGATCGCCATCACCGGCGCGGAACGGCTGGCCATGCAGGCCGAGTCGATCGCCCCGGAGGCCGCGTGCACGAGCGTGCAGTTCCACCTGCAGGTCACCCCCGACGACTTCGCCCGGTTCTGGAACGCCAGCCAGGTCATCGCCGGGCCGCAGGTGGCCCTGGGCGCCAACGCGCCGTACCTGTTCGGCAAGCAGCTGTGGGCCGAGACCCGCATCGCGCTGTTCGAGCAGGCCACCGACACCCGGCCCGACGAGCTGAAGGCGCAGGGGGTGCGCCCGAGGGTGTGGTTCGGCGACCGGTGGATCACCTCGATCTTCGACCTGTTCGAGGAGAACGTGCAGTACTTCCCCGCCCTGCTGCCGATGTGCTCGGACGAGGACCCGGTCGCGGTGCTGGAGCGCGGGGACGTGCCGCTGCTCGAGGAGCTGCGGCTGCACAACGGGACGGTCTACCGGTGGAACCGCCCGATCTATGACGTCGTGCGCGGCAGGCCGCACCTGCGGGTGGAGAACCGGGTGCTGCCCGCGGGGCCGTCGGTGGTCGACACCATGGCCAACGGCGCGTTCTACTTCGGCCTCGCCAGGGCCCTGGCCGACGAGGACCGCCCACTGTGGACGCAGATGAGCTTCGTGGCCGCCGAGGACAACTTCCACGCCGCGGCCCGCAACGGGATCGAGGCGCGGGTGTACTGGCCCGGGGTGGGCGAGGTGCCGCTGACCGAGCTGGTGCTGCGCCGCCTCCTGCCGATGGCGCACAGGGGGCTGGACGCCTGGGGCGTCTCCGGCGAGGACCGGGACCGCCTGCTCGGGGTGATCGAGCAGCGGTGCCTGACCGGCCGCAACGGCGCGACCTGGCAGGTCTCTACGGTGCGGGCTCTTGAGGAGTCGACGTCGATGGACCGGGACCAAGCGCTGGCGGAGATGACCCGGCGCTACCTGGAGCTGATGCACGCGAACCAGCCGGTGCACGAGTGGCCGCTCTGACCTCCAGGAACGGGGTCAGCAGGTCGGGGATGGCGGCGTCGGCGAGGACGACGCCGTCGGACTCGGCGATGTCGGTGACCGCGTAGTGGCCGTTGCCCGCCGCGGTGACGGCGGTGACGGTGACCAGGCCGACGCGGCGCTGGAACACGGACTGGTCGACGCGCCAGCCGATGATGCCGGTGCGCTGCAACGCCACGGTGCGCCGGTTGAGTGAGCCCGCCCGGGTCACCAGGTAGCGCTCGGTGAGGGCGTGGCCGAGGTTGCGGTAGCGGTCGAGTCCGATGAGGACGGACAGCGGGACCGTCGCCGCGACGAGGGCCCACGGCCAGTGCGGCCAGTCGGCGACGGCGCTGAGGACGGCCAGGGCCGTGGTGACGACCACCGGCGGCGCGGTGGCCCGGACGAGGCGCCGGGTGCGGGCGGCGCGGGGATGCCTGGTGAGCGCGGTGGTGGTCGGGGTCTCCGCCAGCCGCAGGACGTCGGCGGCGACGCGGTGGGACTCGGTGCGCGGGGCCGGGGGGACGAGCAGGCTGCTGGTGGCCTGGCGCGCGCCGAGGCCGGTGGTCACCGCGTTGAGCCGGGCGCCGCGCGCGGCGCGCAGCAGCAGCGGCTCGTGCAGGGCCACGCCGCGCAGGCGGTTCTCCTCCACCGAGACCGAGCGGGTGGTGAGCAGCCCGCGCCTGATTCTGAGCGTGTCGTCGGAGTGCCTGCTCAGGCGGAAGTTGTGGTTCTGCAACAGGTAGATGAGCAGTGAGGCCACTGTGGACAGGACCAGGACCGCGGCCGCGGCGATCAGCAGCACCGTGGCCAGCGGCTGGGCGCTGAGCCAGCCGAACATCCCGCGCAGGACGCCCACCTCGGAGAATTCCAGGTCCAGCTCGCCGGCGATGTTCATGCCGAAGCCCACGGTGATCGCGATGCCGAGCAGGCCGGACAGGGTCAGCGGCGCGTAGCGGTACCAGCGCTTGTCCAGCCGGGTGATCTCGGTGTCGGTCTCGGCCTGCGGCGCGGCGGCGCGGCGCAGCAGGAACGCCTGGCGCAGCCGTTCGGCCTCCACGGTGGTCACCGCGTCGAGGACCACGCCCTCGCCGGGCTGGCGCTCCTGCTGCCCGGTCCCGACCCGCACGGCCGAGAGCCCGAACAGCCGGTGGCCGAGCTTGGCCGTCAGGTCGACGGTCCTGATCCGGTCGCGCGGGATCGCCTTGCGCTGGCGGAAGACCACGCCGCTGTGCAGCTCGACCTGGGTGTCGGTGACCCGGTACTTCGTCGTCAGCCAGGCGAACAGTCCATAGAGGATGATCAGCGCGACGGTGCCGACCCCGGCGACCACCCGCCAGGTCTCCACGTTGCCGAGGAACACCAGCGCGAACAGCAGCGGCAGCAGCCCCAGCAGCTCGTTGAGCGGCTTGACCACGATCATCCGCGGGTCGAGCCTGCCCCACTCCGACGGCGGCTCCACGACCGGGGGCGCCGCGGGCAGCGCCGCCTGGCTCACGTCGCGTCCCCCGGCACGGCCTGGGTGGTGGCCGTCAGCTCGTCGACGATCCGCGCCGCGACCGCCTCGTCCAGGCCCTCGATCTTCACCGGACCCGCGGCCGACGCCGTGGTGACCGTCACCGTCGCCAGGCGCAGCACCTGCTGCAGCGGCCCGCGCCCGGTGTCGACGGTCTGGATGCGGGACACCGGCGCCAGCCGCCACTCCTGGTTGACCCACCCGCTGCGGGTGAACACCGCCGCGGGCGTGGTCTCCCAGCGGTGCACCCGGTACCGCCACGTGGGCATGACGGCGACGTGCACCAGCGCCACCGCGCCGAGCACCGCCAGCCCGGTCCCGAGCCACCAGGGCGCGTCCGCGGCCAGCGCGAACCAGATGCCCAGCCCGCCGAGCACCACCGCCCAGCCCATGCCCGCCCGCAGGGTCCACTGCAACACAGCCCGTTTGCTGACCAGGTTCACCGGCGCCCGGAGCCGCCACTCGTGCTCGCTCACCCGCCCAGTCTGCCGCCTCCGGGAATCATCCGACGTCAGCCTCAGGTCGCAGCGTGCGCCACAGTGGCCGCAGCACCGCGCCCGCCAGGACGGCCGCGGGGTGTTCGCCGTGGTCAGGGGCCTCGGGGGCGGTCTCGGGGGTCAGGCGGTGGACCAGGTTCAGCGCCTGCCGGTGGACCGACGGGGCGAGGGCCCGCAGCAGTTCCAGCGCCAGCCCCTCCGGCCGCTGCACCACCTCGGCCCTGCCCTCCAGCGCGGCCACGACCATGCGCGCGGCGGTGTCCGGGAGAACGCCGGGACGCCGCGGTAGGCGTCGGTGGCGTTGATCATCGGGGTGCGGACCAGCGGCATGCGGACCGAGCAGAAGGTGACGCCGTCGGCGAGGAGTTCGCGTCCGGCGGCGCGGCCGAAGTGCTCCAGGGCGCCCTTGGAGGCGAGGTAGGCGGCGAAGCGGGGGGTGTCGCTCTGCAGGCCCATGGTGGTGACGTTGACGACGCGGCCGAAGCCCTGGGCGCGCATGGCGGGGAGCAGGCCCAGGGTCAGGCGCAGCGGCGCGAAGTAGTTCAGGGCCATGGTGCGCTCGTAGTCGTGCAGGCGGTCGACGGAGAGGTGGACCGAGCGGCGGATGGAGCGGCCCGCGTTGTTGACCAGCATGTCCACCGGGCCCAGCTCCTTGACCAGCGCGTCGACGGCGTCGCCGTCGGTCAGGTCGCAGGGGTGCGCGGTGGCGTGGGCGCCGATCTCCCCGGCCACCTCGGCCAGCTCGTCGGCGCGGCGGGCGACCAGCAGGACCCGCGCGCCGCGCGCGCCCAGCGCCAGGGCGGTGGCGCGGCCGATCCCGGACGACGCCCCGGTCACCACGATCCGCTTCCCGCGCAGCCCGCCCCGCTCGCGCTCCGGGTCGAGGTGGGCGGCCCAGTACCGCACCAGGCGCTCGGCGTAGGAGGCGAACGGCGCCAAGGTGACCGCGCCCGCCAGGGCCGCCTCGGTGCGCGTGGAGTCGAAGACCGCCCGCATGTCCAGGTGCGGCATGACCTCGCCGGGGATGCCCGCCTCGGCCAGCACGGCGCGCGCCACCGGCCCCACGCGCACGGGGGGCAGCCGCACCGGCAGGGTCGCCGCGACGCGGGGCGCGCCGAGGGCGGCGGCGAAGGCGTTGTAGACCTCGGTGACGGGCTGGCGGCCGTTGTGCGTCAGGTGGTACGTGCTGCCCGACGGCGCGTCGAGGTGCATCAGGTGGGCCATCGCGTCGACGACGTAGTCGACCGGGACGACGTTGGTGGCGCCCAGGTCGGGCACGACCAGCGGCAGGGCGCGCGGGAGCCGGGCCAGCCGGGCGATGGTGGGCAGGAAGTAATAGGGACCGTCCACTTTGTCCATCCGGCCGGTCCGCGAGTCGCCGACGACGGCCCCGGGGCGGTAGATCCGGCACGCGACCCGGTCCTGGGCGCGGACCAGCTTCTCCGCGGCGAACTTGGTGGCGTGGTAGGGGGAGTGGTGGGACTGGCCGAGGTCGAAGTCGGCCTCGGTGAAGCGCCCCCGGTGATCGCCCGCCACCGCCACCGACGACACGTGGTGCAGCAGCCCGGCGCGCACGGTCGCGGCGAAGTCGATCACGTGCGCGGTGCCGGTGACGTTGACCGCGTCGTTGTCGTGGCGCGACGCGGTGAGGTCGTAGACCGCGCCGAGGTGGACGACGTGGTCGACGCGGCCGGTGAGCGGTCCGGGGTCGACGCCGAGGCCGGGTTCGCGGAGGTCGCCGACGACCGGCGCCAGCCGCTCGTCCCCGGTGGGCAGCTTGGGCAGGGACTGGGCTCGCACCAGCACGTGGACGGTGTCGCAGTCGGGTCGGGCAAGCAGCCGGGCGAGCAGCGCGCGGCCGAGGAACCCGGTCGCGCCGGTCACGAAGTACGTCGCCATCCTGTGCCTCCTCGCACAGGATTCTGCCATTATCTACTGACAAGTAGGAAGGCGGTCAGTGCTCCACCTCCGCGGCGTCGACCACGGCGTCGCGCAGGGCGGCGCGCAGCCTGCCGACGTCCAGCGGCGAGAAGACCGCGGTCTCCCCGGGCGGGGCCACGAGCACCACCCGGCCTTGGCGCACGAAGATCGTGACGTCCCGCCTGCGACCCGCGATGTCGCGGCAGTTGACCGTCCACTCCCGGTGGCTGCTCACCGTGTCCCACCCTCTCCACGAACCGACGTCTGCCCGTTCCCTACCTATGCGACGCGGACGGTAACGAGCCGTGACGGTGTGAGGTGACGGCAATTTCGGGAAATCACTTTCCGCCTGGTGGAAGGGCCACGGGACGGAACCGGACCGTCTCGGCCTCCCGCCGGACCACGTACCGCCCTGGGCGCCGGGCCGTGGGTCTGATCAGCGCGAACGCGGCCAGGCCCGCCACGGCCAGCACCGCGACCACCGCGGCCATCGGCACCGCCGAGCCGGTCCCGCCCAACCCGACCAGGGGAGCGGCCAGCCCGCCGATGAGGAACTGGACCACCCCGAGCAGGGCCGAGGCCGTGCCCGCCCGGCTCCCGTGGTCGGCCAGCGCGAGCGCGGTCGCGTTCGGGTTGACCACGCCGACCGCGGCCACGACGACGAACAGCGGACCCAGCAGCCACAGCAGGCCCAGCCCGCCCACCGCCGCGGCGAGCACCCCGATCCCGCCGAGCGCGGAGGCGAGCAGCCCGACGGTGAGCAGCTTGCGCGGGGTGAACCACCGCAGCAGCAGCCGGTTGCCCTGCGCGGCCGCCACCAGCCCGAGCGCGTTGACGCCGTAGACCACGCTGTAGGTCTGCGGGCTGAGGCCGTGCAGTTCCCGCAGCACGAAGGGCGAGCCCGCGACGTAGGCGAACATCGCCCCGGACGCGAAGCCCACGCACATCGCGTACGCCACGAAAGTGCGGTCGGTGCCCACCCGCACGTACGTGCGCGTGATGGTGCGCGGGTCGGCGGGGCGGCGCCTGTCCTCCGGCAGCGTCTCCCGCAGGCAGACCAGGACCGCGATCAGCAGGGCGACGCCGAAGTAGGCCAGCACGACGAAGACGCCCGACCACATCGTCCAGCGCAGCACCAGGGCGCCCACCAGCGGCCCGAGGATCGGCGCCAGGCCGGAGACCAGTATCAGCATGGAGAAGAAGCGCGCCACCGCGGCGCCGGTGAACAGGTCGCGCACGGCGGCGCGGGCGATCACCACCCCCGCCGCCGCGCTCATGCCCTGGATGAAACGCAGCGCCACCAACGTGTGGATCGACGGGGCGATCGCGCAGGCCAGCGACGTCACGCTGTAGCAGGCCAAGCCGATGAGCAGGGGATTTCGCCTGCCGTAGGCGTCGGAAAGCGGACCGGTCACGGCCTGGCCCAGTGCCAGGCCGACCATGAACGCGGTCAGCGTGAGCTGCACCTGGGCCTGGCCGGTGCGCAGCGCGGCGGCGATCTCGGGGAACGCCGGGAGGTACATGTCGATGGATAACGGACCGAACGCGGAGAGCCCGCCGAGGAGTAGCGCCAGCCGGACCTTCACCCACAGCGACGGTCTGCTCACCCGATCAGTCTAGATCTCCGGGCAAAAGAGGGTTACCCCCCATCGGCTATCTGGGTCACACTGGGTTGGTACGTCCGTGCGTTGTCACTGATCAACAAGGCCATGGCCCGCCAGGGGGCCAGAACGCGGTGTTTCCCCCTGGCGGGTCGGCTGGGCACCAGATCGGTCCCTTGACAGACTGGCGACCGACAGACTGGGCGACTGACAGACTGGGCGACCACAGCGGGAGGGGAGCCATGGCCGAGCTGATCGACGCGGTCCTCGCCGATGCCGCGCGTCTCACCGCCGCGGGCAGACCGCAGGCCGCCATCGAGACCCTGCGGCCCGTCATCGCCGAGCACCCCGACCACCCCGGCGCGTGGTGCGGCCTGGCCGCCGCCCTGCTCGACGTCGGCGACGCGCAGCACTGCCTGGACGCGGCGAAGCGGGCGATCACCCTGGGCGAGCCCGCGTGGGCGCACCGGCTGGCCAGCCTGGCGCTGACCGAGCTGGGCAGGCATGAGGAGGCGGCGATCTCCGCGCGCGAGTCCGCCCGGCGCAGTCCCGGGGACTGGCGCGGCTACGTGACGCTGGCCGAGGCGCTGGGCCCGATCGCGCCCGCGGAGGCGCTGGCGGCGGCGCGGCGGGCGGTGGCGTCCGCGCCGGAGGAGCCGCGCACGCACGAGGTGCTGGGATCGGCGGCCGAGCGGGCCGGGGACGCCGACGCCGCCCGAGAGGCGTACGCGGAGTCACTGCGGCTGGACCCGACGAACCCCGACGTGCGGGAGGCGCTGGCCCGCCTGGGGCGCAGGACCTCCGCTGGCGGGCGGTTCGGGGATGTGCCGTGGGAGCGGGTGACCGGGTGGCAGGAGGCGGAGCCGGAGCCGGAGAAGCCCCCCGCCGTGGACTGGGTCCTGGTGGACGCCGAGCCCGCGGGCTTCGGCGGGGAGTCGGCGGAGCGCTTCGCGAAGGCGCGGCGGAAGGGCGCCCGGCAGCCCGCGGCCCACTCGGGCGCGAACGGGTCGGGGACAGCCCGGTTCCCCGAAGACACCGAGGACGCGGCTGGCGGGGACGCCACTCGGTTCGACGCCAAGCGGTTCGGCAAGGACTCGACCCGGCCGCGCAAGGGCACGGGCAAGGCCCGGTTCGAGGACGTGGCCGAGGAGGCCGGGACCGGCCGCGGCGACAGGGACGCGACCCGGCCGCGCAAGGGCGCGCGCAAGGCCCGGTTCGAGGACGTGGCCGGGGACGCAGGCCGGGCTGACGCTGGCCGGGCTGACGCTGGCCGGGCTGACGCTGGCCGGGCTGACGCTGGCCGGGCTGACATGGGCCGGGCTGGTACTGGCCGGGCTGATGCGGACTGGGTTGACGCGGACCGGGTTGACGCTGGTCGATTCGACGCGGGTGGGTTTGACGCCGGTGGGTTTGACGCGGGCCGGTTCGAGAAGGACTCGGCGCGCAAGGGCGCCCGGTTCGAGGGCGCGGCGCGGGAGGGGACCGGGTCGGCTCGGGTTGGCGCGCGGTCGCGCAAGGGTGCGGGCAAGGTCCGGTTCAAGGACGCCGCGGACCGTGACGGCGCCGGGTTCGCCGCGGTCGAGGACGTGGCGGGTCGCGATGGCGGGCAGCGCGATGGCGCGCGGCCTGGTCCCGGTGACGACCGGTCGCCGTTCGTCGAGCGGGCCGAGCGGGTCGTCGAGGGCGGCACCGAGCGGGTCGTGCGCGACGGGTCGGCCCCGCGGCGGGACCCGCGGTTCGGGCGGGCGCAGCGGATCGGGCTGTGGCTGGTGCTGCGGCGCTGTGCCGGGTGGCTGGCGGTGGGCTCGTTCGTGCTGCTGATCGCCGGGATGCCGACGCCGAACCCGCTGCTGGTGTGGTTCGCGCTGGGGTTGCTCGTGGCGGTGGCGGGAGTGGGCGGGCGCGCGGTGCTCAGGCTGCCCACCGACCTCCGGCTGACCCCGGGGTTCCTCTGGGCCCGCGACCGGCTCATGGCGGTGACCGCGGGCGCGCTCGTGCTGGGGCTGGGCCTGCTCGGGCTGTGGTCGGCCGCGCTGGCGCTGGGGGTGGCAGGCATGACGCTGCTGAGCCCGGTGACCGTCCTCGGGCTGTTCGCGCTGCTGCTGGGCAGCTTCGGCCTGTGGCGGGTGCACTCCGACCGCGGGCGGTGACACACTCTCGGCCGACCCGCACGACGACGGTGAGGACGAGCGATGGGCCAGCACGCCGGCTACCAGAACGAGATCTACCTGCAGGGCCTGGCCGAGAAGGTGCCGCCGTTCACCACTGACGGGACCCGCCTGGAGGAGGCCGCCGCGGAGGTGATGGAGTCCGGGCCGCTCGGCTACGTGGCCGGGGGCGCTGGCTCCGGGGCCACGGTGCGCGCCAACCGCGCGGCGTTCGACCGCTGGCGGATCGTGCCCAGGGTGCTGGCCGAGGCCACCGACCGCGACCTGTCCACCACCGTCCTCGGCACCGCGATGCCCGCCCCCGTCCTGCTGGCCCCGGTCGGCGTGCAGTCGATCGTGCACCCGGAGGGCGAATTGGCCACGGCGCGGGCGGCGGCGGGGCTGGGCGTGCCGACGGTGCTGTCGACGGCGTCGTCCTACGCGCTGGAGGAGGTGGCCGAGGTCGCGGGGCCGCGGTGGTTCCAGCTGTACTGGCCGAACGAGCCGGAGGTGTGCGCGAGCCTGCTGCGGCGGGCCAGGGAGGCCGGGTACGAGGTCCTGGTGGTCACCCTCGACACGTGGACGCTGGCGTGGCGCCCGCGTGACCTCGACCAGGCGTACCTGCCGTTCCTGCGCGCGACCGGCGTGGCCAACGCGTTCACCGACCCGGCGTTCCTGGCGGGCCTCGACCGCTCGCCCAGCGAGGACCAGGCGATGGCGGTGCTGCGGTGGGTGTCGCTGTTCACCGGGCAGGACAAGAGCTGGGACCGGCTCTCGTTCCTGCGCGACCACTGGGACGGGCCGATCGTCCTCAAAGGAATCCAGCACGTCGAGGACGCCCGGCGGGCCGTGGCGGCCGGGATGGACGGGATCGTGGTGTCCAACCACGGCGGGCGGCAGGTCGACGGCGCGGTGGGGGCGCTGGAGGTGCTGCCGGAGATCGCCGCGGCGGTCGGCTCCCGGCTCTGCGTGCTGTTCGACTCCGGCGTGCGCACGGGGGCCGACGTGCTCAAGGCGCTGGCCCTCGGCGCGCGGGCGGTGCTGGTGGGGCGGCCCTACGTCTACGGGCTGGCGCTGGCCGGTGAGGACGGCGTCCGGCACGTGCTGCGCGGCCTGCTGGCCGAGCTGGACCTGACGCTGGGGCTGTGCGGGAAGCGGTCGCTGTCCGAAGTGGACTCCGGCCTGCTCAGGGCGGTCTGACCGGCCTACTTCGCCTCGGCGTAGCAGTCGACGACGACCGCCTGGAGGGGGAAGCGGACGGGGGTCTCGGGGAAGACGAGGGCGGTGGCCTCCTCGGCGGCGGCGTCGAACTCGGCGGCCACGGCGGGGGCGTCCGCCTCGGGGCAGTGGACCATCACCTCGTCGTGCTGGAAGAAGACGATGCCCGCGTCGGGGGCGGCCCCGCGCAGGCGGCGGCGCAGGGCGGCGAGCATGGTCAGGGCCCAGTCGGCCGCGCTGGCCTGGACCACGAAGTTGCGGGTGAAGCGGCCCCAGTCGCGGGCGGCCTGGCGGCCCCGGCGGGCGGCGGCCTCGTCCTGGTCGTCGGTGGTCAGGGCGTGCCAGTCGGCGCTGGGCGGCGGGCTGGTGCGGCCGAGCCGCGAGCGCACGACCCGGCCCTGCTCGCCGGTGCGGGCGGCCTGCTCCACGTAGTCCACCGCGTCGGGAAAGCGTTTGCGGAGCACGGTGAGCAGGGACCCGGCCTCGCCGCTGGTGCCGCCGTACATGGCGGAGAGCATGGCGACCTTCGCCCGGCCGCGGTCGCCCGCGAAGGCGTCGGCGGCCAGGCTGGTGTACAGGTCCACCGACGCCGACACCTCGGCGAAGCGCCGGTCGCCGGAGAGGGCGCCGAGGACGCGGGGCTCCAGCTGGGCGGCGTCGGCGACGACCAGGGACCAGCCGGGGTCGGCGCGCACGGCGGTGCGCAGCGCCTTGGGCAGCTGCAGCGCCGCGCCGCCGCGGGTGGCCCAGCGGCCGGAGACGACGCCGCCGACGACGTAGTCCGGGCGGAACCGCCCGCCCGCCACCCAGGTCTCCAGCCACGACCAGCCGTGCGCCACGTAGAGCCGGGCCAGCTCCTTGTACTCCAGCAGCGGCTCCACCGCCGGGTGGTCGACCTCCCGCAGCACCCACGCCCGCGCCGAGGCCACCTCGATGCCCTCCCTGGCGAACGCCGCGACGATGCTCGCGGGCGCGTCCGGGTTCACCGACCGGCCGCCGAACGCCGCGGTGATCCGGTCGGCCAGCGCGGCCAGCCGCGCCGGGCGGGCCCCCGCGGCCGGGCGGGGGCCGAGGGTCTCGGCCAGCAGGTCGGCGTGCACGTCGGCGCGCCAGGGCAGGCCGTGGTGGGTCATCTCGGCCGCGGCCAGCGCGCCCGCGGACTCGGCGGCGGCCAGCAGGCGCAGGCGCTCGGGGTGCGCGGTCGCGGCGACGCGGCGCTCCTGGTCGGCGTAGACCGCCACGGCCGCGTCGAGCGGGTCGACCCCGGCCGGGGTGGTGCCGCGGTCGGGCTCGAACAGGGTGGGCTGCTCGCCGCGCACGAGCGGGCGCGGGTCGGGCGGCTCGGCCCCGCCGCGCAGCCTGGCCCACGCGGCGGCGAGGTTGCGGGGGCGGCGCGGGGTCTCGGCGAAGCCCAGCAGCAGGGCCTCGACCAGGGCGAGGTCGTGGCAGCGGGCCAGCAGGACGCCGTCGGCGAGCAGCCCCGGGTACAGCTCCTCGGCGGTGGGCACCACCCACCGGGGCGCGTGCGCGGCCTCCACCCGCCCCATCCAGTCGGCCAGGTCGGCGGCCTCCACCGGGGGATCGGCGGCGTCGAGCACCCTGGCCCGACCCCGGCCATCCCCTGTCGGCACCACCACGACCCGCACGGACGTGATTGTGCGCCATGGGACCGACAACCGGGTGACTCAGCGCCCCGCCGCCGACTTCGCGGCCACCGGGACGACTCCTCCGACGCTCGGTTGACCGGTGGCCAGGGCTTGTCGTACCACGCTGTCCAAAGTGGACAGGAGTAGGTCGACGAGGGTGGACCGGTCGCCGCGGCCGCGGCCGGTCCACTCGATGGTCAGCTCCTCGGCGAAGGCCCACCACGCGCGCACCGCCAGCTCCGTGACCTCGCCCGGCGACCCCAGCCCCAGCGCGTCGATGGTGCGCTCGGTCAGCGCGCCCTGGGTCTCGTCGTGGACCAGGCGGACCCAGTCCTGGCCGCCCGCGCGGAACAGCCCGACGTACTGCGAGCGGCGCCGGGTCAGGAAGGCGATGTAGCCCTCCACCAGCGCGCGGGCCCGCTCGGGGGCGGGGGCGTCCTGGTCGACGCGGGTGGCGCGGAGCATCCTGCGGCTCGCGGCGCGGACGACCTCGACGTAGTAGTCCTGCTTGGTGGGGAAGTAGTGGAACAGCAGGCTGCGGGAGATGCCCGCCTCGGCGGCGACGTCGTCGACGGTGATGTCGTGGATCGGCGTCGCGGTCAGCATCCGCAGGCCGATGCCGATGAGCTGGCGGCGGCGGTCCTCGGCCGTGCGGCGCACCCGCGTGGTCCGCGTCACCTGGGTCATCGGTCCTCCTGCTGTTGAGCGCTGCTCGATAAGGAGGGTACCTTGTCGAGCAGTGCTCAACGAGGAGGCAGCCGTGGAATTCGCCCACTCCGCCAAGGCCGCGGACCACCTGGCCCGGGTCACCGAGTTCATCGCCACCGAGATCGAGCCCGTGGAGCCCGCCTACCACCGCGAGCTCGCCGCGCTGGACAACCCCTGGACGGTCCTGCCGGTCATCCCCGAGCTCAAGGCCAAGGCCCGCGAGCGCGGCCTGTGGAACCTGTTCCTGCCCTCGGTCTCGGGCCTGAGCAACGTCGAGTACGCGCCGCTGGCCGAGGCCATGGGCCGCAGCGCCATCGCCCCGCAGATCTTCAACTGCAGCGCCCCGGACACCGGCAACATGGAGGTCCTGCACCTCTACGGCAGCCCGGCCCAGCAGGAGCGCTGGCTGGAGCCGCTGATGGCGGGCGAGATCCGGTCGGCCTTCTGCATGACCGAGCCCGACGTCGCCTCCTCCGACGCGACGAACATGGCCGCCACCGCCGTGGTCAAGGACGACGAGGTCGTCCTCAACGGCCGCAAGTGGTTCTCCACCGGCATCGGCCACCCCGACTGCAAGGTCCTCATCTTCATGGGCCTGACCGAC
Source organism: Actinokineospora lacus (assembly GCF_053813445.1). NCBI lineage: Bacteria > Bacillati > Actinomycetota > Actinomycetes > Pseudonocardiales > Pseudonocardiaceae > Actinokineospora > Actinokineospora lacus. Next base: position 242,164 of record NZ_JBQERA010000007.1, read on the forward strand.
CCGGAGGCCCACAAGTACCAGCGCCACTCCATGGTGCTCGTCCCGCTGGACACCCCCGGGGTCACCGTCGAGCGGATGCTGCCGGTCTTCGGCCGCCACGACGAGCCCCACGGCCACGGCGAGGTCACCTTCACCGACGTGCGCCTGCCCGCCGACGCCGTCATCGCCGGGCCCGGCCGCGGGTTCGAGATCGCCCAGGGCAGGCTCGGGCCCGGCCGCATCCACCACTGCATGCGGCTCATCGGCCTGGCCGAGAAGTCCCTGGAACTGGCCTGCAGGCGGGCGACGGCGCGCACCGCGTTCGGCAAGCCGCTGGCCAACCTCGGCGGCAACCGCGAGCGCATCGCCCAGGCCCGCATCGCCATCGAGCAGGCGCGGCTGCTGGTGCTCAGCACGGCCTGGAAGCTCGACACCGTCGGCGCCATGGCGGCCCGCTCGGAGATCTCCCAGATCAAGGTCGCCGTGCCGAACATGGCCCTCGGCGTCATCGACATGGCCATCCAGCTGCACGGCGGCGCGGGCATGACCGACGACTTCCCGCTGGCCGCGGCCTACGCGGGCGCCCGCTCGCTGCGCCTGGCCGACGGGCCGGACGAGGTGCACCTCGGCGTGATCTCGCGCATCGAGCTGAAGAAGTACCAGCCGTGAGCCGCCGGGTCCTGGTCACCGGCGCGGGGTCGGGCCTCGGCGCGGCGCTGGCGGCGCGGTTCGCCGCCGCGGGCGACCGCGTCCTGGTGACCGATGTGGACGGTGACGCCGCGAAGTCCACCGCGGCGGCGATCGACGCCGAGCACCTGGTCCTCGACGTCACCGGCGATGACTGGACCACGGCCCGCCAGTGGTGCGCCGAGCACTGGGACGGGCTCGACGTGCTGGTCAACAACGCCGGGGTCGGCTCGGGCGGGCGCGTCGAGCGCATCCCGATGGCGGACTGGGACTGGATCTGGGAGATCAACCTGCGCGCGGTCGTGCGCGGCTGCGCGGAGTTCGTGCCGGTGTTCAAGGCCGCGGGCGCCGGGCACCTGGTCAACGTCGCCTCCCTGGCGGCGATCATGAACCTGCCCGGCATGGCCTCCTACAACGTCACCAAGGCCGGGGTGCTCGCCCTCTCGGAGACGCTGCGCCACGAGTTGCGCCCGTACGGGATCATGACGACCGTGGTGTGCCCCGGCTTCTTCCAGACCAACCTCAACGACCGGCTCCGGACCCCGGACCCGGCCGCCCTGCGGATCAGCAGGAAGCTGATGGCCTCGGCCACCGTGACCGCCGACGACGTCGCCGCCCAGGTGGTCGCCGCGGTCGCCGCGCGCCGGTTCCTCGTGCTCACCCACCGCGAAGGCCGCAGGGCCCACCGGCTCAAGCGGCTGCTGCCTGGACTCGTGGACCGCCAGGTGGCCAAATACTGGGCCCGCATGCGGCCCGCGATGGACAAGGACGTTCCGTGACCCGCAAGAACATCCTCATCACCGGCGCCAGCTCCGGGCTCGGCGCGGAGATGGCCCGCCAGTTCGCCGCGCGCGGCCGTACCCTCGCGCTCGCCGCCCGCCGCACCGAGAACCTCGACGAGCTCAAGGCGGAGATCACCGCCAAGCACCCGGGCGCCAGGGTCGTGCTGCGCGAGCTCGACGTCAACGACCACGACGCGGTGTTCACCGTGTTCAAGGAGTTCCGCGACGAGCTGGGGACCATCGACCGGGTGATCGTCAACGCCGGGCTCGGCAAGGGCAGGCCGATCGGCACCGGCGGCTTCGCGGCCAACAGGCAGACCGCGGAGACGAACTTCGTCGCCGCGCTGGCCCAGTGCGAGGCCGCGATGGAGATCTTCCGCGAGCAGAACGCCGGGCACCTGGTGATGATCTCCTCGATGAGCGCCATGCGCGGGCTGCCCAAGAACGTCACGACCTACGCGGCCACCAAGGCCGGGGTCTCGGCGCTGGCCGAGGGCATCAGGGCGGAGATGCTGCGCACCCCGGTCAAGGTCACCACCATCCTGCCCGGCTACATCCAGTCGGAGATGAACGCCAAGGTCGGCAAGACCCCGCTCATGGTCGACACCCGCACCGGCGTCACGGCCATGGTCAAGGCGATCGAGCGGGAGGTCGCCAGCGCGTGCTCGCCGTCCTGGCCGTGGACGGTCATGGGCTTCGCGATGCGCCACCTGCCGCTGGGCGTGGTGGCGAGGATGTCCTCGTGAGCCAACCCGACATGAGCCACCCCGACACGAGCCAACCCGACATGAACCACCGGGACCAGCCGCAGGAGGTGCGCGGCGAGGACAGCTTCGACACCGCCGCCGTGCACGGCTGGCTCAAGTCCATTGTGGATCTCGACGGCGAGCCGACCGTGCGCCAGTTCCCCGGCGGCGCGTCGAACCTGACGTACCTGCTGTCCTACCCCGACCGGGAGCTGATCCTGCGCCGCCCGCCGGTCGGGCGCAAGGCGGTCTCGGCGCACGACATGCGCCGGGAGTACCGGGTGCAGCGCGGGCTCAAACCGGTCTACCCCTACGTGCCGACCGTGATCGGGCTCTGCGACGACCACGCCGTGCTCGGCTCGGACTTCTACGTCATGGAGCGCGTCCCCGGCACCATCCTGCGCCGCGACCTGCCCGAGGGCATGGAGCTGGGCGAGTCCGGCGCCCGCGCCCTGTCCACCGCCCTGGTGGACCGCCTGGTCGACCTGCACCGCGTCGACCCGGCCGCGGCGGGCCTGTCCGACCTCGGCAAGGGCGCCGGGTACGTCGGCCGCCAGGTCGGCGGCTGGTCGGCCCGCTACACCGCCGCGCGCACCGACAACGTGCCCGACTTCGCCGCCGTCATGGACTGGCTGGCCGCGCGCCTGCCCGACGACGTGGCCACCGTGGTCATCCACAACGACTGGCGCTTCGACAACGTCGTCCTCGACGACGACCTGGCCGTCACCGGCGTGCTCGACTGGGAGATGTCCACCATCGGCGACCCGCTGATGGACCTCGGCGGCGCGGTGGCGTACTGGATCGAGGCGGGCGACGACGAGGTGTTCCAGCAGGCGCGGCGCCAGCCGACCCACCTGCCCGGGATGCTGACCCGCGCCGAGCTGGTCGAGCACTACTGCGCCACCTCGGGGCTCAGCCCGGCCAACTGGGCGTTCTACGAGGTGTTCGGCCTGTTCCGGCTCGCGGTGATCATGCAGCAGATCTACTACCGCTACCACCTCGGCCAGACCCACAACGAGCGCTTCAAGGACTTCTGGATGTTCGTGGGCTACCTGGAGTGGCGCTGCCGCGAGGTGATGGGCCGGTGAGCGCGGTCTACCTCGTCCGCCACGGCCAGGCGTCCTTCGGCGCCGCGGACTACGACGTGCTGTCCCCGGTCGGCGAGCGCCAGGCCAAGCTGGTCGGCGCCGAGCTGGCCGAGCGCGGGGTCCGCCCGGCCGCGGTGTGGTCGGGCACGCTGCTGCGCCAGCGGGCCACGGCCGAGATCGCGGTGGCCGCGGCGGGGCTCCCCCTGGGGTGCGCCACCGACGACCGCTGGAACGAGTACGACCACCTCGGCCTGGTCGGGGCCATGGTCGACCCGCTGCCCACCGACCCCCGCGACTTCCAGGGCGCCCTCGACCGCGCCCTGCACCGCTGGGCCGCCGAGGGCGCCTCGGCGGGCACGGCCGGGGCGTACGCCGACTTCGCCGACGCCGCTGAGGCCGCCCTCGCCGACGCCGCGCGCGGCGGGACCGCGCTGGTGTTCACCTCCGGCGGGGTGATCGCCGCCATCTGCGCCGGGCTGCTGGGCCTCGGCCCGGCGGGCCTGGTCGCGCTGAACCGGGTGGTGGTCAACGCCGCGATCACCAAGGTCGTGATCGGGCGCTCCGGCGCGTCGCTGGTGTCGTTCAACGAGCACGGGCACTTCGAGGGCGCGCGCCGCGACCTTCTCACCTACCGTTGACCCCGTGACGACACGCAGGCCGGGGATCGACCCCGTGGTGTGGAAGGCCCCGCGCGCGGGGCGACGACCGATGCCGTCGCTGCCGCCGCTGACCGTGTGGCACGTCAACGGCAGCGGCGCGGAGGACGTGCTGGTCGACGACCACGGCCACGTCTACACCGGCGTCGACGACGGCCGCGTCCTGCGCCTGACCTCCGACGGCAGGCGGCTGGACACCATCGCCGACACCGGCGGCAGGCCGCTGGGCTTGGAGCACCACCCCGACGGGCGGCTGCTGGTCTGCGACGCCCGGCGCGGGCTGCTCGCCGTCGACCGGGTCGGCGGCGCGGTCGAGGTGCTGGTGGCCAAGGGCCCGGACCTGCACCTGTGCAACAACGCCGCGGTGACCGCCGACGGCACGGTGTACTTCACCGACTCCACCAGCCGCTTCGAGCTGGCGCACTGGAAGGCCGACCTGCTGGAGCACACCGGCACGGGCCGGTTCCTGCGCCGCACCCCCGACGGCGCCGTCGAGGTGCTCAGGACCGGGCTCCAGTTCCCCAACGGGGTCGCGCTCGCGCCGGACGAGTCGTGGGTCGTCTTCGCCGAGATGTGGGAGTACCGGCTGGTCAGGCTGTGGCTCTCCGGCGACCGGGCCGGGCAGTTCGACGTGCTGGCCGACAACCTGCCCGGCTTCCCCGACAACCTCTCCACCGGCAGCGACGGGCTGGTCTGGATCGCCTTCGCCAACCCGCGCGACCCGCTGGTCGACGTGCTGCTGCGCACCGCCCCGGCACTGCGCAAGGCGCTGTGGAAGGTGCCCCCGCGGCTGCAGCCCCGGGAGAAGCGCACCGCGTGGGTCCGCGCGGTCGACGGCGCCACCGGCGGGCTCGTGCACGACTTCTACGGCACGCCCGAGGACTACCACATGGTCACCGGGGTCCGGGAGCACAAGGGCCGGGTGTACCTGGGCAGCCTGGAAGAACGCGCAGTGGCGTTCTTCGACCTGCCCTAATGTGGCCCGCATGTCACCCCGAATCGCCACCGCCGAGCGCCCCGACCGCGACGAGCTGCTGCGCTTCCTGCGCGGGCGGTCCCGCTGCGTGCTGATCACCAGGCGCGCCGACGGGTCGCCGCAGGTCTCGCCGGTGGCGGCGGGGGTGGACGCCGCCGGTCGGCTGGTCGTCTCCACGTACCCGGAGCGGGCCAAGGCGCACAACGCGCGACGCGACGGCGCGGTCTCCGCGTGCGTGCTCTCCGACGAGTGGGACGGGCCCTACGTGCAGGTCGACGGGCGCGCTGAGGTGCTCGGCCTGCCCGAGGCGCTGGAGCCGCTGGTCGAGTACTACCGGTCGATCTCCGGGGAGCACCCGGACTGGGACGAGTACCGGGCGGCGATGACCAGGCAGGGCAAGTGCCTGATCCGGGTGGAGATCGAGAGCTGGGGCCCGATCGCTACCGGCGGGTTCCCCTCGCGGTTGGGCTGAGCGCGCGGTCGAGAACGCGGGCGCCGAAGGCCAGGGCGAGGAACAGCGCGGCGACGAGCAGGCAGTTGAGCAGGACCGCCGGGTAGCCGAGCCGGGTGACGTCGACGAACGGGTACGGGTAGAAGTCCGCGATGGGGCCGCGCGCCAGCGTGAAGACCAGCCAGAGGGCCGGGAACAACAAGGCGCAGGCGGCGGTGCGCGCCGCGATGCGGTCCCGGGGGCCGTGGAGCAGCCAGCCGACGACGGTGAGGACCGGCGAGGCGGTGTGCAGCAGCAGGTCGGCGACGTGGGCGGGGCCCTGCAACTCGTACAGCCCGCGCAGGACGGTGTGGTAGACGACGCCGGTCACCGCGATGCCGATGAGCCCGGCGAGGCGGAACACCGCGAAGACCGGGCCCGCGCGGTCGGGGTCGCGGGCCAGCAGGGCCGAGGTGGCGACGACGATCACGTTGGACTGGATCGTGAAGAAGCAGAACATGTTGAGGACCCGGCCCGCGGGCGTGGTGAACACCCCGGTGGTCGCGGTGGCCGAGACGGCGGTCTGCACGGCGAGCCCGGCCAGCGCCACGACGGCGGTGACGCCGAACCACACCCGGGCGGCCGATCTGCTGCGCATGCCGGTCAACCTAGTCCGGCGCCGGGACAGCGCAACCTGGGATTACTCCGGTAATTCGCCGAATCGGTGTGATCTGAGTGGCATCCGGGTTGGGTGGCGGGCAGTCTGGGGATCATCGGTGATAGATCCGTTATAGTCGTTCACAACCTGTGTTCGGTAATCCCCACCTGCCTGGAGGACCACCGTGATGCCGTTGGCGGTGAACACCCGGCGGACCAGGTCCGCCGTCGTGGTGGCCGCCCAGGGGCGCATCGACTTCTCCGGCGAGCGGCCGTGGCGCGAGCAGGTCGAGGAGGCGTGCGGGGAGAACTCGGCCAAGACGCTCGTCGTCGTCGACCTGACCAAGGTCGGCTACCTCAGCGTCGGCACCGCCCCCCTGCTGATCCGGGCCCACTACCACTGCCTGCACCGCGGGCGGCGGCTGCGCGTGGCGGTGCGGCCGGGGCCGGTGCTGCGGACGCTCCAGCTGACCGGGGTGGGGGAGATCGTGGCGCTGTTCCCCGACCTCGACACCGCCTTGCGTCCGCTGGTGGCGTCGCGCTGGTGACTTTTCTCGCCGGGTACTCGTCTGTGTAACACCGATATGCGCCGATCGGGCGTGAGGATAGCCGATCGGGTTATCGCCATCGTAATAATTCCGGCAACCTTGTGACGGATTGTCCTATTCCTCACCCCATCGAGTTTCGTCGCGCTGTTCACCAGGGAGCACGGTCGGAGCGTCCGCGATGGCATCGGTCAGGGGGAATCCGTAGCGACCTCCGTGCGCGACTTGAGCGGTTGGCAATCCGAAGGATGTCCCCGCCCACCCCCACGTGTGAGTGTGGATCGGCAACGTTGGGGAGGTAGCACATGACGGCCGCCGAGTTCGGCTACACCCAGCCGCCGGTCCCCTCGCGGGCCCGCAGCGCCAAGGAGCGCAAGGCGGGGCGGCCACGGCCGATGTGGCTGCTGCGGGCCCAGCTCACCGAGCTGCGCGATGAGATCACCGCAGGCAAGCCGCAGGCCGTGGAGCGCCAACACGCGCTGGGCAAGCGGACCGCCCGCGAGCGGTTGGACACGCTGCTGGACGAGGACTCCTTCGTCGAGCTGGACATCTACCGCACGCACCAGGCACGTGGCTTCGGGCTGGACGACAACCGCCCGCACAGCGACGGCGTGATCGCCGGGTCGGGCACGATCGATGGGCGCAGAGTGTTCGTCTACGCCCAGGACTTCGCCCTGTTCGGCGGCTCGCTGGGCGCCGCGCACGCCGCGAAGATCCACAAGGTGATGGACCTCGCGCTGGCCGCGGGCGCGCCGCTGATCGGGCTCAACGACAGCGGCGGCGCGCGCATCCAGGAAGGGGTGCTGTCCCTGGACGGCTACGGCGGCATCTTCCGCCGCCACGTCGAGGCATCCGGGGTGATCCCGCAGATCAGCGTGATCCTGGGCCCGTGCGCCGGTGGCGCGGCCTACTCCCCGGCCCTGGCCGACTTCACCTTCATGGTCCGCGACACCGCGCAGATGTACCTGACCGGCCCGGACGTGGTGAAGACGGTGACCGGCGAGGACGTCACCCACGACCAGCTCGGCGGCGCCGACGTGCACGGCACGCGCTCCGGGGTGGCCACCTTCGTGCACGACGACGAGGAGAGCTGCCTGCACGACGTGCGGTACCTCATCTCGCTGCTGCCCTCGAACAACCTCGAACCCGCCCCGTCCTACCCGGCGTGCGGCGCCGAGACCGACGAGCGGCCCCGGCTGGCCGAGCTGGTGCCGCCGGAGCCCAACCAGCCCTACGACATGCGCGAGGTGATCGCCGAGCTGGTCGACGACGGCGAGTACCTGGAGGTGCACGAGGGCTGGGCGGGCAACATCGTGTGCGCCCTCGGCCGCGTCGACGGCGAGGTGGTCGGCGTGGTCGGCAACCAGCCGCTGGTGATGGCCGGGGTGCTGGACAGCCCCGGCGCCCAGAAGGCCGCCCGGTTCGTCCGCTTCTGCGACGCGTTCAACATCCCGCTGGTGACCATGGTCGACGTGCCGGGGTTCCTGCCCGGCACCGAGCAGGAGTACGGCGGGATCATCCGCCACGGCGCCAAGCTGCTCTACGCCTACTGCGAGGCGTCCGTGCCGCGGGTGCAGGTCATCGTGCGCAAGGCCTACGGCGGGGCGTACATCGTGATGGACTCGCGCAGCGTCGGCACCGACCTGTCGCTGGCCTGGCCGACCAACGAGATCGCGGTCATGGGCGCCGAGGGCGCGGTCAACGTCCTGCACCGCAAGCGCCTCGCCGTGGCCCCCGACCCGGACGACCTGCGCGCCGAGCTCATCCAGGAGTACACCGACAACCTCATGCACCCGCTCTACGCCGCCGAGCGCGGCTTGGTCGACGACGTCATCGACCCCGTGCGGACCAGGGCCGCCGTGGCCCGCGGGCTGGCGATGCTGCGCCACAAGCGCAGGCAGGCGCCCCGGCGCAAGCACGGGAACATCCCGCTGTAGCGCGCGATCAAGCGCCACGCGGCCGTTCGCGGACAGAACGGCCGCGTGGCGCCGTCCGCCCGCGGTCAGCCGCGGGCTCGACTCTGGCCGAGGTGGTTGATGACTGTCCTGCGGACGACCGTGCGCGCCGTGCGCGGCGCCATCCAGGTGGACCGCGATGAGCCCGACGTGCTCATCGCCGACACCGCGACGCTGGTGACCGAGGTGCTGACGCGCAACGCGGTCAGCGACCCCGACGAGATCATCAGCATCCTGTTCACCATGACCCCGGACCTGCGCGCCGGGTTCCCCGCCGCCGCCGTGCGCGGGCTGGGCCTGGCCGACGTGCCGGTCATGTGCGCGACCGAGCTGGCCGTGCCCGACGGGCTGCCCCGGGTGATCCGGCTGCTGGCCCACATCCACACCGACCTCGCCCAAGCCGAGGTCGCCCACGTGTACCTGCGGGGCGCCGCCGTGCTCCGTCCCGATCTCGCGGCCCGCTGGTCCGGGACCGCTGCCGAGGAAAGGAATCGCGCTCATGGTCATCGTGATGTCGCCTGAAGCGACCCCCATGCAGATCGCCGCGGTCGTGGAGCGAGTCGAGGCCGAGGGCGGGCAGGCGTTCGTCAGCCGCGGCGTCCGCCGGGCCATCATCGGCCTGGTCGGGGAGATCGAGCGGTTCGCCACGCTCGGCCTCGCCGCGCTGCCGGGCGTCGAGCGGGTCAAGAAGATCAGCGCGGGCTACAAGCTGGTCAGCCGCGAGCACCACTCCGCGCGGTCGTCGGTCGAGGTCGGCGGTGTCGCCATCGGACCCGACGACGTCACCCTGATCGCCGGGCCGTGCGCGGTGGAGACCCCGGAGCAGACCCTGGAGGCGGCCATCATGGCCCGCGACGCCGGGGCCACCCTGCTGCGCGGGGGCGCCTACAAGCCCCGCACCTCCCCGTACGCCTTCCAGGGCCTGGGCAAGCGCGGCCTGGAGATCCTGGCCGACGTGCGCGCCGAGACCGGCCTGCCGGTGGTGACCGAGGTGGTCGCCGCCGACGACGTCGAGACCGTCGCCGAGTACGCCGACATGCTCCAGGTCGGCACCCGCAACATGCAGAACTTCCCGCTGCTGCAGGCCGTCGGCGACGCGGGCAAGCCGGTCATGCTCAAGCGGGGCATGACCGCCACCATCGAGGAGTGGCTGCTGGCCGCGGAGTACATCGCCCAGCGGGGCAACCTCGCCATCGTGCTGTGCGAGCGCGGCATCCGCACCTACGAGACGGCCACCCGCAACACCCTGGACGTCTCCGCCGTGCCGGTCGTGCAGCACCTCTCGCACCTCCCGGTGATCGTCGACCCCTCGCACTCCGGCGGCCGCCGCGACCTGGTCATCCCGCTGAGCCGGGCGGGTCTCGCCGCGGGCGCGGACGGCCTGATCGTCGATGTCCACCCGCACCCGGAGACCGCGCTCTGCGACGGCCCCCAGGCCCTGGTGGGCGCCGACCTGGCCGAGCTGTCCCGGGTGGTCGCCGACTTCGCCGCCGTCATGGGCCGCGGCCCCATCCGGCGCCGGCTGCTGGCGGGCTGAGGCCGGTGCTCCACAGCTGAGGCACGACCCAGGCGTGTCCCGTGGGTCACGGCGGGGGCAGCTCCCACCGTGACCCACCGGACGCGCCTGGCGCGTTCCCGTGGTGGGCGCCGCCCGCCGTGCTTGCGCTCGGCTGCGGCGGACGGCGCCTGCCCTGGGGGTGGAACCTGTATCCAGGATAGAAAGTCCTGGCCCCCAGGGTAAGTGAACCGCGAATCGGTCCACAGTGAATTCATCCCATCGAGAACCCCCAAAAGAAAGCGCCGCCCCGGGAGTGGTCCGGGGCGGCGCCTTCTTTTGGGGCGCCTCGACTCAGGCCGCCGCGTGCTCGGTCTTGGCGATGAAGCCCTCACTGTGCAGCGGGGTGTTGACGTAGGCGGCCAGCTTCCACTGGCCGTCCTCGCGGGCCACGACCCACGCCGCGCGGATGGAGCTGTGGTGGGCCACCTCGGACTCACCCGGGTCGAGCACGCCGCCCTGCGAGAGCAGGATCGCCGCGTCCGGGCCGAGCGGGCGCATGTCGATCGGCTTGCCGGTGACCTGGGTGCCCTTGTAGACACCCTCGAAGGCCGCCACCAGGTAGTCCCGGATGGCGTCGCGGCCCTTGAGGTGCACACCGGGCAGCGTCATGGTGCCGTCGGCGGTGAAGACCCCGGAGAAGGTGTCGGAGTCGTGGTAGGCCCACGCGGCGACGACCTTCTGGGTCAGGGAGGCGATGGCGACCTTGTCGCCGTCGGAGAGCGTGGTCATGTGCGCGATCCCTTTCCGAGGTGTCAGATGTAGAGGGTGTTCGGCTCGAGGCCGCACAGCACCCGGCCGTACAGCTCGGCGTTGGTGTTGGGGTGCATCAGGGCGTGCAGGTTGACCGCGGCGATGTCGCGGGTGATCCGCTGGATCGGCACGTCGGTGTAGATCGACGAGCCACCGCTGGCCGTGGCGAAGGTGTCCACCGCCTCCTTGGACAGCCGCACGACCGCCCCGAGGTCCGCGCGGGCGCGGGCGCGCTCCTCCAGCTTCCACTCCGTGCCGTCGAGGGTCTTGTCGTCGACCAGCGTGGAGAGCCGGTGGGCGTGGAACTCGGCCTGGTCCAGCTTCATCGTCGCCTCGGCCACCTGCAGGTGGGTCAGCGGCGCGTCGCGCTGGGACTCGTAGCCGGTGTAGGTGATCTTCCGGTTCGGCAGGCGGCGGTGGAAGGCGTCGCGGGCCGCGCGGCCCATGCCCACCACCGTGCCGACCGAGGACGCCGCGGCCACCGGGAGCAGCGGGGCGTTGTAGATCGGGGACTCGGCGTTGCCCTTGGACGCCGACTGGCCCTGCAGCACCGCGGGCAGCGGAACGACCCGCTGCGCCGGGATGAACAGGTCCTTGGCGACCGTCGAGACGCTGCCGGTGCCCTTGAGGCCGGAGGTGTACCAGTCGTCGACCACGAGCAGGTCCGACATCGGGACCAGCGCCATGATCGGGTACGGCTCGCCCTCCGGGGGCACGAAGATCGCGATGACCTCCTGCCAGTGCGCGTGGTGGGCGCCGCTGATGAACTGCCACTTGCCGTTGACCACCACACCGCCGTCGGCGGGGGCGGCCATCGCCGAGGGGCTCAGCGTGCCGCAGATGCGGGTGTTCGGGGTCGAGAACACCTCGTCCTGCACCTCGTCGGGGAACAGGCACGCCATCCAGCCCGGGATGGTGTACACCGACGCGACCCACGACGCCGATCCGTCGCCGCGGCCCAGTTCTGCGGCCACGTCCACCAGGGTCCTGGTGTCGGCCTCGAAACCCCCGTACCGCTTCGGTCGACGCAGCTTGAAGATCTCGGCGTCGGCCATCGCGTCGATCACGTCGTCGTGGAGCCGCCGGTTCTCCTCCGACCAGCTCGCGTGCTTCTGCAACAGCGGCGCCAGCTTGGCGGCGCGCTGGACGAGTTCCTCCCTGGAGGGAACTTCGGTCGTCATCGCCTATTCCTCCTACGCGCATAGATGCTCGTCAGGAACCGTCCCACTCCGTGAAGCGCCGCCGCACCTTTGATACTGCGCGTTTCCGTTTCAGCAAAAGGAAGTTCGCACGCAGGGAGACCCGTGACCCCGCCCGCCGATGCCAATATCGATCTCAACGCCAGGCGAGCGAGGACAGCGGACGAAAGAGGGATGGTTACCGGTGACCGAGCAACAAGACCAGTCGCGGCCCAAGACTCGCCCGCTGACCGGCGACGAGTATATCGAGAGCTTGCGCGACGACCGTGAGATCTACATCTTCGGCGAGCGCATCAAGGACGTCACCGCGCACCCGGCTTTCGCCAATTCGGTGCGGATGACGGCGCGGCTCTACGACGCGCTCCACGACCCGGCCAAGCAGAAGGTGCTGACGTGTCCCACGGACACCGGCAGCGACGGCTACACCCACAAGTTCTTCACCACCGCCCGCAGCGCCGAGGACCTGGTCGAGCACCAGCAGGCCATCGCGGAGTGGTCGCGGATGAGCTACGGCTGGATGGGCCGCAGCCCCGACTACAAGGCGGCGTTCCTGGGGACCCTGGGCGCCAACTCCGAGTTCTACGAGCCCTACGGTGCCAACGCGCAGCGCTGGTACAAGGAGTCCCAGGAGAAGGTGCTCTTCTGGAACCACGCGATCGTGCACCCGCCGGTGGACCGCAACCTGCCGCCGGACCAGGTCGCCGACGTGTTCGTGCACGTGGAGAAGGAGACCGACTCCGGGGTGATCGTCAGCGGCGCCAAGGTGGTCGCCACCGCGTCCGCGCTGACGCACTACAACTTCATCGCCCACTACGGACTGCCCATCAAGGACAAGCGCTTCGCCTTGGTGGCGACCGTGCCGATGGACGCGCCGGGCATGAAGCTGATCTGCCGCTCCTCCTACGCGGCCACCGCCGCGGTGATGGGCAGCCCGTTCGACTACCCGCTGTCCTCCAGGATGGATGAGAACGACACCATCCTGATCCTGGACAAGGTGCTCATCCCGTGGGAGAACATCTTCATCTACGGCAACATCGGCAAGGTCCAGCTGTTCACCGGCCAGTCCGGGTTCATCGAGCGGTTCACCTTCCACGGCTGCACCCGCCTCGCGGTCAAGCTGGAGTTCATCGCCGGGCTGCTGGCCAAGGCCCTGGAGATCACCGGCAGCAAGGACTTCCGCGGCGTGCAGGTCCGGCTCGGGGAGATCCTGGCCTGGCGAAACCTGTTCTGGGCACTGTCGGACGCCGCGGCGCGCAACCCGGTGCCGTGGAAGAACGGCGCCGTGCTGCCCAACCCGCAGTATGGTCTGGCGTACCGGTGGTTCATGCAGGTCGGCTACCCGCGCGTGCGGGAGATCATCATGCAGGACGTGGCCAGCGGCCTGATCTACCTCAACTCCAGCGCCGAGGACTTCAAGAACCCGGAGATCCGCGGGTACCTCGACAAGTACGTGCGCGGCTCGAACGGGGTCAGCGCGGTCGAGCGGGTCAAGGTCATGAAGCTGCTGTGGGACGCGGTCGGCACCGAGTTCGGCGGGCGCCACGAGCTCTACGAGCGCAACTACGCGGGCAACCACGAGAACACCAGGGCCGAGCTGCTGGCGTCGCAGACGATGAACGGCCAGGTGGACGCGTACAAGGCGTTCGTCGACGAGTGCCTGTCCGAGTACGACCTCGACGGCTGGACCGTGCCGGACCTGGACTCCTTCTCCGAGCTGCGCTCGCGCCGCAACAGCCTCCTCGACGGGTGAGCGGGATGCGGACTCTCGCCGCCGCCGTCGGCCGCGCGCTCGCCGACAGCGGTGTCCGCCACGCCTTCGGGGTGGTCGGCAACGGCAACATCTACGCGGTGGAGGCCCTGGTGGCCAACGGCGTGGAGTACGTCGCCGCCCGCCACGAGGGTGGGGCCATCACGATGGCCGACGCCTACCACCGGGCCACCGGCGAGGTCGCGGTGTGCACCACGACCTACGGGCCCGGCCTGACCAACGTGGCCACCGGCCTCGCCGAGGCGGCCAAGCACCGCAGCGGCGTGCTGGTGCTGTGCGGCGACCGGCCCGAGGGGACGCCGCCGCGGCCCACCGACATCGACCAGTCCGCGTTCGTGGAGACCCTCGGGGCGCACGCGGTCCGGGTCACCGACGCCTCCCAGGGTCGGGCGGCGGCGGTGGCGGCGCTGGAACTGGCCCGCGCGGGCCACGCCGTCGTGCTGTGCCTGCCCGACGACCTGCTGCTCGCCGCCGTGCCCGAGGACGGGGCCGTGGTGTCGGTGCCCGCCGCCGAGCCCGCGGGCGCCGGGGACGTCGACGCCCTCGTGGCCCTGCTCGCGCAGGCCCGCAAACCGCTGCTGCTCGGCGGTCTGGGGGCGTGGCGCAGCGGGGCGGGCCCGGCGATCGCCGAGCTGGCCGAGCGGGTCAGCGGCCTGCTGGCCACCTCGGTCATGGGGGACGGGCTGTTCGCGGGCAACCCGTGGTCGGTCGGGATCTGCGGCGGGTTCGCCACGCCGCGGGCCGCCGAGCTGATCCGCGAGGCCGACCTGGTGGTCGCCTTCGGGGCCAGCCTCAACCACTTCACCCTGCACGGCGGGGAACTGCCGCACCCGGACGCCACCCTGGTGCGGGTCGACCTGGCGGGCGCGCGCCCGTCGCCGCGGGTCGACATCGACATCACCGGCGACGCGGCGGCCACCGCGGCGGCGCTGCTGGAGCGGCTGCGCCCGTCGCCGAGCCGCTGGCGCGAGGAGGTCAGCCTCGCGGGCACCGCGTGGGCCGACATCCCGCACGACGAGCAGGGCACCGACGACCGGATCGACCCGCGCACGCTGGTCAAGGCGCTGGGCGAGCTGCTGCCCGCCGAGCGCACCCTGGTCACCGACGGCGGCCACTTCGTCGGCTGGCCGATCATGTACTGGCCGGTGCCCGACCCGGCGGCGCTGGTGTTCACCGGGGCGTCCTTCATGAGCATCGGGCTCGGCCTCGCGGGCGGGGTCGGCGCCGCGGCGGCGCGCCCGGACCGCACCGCCGTCATCGCCGTCGGCGACGGCGGCGCGCTGATGGGCCTGCCCGAGCTGGAGACGCTGGTGCGCACCGCCGAGTCGGCGCTGGTCGTGGTCTTCGACGACGCCGCCTACGGCTGGGAGGTCCACGTCTACGGCGACCAGACCAACGTGCTGGACACCATCGCCTTCGGGGACACCGACTTCGCGGGCGTGGCCCGCGCCCTGGGCGCCCGCGCGGCCACCGTCCGCACCGTCGACGACCTCGCCGCCGTCCGGGCGTGGCGCGACTCCGGGGCCCGCGGCACCCTCGTGCTCGACTGCAAGGTGGTCCCGCAGGTGGTCGCGGGCTACCTCGCCGACCTGCGCGCCCGCCTCCGCGCGGGCGCGGCGACCCGCCCCGCCCCCGGCCTGCCGCGCGCGGCGTGACGACTCGAAAGGAGCAGGGCATGACCGTCCTGGACGTCTGGCTCGCCGACCTCACGTTCCCTGACTACATGGCGCCCCTGCGGCGCATGGCCGCGGAGTTCCAGGCGCGCCACCCCGAGTACGAGGTCCGGGTGCGGGACAGCAACTTCCGGCGGATGCCGGAGGAGATCCACCAGGCCGCGCTGGCCGGCAGCAGGCCCGCGATCGCCGAGTACTACTACACCGCGACCCTGGCCGCCCGCGACGCCGTCGACGCCGAGGGCCTGCCGCTGTTCACCTCGGTCTCCGACGCGGTCGCGGGCCGCTCGGAGATCCTGGGCGAGCCGGTGGTCCTCGACGACATCATCGCCCCGCTGCGCGACTTCTACTCCCACGACGGCGACCTGATGTCGATGCCCACGGTGGGCACGACCAGCCTGCTCTACACCAACCGGACCCTGATGGACGCCGCGGGCGTGGAGCGCGTCCCGACCACGTGGGCCGAGCTGGAGGCCGCGTGCGAGGCGGTGGCCCGGATGCCGCAGGCCCCGCCGCACACGATCACGTGGGCCAACCACGGGATCTTCTTCCAGCAGGCCCTGGCGACGCAGGGCGCCCTGTTCGCCGAGCCGGACAACGGGCGCACCACCCGGCCGCGCACGCTCAACCTGGGCGGCAAGGAGATGGTGACCTGGGCGCAGTGGTGGCAGAAGCTGCACGCCGCCGGGCACTACCTGCACACCGGGAAGATCGCCGACTGGATGGGGACCTTCCAGGCGTTCGCCGCGCAGCAGGTGGCGTTCCGGTTCAGCTCGTGCACGGACGTGAAGTACACCGTGGCCGCGGCCGAGGCCGCCGGGTTCGAGCTGGAGGTCAGCAGGCTGCCGTACAACGACCTCGCGCCGTTCGGCGGGAACGCGATCGCGGGCACGTCGCTGTGGCTGGGCAACGGGCTCGACGACGCCACCCGGGAAGGGGCGCTGGCGTTCATGCAGTTCGTGAACAACCCGCGCAACGCCGCCGAGTGGCACAAGGTGAGCAGCTTCATCCCGGTGACCAACAGCGCGATGGACGTGCTGACGGCGGACGGGTGGTTCGAGAAGCACCCGTACCATCGCGTGGCGCCGGACCAGCTGGCGCTCGCCGACGGCTCGCTCGCGGCCCGGGGCCCGCTGCTGGGGGACTACGCCGGAATCCACGACGTGCTGACCGCGGCCATGGCCGACGTGCTGGAGAACGGGGCGGACCCGGCCGAGCGGTTCGCGGTGGCCAACGTGGACGCCGAGGCCAGGCTCTACGCCTACAACACCGACGTCCGCGGCATCGCAACCCGCGGGTCGAACTGCTTCAGCGTCGACTGACCAGCCGACGAGTGGCCCGCCGGGGTGATCCGGCGGGCCATTGTCGTGCCTGGAGCAGGAATCCGGGAGCAGGAATCCAGGGGCAGGAATCCGGGGGCAGGCACAAAAGAGCCGCCCACCCGTTCCCGGGTGGGCGGCTCGTTGTCCCGCGTCAGTCCTGCGGGAGTTCGATCGACAGGCTGTGGTGGAAGACGTTCAGCGGGTCATAGCGCTTCTTGACCTGCTGCAGCTTCGGGTAGTTGCCCTTGTAGTACAAAGTGGACCACGGCACGCCGGAGGTGTTCAGCTCCGGGTCCGCCAGGTCCTGGTCCGGGTAGTTGATGTAGGACCCGTCGTTGTACTCGTTGGGCACCGGGACCCCGCCGGTCTCGGCGTACATGTCGCGGTACAGCGCGCGCACCTGCCCGATGTTCGTCTCGTCGTCGGCCTCGCCCGCCCACCACGCCATGTACGCGGCCTTCATGATGGAGTCGCGCTGCGCGGTGGCCGTGTCGGCGGGGCGGACGGTGTTGACCTCGCCGCCGTAGCCGATCAGGATCAGCTCGGCCTTGCTCGGCTCCTCGCGGCCCAGGTGGTCCCAGGCCACGTCGATCTGCCGGTCGGTGTACCCGCGCCGCAGGTATGCCGCCTTGATCTTGATGCGCCGGACGTCGGGGCTGCCCTGGTCGCCCCAGCCCGGGAACGCCGCGAAGTACAGCCACGGCTTCACCGTCTGCATCCGCATCACCGGCTCGACCCCGACGCCCTCGTTCACCGCGTCGAAGTACCCGTCCAGCAGGGCTTCGGCGCCGGGGACGGCGTCGTCGACCATCCCGCCGATGATCAGGATTCCGCCGGAGCGGTGGGTGGAGTAGAAGAACGCCGAGTGCGCCGCGTGCGGGGAGTCCGGGGAGCTGTTGCGCTCGAACCAGTCACCCACGTTGCGCAGCAGGCGCTTGAAGCCCGCCTCGGTCATCGACTCCCACGACCAGGCCACCATCCCGTTGCGCCACTGCGCGGGCGCGGTGGGCAGCAGGTCCTGGGGCTCGGTCGAGGTCACCCCGGGCGAGCGGACCCAGTACCGGGTCACGATGCCGAAGTTGCCCCCGCCGCCGCCGGTGTGGGCCCACCACAGGTCGCGGTTCGGGTCGTCGGTCTCGTTGGTGGCGATGACCGCCCGCGCGGTCCCGTCGGCGTCGACGACGACGACCTCGACGGCGCACAGGTAGTCCACCACCGCGCCGAGGCGCCGGGAGAGCGGCCCGTAGCCGCCGCCCGCGAAGTGCCCGCCGACCCCGACCTCCGGGCACTCCCCGCCCGGTACCGTCACGTTCCAGCCCTTGAACAGCGTCCGGTAGACGTGCCCCAGGGTCGCGCCGGGCTCGATGGCGAAGGCCAGGCGCTCGGCGTCGAAGTAGACCCTGGTCATCTCCGACATGTCGAGCAGGACGCCGCTGTCCGCGGTGGCGAAGTCCTCGAACCCGTGGCCGCCGCTGCGCACGGTGATCCGCTCGCCCGCGGCCACGGCCGCGCCGACGGTGGCCACGACCTGCTCGGTGGTGGTGACCACGCGGACGTAGTCCGGCCGGGCGACGAAGCGGTGGTTGGTGCCGCGGATGAGGCTGTCGTAGCGGGGGTCGGCCGAGGTGATGGTGGCGGGCCCGAACTCCGGAACGGCCCCGGCCGGGACTCGGTGCTCTGTCTCGGTCACTTGCCTATGCCTTTCATCAGGGAGTGAACACGTGGCAGGCGCCGGGGTCCTGCTCGCCCGCGGCCAGCGCGGCGAAGACCCGGGCCACGGACTCGGGACCGCTCAGGCGCTCCAGCGCGCACCAGCCCGGCACGGACTCGATGAACCGCTGCTCGGCCTCGTGGTAGCGCGCGAAGTAGGCGTCCTCGCCCTCGGCCGCGATCGTCGCGCCCTCGACGGCCGGGGTGAAGAAGATCTTCGGCGTCGGGCCGGGCAGCTCCGGGGGCACCACGACGGCGTCGGGGTGGGTGTAGCCGACCAGCGCGGTGTGCGCGAGCTGCCCGCCGAAGCGCTCGTGCACCGCGGCGAGGGTGGCCACCTGGCCGGTGAAGTCCACGAACACCGTCGGGCCGGGCAGCGACAGCGACCCGATCTCGGCGTAGGTCGCCACCGAGCCGTACACCCCGCGCGAGCGCACGAAGTCGACGTTGCCCGGCGAGGTCAGGCCGACCGTGGTCAGGCCCGACTCCCGGTGCAGCAGGTCGGCCATGCCCAGCGCCGTCTTGCTCGACGCGCTGCTGACCAGCACCGACTTGACGCCCGCGCGGGCGTGCTCGGCCAGGAACGCCGCGAGGTTGTACGAGGCCGGGAACAGCGGGCGCAGCACGGCCCGGAAGTCGTCGAGCACGTCGGTCTCCCCGACCCGCTGGTACGTGCGGTACCAGGGGTGCAGGAAGGCCCGCTCCGGCGCGGGGTCGACGAACCCGCGCGCCACCGGGTCGACGTCGACCACGTGCCCGGTGGCCATCGGCAGGTAGCCGAAGAACCGGCTGCCCTCGGCCACCTCGGGGTGCCGGGACTCGACCACCCTGGCGAAGGCCCACACCGGCACCCGGCCGTAGCCCTCGGGGCCGGGGAAGACGTTCCAGAACGGCAGCAGCGAGTCACCCAGCCGGGCGTAGGTGACGTTGATCTGGGTCAGCGCGAACCGCTCGGTGGCCAGGCGCACCTGGCCATCGCCGAGCGCGGCGCCGGGTTCGGCGACGATCTCGCTGACCGCGAGGTCGTCCTTCTTGACCAGAACTTCCCACGAGTCCACTTCAGACACTCCCGTCAGGCGCGCTCTGCGGTCAGGAAGACGAAGGTGCCCGGGCTCCACCGGTGCTTCACGGTCAGCCCCGCCTCGGCCAGCCACGCCTCGATGTCGGCCGGGTCGAACATGTCCATGCCGTCCTCGCTGTTGGGGAAGCGGTGGGACTTCTGGAAGTGGCTGTAGAGCGCGTCGTCGCCCCAGCGGAAGGTCAGCAGGGTGAACGTGCCGCCGGGGCGCAGGCACCGGCCCACCTCGGCGATGGCCGCGCGCGCGTCCGGCATGGCCTGCAGGGCGTTCCAGCACAGCACCGCGCCGAGGGTCCCGTCGGCGAAGGGCAGGTCCATCGCGCTCGCCTGCAGGGCGGGCACGTCGGGCAGCGCGCTGCGCAGCACCGCGAGCATCGGCAGGCTCACGTCCAGCGCGATCAGCCGCTCGCTGCCGACGACCTTGTCCAGCACCGACGTCCACCGGCCCGCGCCCGCGGCCAGGTCGAGCACCGGGCCGTCGACGGGGAAGACGTGCTCGGCGATGTAGTCGTCCTCGTCGGTCGGGGCCACCTGCCCGCCCCAGTTGGAGCCCATCGCCCGCAGGAACGCCGGGCGCAGCACCGTCTCGTAGTACAGGCCCATGCTGGGCATCGCGGCCAGCTTCTCCAGCAGGGCGGCGGTGTCGTCCTTGGCCTCGGTGGCGGGCGCCGCCGCCCCGGGCATCAGGTTGAGGATGCCGTTGGCCGCGGTGTGCGCGGTCGCGCACGCCGGGCAGCGCGCGCCGTCGTCGGTCAGCTCCAGCCCGCCGTGGCAGGCGGGGCAGCGCAGCAGGGCGGCGTGGCGGGCGAACAGGGCGGCGGTGTCCGCCCCGTCGGAGCGCAGCGACTCCACCGGCGGCACGGGCGGGGTGACGATCGGCGCGGGCACGCCGTTGCAGACCGCCCAGTACGCCTTGGCCCCGGCGTGGCCCATGATCGTGCGGGTGTCGTTCTCCCAGTTGCGCAGGAACTGCTCGTCGGTCAGCGCCCCGATCCAGGACTGGTCGAAGGCCTTCTCGCTCTCGTCGAGCGACCACACCGACGGCGACGGCCACACCCGGCCCAGGTCCGGGGCAGTGCGGTCGGGCGGGGTGAGGATGCGGCGCATCCTGGTGATGTCGTCGTCGTGCAGGCCCAGCCCGTCGGCGACGGGCAGCACGCGCTCGCGGTCGCCGGGGAAGTGCGCCAGCAGGTACACCAGCGCCAGCGTCAGCGGGTCGCCGTCGCGGCTGGCGGCCAGCAGCTCCAGGTAGCGGTCCAGGCCCTCGCGCACGGCGGTGGCCACCGGGCCGTCGGTGGCCGGGAACTCCGCCTCGGCCAGCACACCGAGCAGCACGGCGAGGTAGCCCGCGCGGCGGTCGTCGACGATGTCCAGTGTGGACACCAGCAGCGGCACGGCGGGCAGGGCCGCCTCGGTGAGCGCTCCCCTGTCCCACAGGGCGGCGACCAGGCGCCGGAACCGCTCGTCGAGCTGCTCGGGGCCGCTGCCCGCGAACGCGTCGACGAGATCGGCGACGGTGGAATGGGTGGGCACACTCATCTGCTCGTCCCTTCGCGAATCCGGCGGGGAATACTCGTCCCCGGAGGATCGTCACACCGGTGGGCAATCCTTGTCATACGCCCGCGTGCGGGAATTGCGCACGCCCCCGGACACGACGCGGAGGGCCGGACCCTCACAGGTCCGGCCCTCCGCGATCGGGTGTCTTCTTACGGAACGATTTCCAATTGCGCCATCATGCCGATGGCGGAGTGCTCCAGGAAGTGGCAGTGGTAGACGTAGCGGCCCAGGAAATCACCGTTGAAGGTCGCCTGCACCCGGACGGATTCCCCGGGCGGGACCAGCACGGTGTCCTTGCGGCCGCGGTCGTCGGGCAGCGGCGCGTTGCCGTTGCGGTCGAGCACCTGGAACTGCACGAGGTGCATGTGGAAATTGTGGATGAAGCCGAACTCGCCGTCGGCGTTGGTGACGTTCCAGACCTCGGAGTGGCCCCTGCGCACGGTGAAGTCGACCCGGTTGGCGTCGAACACCTTGCCGTTGACCACGCCGTCGGGGATCTCGCCGCCGCCGGAGAAGTCGGTGCCCAGCGTCACCTCGCGCACCACGTTCGGCGTGGGCAGCGCGGGCAGCGGGCGCAGGACGTCGGGGATGCGGGAGTCGTCGTAGGCGCGGGTGACCACGTCGAAGCGCAGCACCGGGCCGCTGGCGTCCTGCAGGACGAGCTGGTGGCCCACCGGGAACCGGGAGAAGTCGATGACGATGTCGACCCGCTCGCCGGAGCTGATGGCCAGCTCGGTGCGGCGCACGGGGGCCGAGAGCAGCCCGCCGTCCGAGCCGACCTGGACCATCGGGTAGCCGCCGAGGCTGAGCCGGAAGACCCGCTCGGTGGCGCTGTTGAGCAGCCGGAAGCGGTACTTGCGGGCCGCGACCGGGAAGTACGGGGCGACCTTGCCGTTGGCCAGGATCGTGTCGCGGTCGGCGGGGTTGCCGCCGAAGACGAGGTTGCCCGCGGCGTCGAAGAGGGCGTCGCGCAGCATGATCGGCACGTCGTACTGGCCCGAGGGCAGCCGCAGGGACGCCTCGACCGGGTCGTTGACCAGGTAGAAGCCGTGCAGGCCGCGGTAGACGTGCTCGGCCTCGTTGTGGTGGGAGTGGTCGTGGTACCAGAGCGTGGCGCCCTGCTGGGTGTTCGGGTACCGGTACTCCCGGATTCCCGTCGGGTCGATGACGTCCATCGGGTGCCCGTCGCTGCTGGCCGGGACGTGCCCGCCGTGCAGGTGGACGTTGGCCACGCGGTCCAGGCTGTTGCGGTAGGTCACCCGCACCGGCCTGCCGGTGGTGGCCCGGATGGTCGGGCCGACGAAGCTGCCGTCATAGCTGTAGATCGGCGTCTGCACGCCGGGCAGCAGCTCGGCGGTGGTGGGGCGGATGCCCAGCTGGTAGACGTCCACGCCGCCGCTGGTCGAGATCGGCCGGGCGGTGTTCGGCACCGGCATCCGGACGGCGAACTGGCGGACGGAGTGCTTGACCGGGTCGCCCACACCGGGCGTGGCCGCGCCCTTGCCGAGGCCGCTCAGGTACGGCAGGGCGCCCGCGCCCGCCGCGGCCGTCCCGACCCCCAAGGCCAGCATTTGTCGTCTGTTCAGCATCTGCTCCCCAATCGCACAGTGGCGGCCACCGACCCCCGGACCGCTGTCACTCTTTTGCGGATTACCGCGAGCAAAAGGCTGTCACCGATCACTCGGGGGTGGCGTCTCCGATGTTGCTCACTCGATTGAGTGACGAGAAAGGTGAGTTATAGTCGAATTGCCTTCCCCGGCCCGGGGCGGGCGCTCCACCATGGCCGTTAGGCCGTCTGGCCCAAGGTGCGCACTCTGGAAGATGCGCTGTTCTCGTCGCGGGGACTTGAATATGGTTTCGGCCCCGAAGTGACGAGAGGATGAGTAAAGTGACTGCTGACGCCCCACCCAGGGCAGGGCGGCGGGAGTGGATAGGGCTGGCAGTATTGGCCTTGACCGCCATGCTCGTGTCCGTAGACGTCTTTGTCCTGCTACTGGCCTTACCGCACCTGACTGCGGATTTGGGCGCGAGCAGCATCGAGCAGCTCTGGATCATGGATATCTACGGATTCCTGGTCGGCGGCTTCTTGATCACGATGGGCAGCCTCGGTGACCGGATCGGGCGGCGCAAGCTGCTGCTGATCGGCGCCGCGGCATTCGGTGCGGCGTCCATCCTCGCCGCCTACTCCACCACCCCCGAAATGCTGATCGTGGCGCGCGCGCTGCTGGGCATCGCGGGCGCGACGCTGGCCCCCTGTACCTTGGCGCTGATCAGCAACATGTTCCGCGACCCCAAGCAGATGGGCGCGGCGATCGGCATCTGGTCGGCCTTCTTCACCGTCGGCGCGATCGTGGGTCCGGTCATCGGCGGGTTCCTGCTGAACTACTTCTGGTGGGGCTCGGTCTTCCTGGTCGGCGTGCCGGTGATGGTGCTGGTGCTCGTCCTCGGCCCGATCCTCATGCCGGAGTACAAGAACCCCGACGCGGGCAAGCTCGACCTGCTCAGCGTGGTGATCTCGCTGGTGGCCATCCTGCCGCTGATCTACGGCATCAAGGAGCTGGCCAAGCACGGGTTCTCCGTGCTGCCGGTCGTCGCCATCGTGGTGGGCATCGTGAGCGGCGTGCTGTTCGTGCGCAGGCAGAAGGCGCTGACCGACCCGTTGCTCGACATCTCGCTGTTCCGCAACAGCGAGCTGAGCGTCGGCCTGGTCATGCTGGTCTCCTACTCCACGCTGACCGCCGGTGTCATGATGCTGGCCACCCAGCACTTCCAGATCGTCGACGGCCTGTCCACAGTGGAAGCGGGTCTGGCGCTGCTGCCCGGCCTCGTCCTCGCCACGATCAGCACGGCGGGATCGCCGCACCTGGCGCGCTGGATTCGTCCCGCGCACATCCTGACCGCCGGACTGGCCATCGTCGTCGTCGGCCTGGTGATCATCGCCACCTACGACGGCACCTCCGGGGCCACCCCGCTGATCATCGGCTTCTCGATCTGGTGCCTGGGCGGTGGTCCGCTGATGTCACTGGGCATCGGCCAGATCATCGGCGCGGCGCCGCCGGAGAAGGCGGGCGCGGCCTCGGCGCTGCCGCAGATCGGCAACGAGCTGGGCTCGTCGGTCGGCTTCGGTGTCCTCGGCAGCATCGCCGCTGTCGTCTACACCAGCCATGTCAGCTCGAACCTGCCCGCGGGCCTGCCGCCCGAGGCGGGGACCGCCGCGGCGGAGACCGCGGCGGGCGCCCAGGTCGTCGCCGAGGGCCAGCCGGACGCGGTCGGGTCAGCGCTGCTGGACGTGGCCGCCTCGGGTGTGACCAGCGGCCTCAACCTCGCGGCGTGGATCAGCGCCGGGGTGCTGACCGCGGTCGCCGTCCTGGTGTTCATCAAGTTCAAGCACATCCCGCCGTTCGGCAGCGACGCGGGCTCGGGGGACTCCACCGACGCCGAGGCCGCCACCGCCGATCACCCCGATGACGCCGACGCCGAAGCCCGGCGGAAGCCCGTCACGGAACCGGTCGCGGGCGCCTGAACGGCGCCGCTCGACCACTGAAGTATCCACAGGTTAAGGAGATCACCACAATGCCGCAGTTCGCGATCCTCATCTACGAGCGGGAGACCCCCAACGGCATGGCGGACATGCCCCCGGAGGTGATGGAGGCGCACGGTAACGTCGAGGGCCTGGTGAAGGAGTCCGGCGGCTCTGTCGTCGCGGGCTTCGCCACCGAGCAGACCAAGCTCGCCCGCTCCATCCGCGGCGAGGACGTCACCACCGGCGCGTTCCACGCCGACAACAAGCAGCACCTCTCCGGCTTCTTCGTCGTCGAGGCCCGTGACATCGACCACGCCGTCGAGATCGGCAAGTTCGTGCCGATCATGGACGGCGGGGTCGAGGTCCGTCCGCTGCTGGGCTGACCGACCTTCCCGGTAAGGCAATACCGGGGCCGAGCGAATGACGCGCACTGTCTGCTTCAGACAGTGCGCGTCTTCGTGTGCTGAGGTCGTGGCCGCAGTGCGGCGCGGCAGTGCGGCGCGGCAGTGCGGCGCGGCAGTGCGGCGCGGCCCAGGCGCGAGGCGCGAGACGACCACGCGACGCGAACAACACCGGCGGGAAAGCGGATGCTGGTCGCGTCGCGTGGTCGTTCCGGGTGGGTCAGGCCGGTGGGTCAGGCCGGGCGCCGGACGACGGCCAGGACCATGGACAGCCGGACCGGGTTGGTCATCACGCCCATGATCTCCTCGGCGGGCGTGCCGAAGCGCTCGATCAGCTCGTCGTACTTCTCCTTGGCCAGCGCCGCCATCCGGTCGTGGGTCCGCATGGTGTGGTCGCCGATGTCGGTGACCTCGACGAGCTCCAGCGGCGAGTCGATCAGCAGCGACCGGTAGCCGTCGAGGTCCAGGACCTCCGAGAGGGCCATGTTCTCCAGGTCGGTGCGCTCGTCGCTGGACAGCTCGCCGCGGCGCAGCAGGTCGGTGATGACGAAGGTGCCGCCCGGCTTCAGCACGCGGGCGACCTCGCGCAGGGCCGCCGCGCGGTCCATGTGCAGCAGCGACTCGATGGCCCACGCCGCGTCGAAGGAGGCGTCGGGGTAGGGCATGGCGTGCGCGTCGGCCTCGTCGAAGGTCACCGACTCGCTCATGCCGCGCTCGTCGGTGATGCGCTTCGCCTGGGCGATCTCCGCCGGGTTGACCGACACGCCGACGGCCGTGGCGCCCGTGGCCTTGGCCAGCTTCAGCGTCGGGACGCCGATCCCGCAGCCGATGTCCAGGACGCGGTCGTCGGAGGTCAGGGCGAGCTTGGCGATGAGCAGGTCGGTCATCCGCT
The DNA here is from genome assembly GCF_053813445.1 of Actinokineospora lacus. Classification (NCBI taxonomy): domain Bacteria; kingdom Bacillati; phylum Actinomycetota; class Actinomycetes; order Pseudonocardiales; family Pseudonocardiaceae; genus Actinokineospora; species Actinokineospora lacus. The sequence goes on from NZ_JBQERA010000007.1 coordinate 268,096, forward strand.
CGGTGGCGGTTAAGTCGCTGCTGTCGTCGGCCTCGGAGGTCCAGTAGCCGACGTGGAAGTTCTCGCCCCAGATCGCGATGAGGACCTGGGTCACGATGTCGTAGAAATCGGACACATCGTTCGTCTGGGGCAGCGTGCTGTCCGTCGTCATGTCGTCTCCGCCAAAAGTGAGAGGTGCGATATCTTCGCGGGAAAGTGACTGGCGCACGCCTTTCTTTTCGCTGGCGCGCTATTTTGACCGTTTCCGGCCAATCGCGGGCGTCGACCGCTGGTGGCCATGCTGGCAGCGGCGATGGTTCCCGATGTCTTCCAGCGTGCGCAATCTGCTGGCCTGTGCGGGGCGTATCCGCACCGTATCGGCACAGTGACGCCTTTATCCTAACGTGCTCAGCTTGCGCGATCGGGGTGGATCGGAACTGGGCCTGCTGTTAGTTTTCAGGCGTTCCTCACGTTTTTGGTCCTTGTCCCCCGCGAATGGCCCACCTGGTAGAGGCGTACGGCCCAAACATTTCCGGTGGGGGGAAGCCTTTTCAGTCGCGTCCGGAGGAGAGATTCGCCATGACCGCCCACAGTGGACCCTGGCCAGCCGACATGTCCGCCTTCTGCTTCGAGATGCCGCACTCGGCGGACTCCATCCTCTTCGAGTCGGGCAAGGGGGTGCGGCTCTTCGACGAGCAGGGTCGGGGCTACTTGGACGCGCTGTCCGGGGTTTTCGTCACCTGCTTCGGCTACGACTGCGAGCCGATCACCAGCGCCATGACCGAGCAGTTGGGGCGCATGGCCTTCAACCCCCCGCTGCACGGCACCAACCGCAACGCGCTGCGGCTCGCCGAGGCACTGGTCGAGCTGGCGCCGGAGGGCATCACCTCGGTCAAGTTCACCAGCGGCGGCTCCGAGGCCGTCGAGGCCGCCGCCCGGATGGCCCGCTTCTTCCACCGCTTCAGCGGGAACCCGGGCAAGGTCAAGATCCTCAGCAACTACGACGGCTACCACGGCTCCACCTTCGGCGCGCTGTCGATCACCGGGCACCCGGTCTCGGGCATGTTCGGCCCCGGCCTGCCCGGCATCGTGCACGTCTGGCCGCCGGAGTTCTTCGAGTCCACCCAGAACCTGTCCAAAGAAGACGCCTGTGAGCTGGCCGCGGCCACTGTGGAGCGGACCATCCTCGCCGAGGGCCCCGACTCCGTCGCCGCGCTCATCGTGGAGCCGCTGAGCTACCTGCGCGCGATGGCCGTGCCGACCGCGGCGTACTTCGCCCGGCTGCGCGAGATCTGCGACCGGCACAACGTGCTGCTGGTCTTCGACGAGATCGTCACCGGCTTCGGCCGCACCGGGGCCAACTTCGCCGCGCAGACCTTCGGCACCACCCCGGACCTGATCTGCGTCGGCAAGGGCATCTCCGGCGGGTACGCCCCGCTGGCCGCGGTGCTGGTCGGCGAGCGCGTCGCGGGGCTGCTGGGCGGGCCGAAGGGCCCCAAGGCGTTCGGACCGTCCCACACGTACTCGGCCAACCCGCTGACCTCCGCGGCCGGGCTGGCCGCGGTCAACCACTTCCGCGACGGCCGCTTCCTCGACGTCATCGCCGCGCTCGACGCGACGCTGCGCCCGCGGATCACCGCCCTGGTCGGCGACCGGGGCACGATGCACGGCGCGGGCCTGCTCTACGGGATCAAGCTGAAGGACCCCGAGGGCATCGGCACGGGCACCGCGGTCGCGCTGGCCTGCCTGCGGCGCGGTCTCATCATCCGCGGCGACGACGACTACATCGTCATCGCCCCGCCGTTCGTCACCACCGAGGCCGACGTGCAGGAGATCTGCCTGACCCTCGGCGACGCCCTCGACGAGGTGTGCGGGCCGGTCTCCGCGTAACCGGGTCTCGCGGGACCGGCCGGACCGAGGCCGGACCCGCGCCGGGCGCCTTTCGCGCACACCCAGCCGAAAACGGTGAACCACCGATAAAAGCCGGTTTTCCGGCACAGAGAAACAAGGCGCCTTCTCGGCCGCGCGAGAGCGGGTCGGACGGCGGCGAGGAGGATTGGGATGACAGCTGGGAGCGTGGTCGGGGCCTTACCGCGGGCCGGACGACGGGAATGGCTGGGGTTGGCCTTGCTCTGCTTGGCCTCCCTGGTCGTCGCGGTGGATGTCTTCGTGCTGTTGCTCGCCCTGCCGCACGTGAGCGCGGACCTGGGCGCCGACAGCGTTGAACAACTGTGGATCATGGACATCCACGGCTTCTTCCTCGGTGGTTTCCTCATCACCATGGGCGGCCTCGGCGACCGGATCGGGCGCAGGCGGCTGCTCATGATCGGCGCGGCGGCGTTCGCCGTCGCCGCGGTGCTCTCCGCCTTCGCCACCAGCCCGGAAATGCTGATCGGGGCCCGCGCGCTGCTGGGCATCGCCGGGGCCACCCTCGGCCCGTCGGCGGTCGCGCTCATCAGCACGATGTTCCCCGACCCCCGGCAGATGGGCCTGGCCATCGGCATCTGGACGGGCACCTTCACCGTCGGGGCGATCATCGGGCCGCTGGTCGGCGGGGCGATGCTGGAGACGTTCTGGTGGGGCTCGGTGTTCCTGCTCGCCGTGCCGCCGATGCTGCTGCTGCTCCTGCTGGGCCGCACGCTGCTGCCGGAGAGCGAGCACCGCAGGAGCACGCCGCTGGACCTGGTGAGCGTGGCGCTGTCGCTGGCGGCGATCCTGCCGTTCGTCTACGGCGTCAAGGAGATCGCCAAGTTCGGCTGGCAGGCCGTGCCGCTGGCCGCGATGGCCGTCGGAATCGCCGTCGGCGTGGCGTTCGTGGCCCGGCAGCGGACCATCACCGAGCCGCTGCTGGACCTCAAGCTGTTCCGCAACCCGGACTTCGGCATCGGCCTGGTCAGCATGCTGTTCATCAGCGTGTTCACCGCGGCGACCATGATGCTGATGACGCAGAGCTTCCAGATGGTGCAGGGGCTCACGCCGTTCGTCGCGGGCCTGGCACTGCTGCCGGGCATGGCCATCAGCACGTTGAGCGCCATCGGCTCGCAGCTGCTGGCCCGCCGCTACGGGCCCGGCTACCTCATCGCGGGCGGCCTGGCCATCGTGGTCGTCGGCCTGCTGATGGTGACCCAGGTCGAGGCCGACTCCAGCCCCGCGCTGCTGATCGCGGGCTTCGCGGTCTGGTGCCTCGGCGGCGGTCCGCTGCTGTCGCTGGGCGTCAACCTGATCGTGGGGGCCGCCCCCGTGGAGAAGGTGGGCACCGCGGCGGCGATGCCGCAGATCAGCAACGAGCTCGGCTCGGCGATGGGCTTCGCCATCCTGGGCAGCGTGGGCGCCACGGTCTACCGCTCCAGCGTCGAGGTCGGGCCCGACGTGCCCGCCGAGGCCGCCGCGGTGGCCGGGGAGAGCCTGCCCGGCGCGCTGACGGTGGCCGGGTCGCTGCCCGCCGAGACGGCGGGGCCGCTGATGGAGTCCGCCCGCGAGGCGTTCACCAGCGGGATGCACACCGTCGCTTACATCAGCGCGGTGGTCATGGCCGGTGTGGCGGTCCTGGTGCTGACCAAGCTGCGCCACGTCCGCCCGCTCGGGCAGCAGAGCAAGGCCGGGTCGGACAAGGCGCCGCTGTCCTCGGTGTGATCTTGACCGCGGAAAGCGCCGCCGGACCCCAGGTCCGGCGGCGCTTTTTGCCGCGCACGGCCGTTTTCGCTCTCCGCGCGTGCTCACTTCCCGCGCCGCGGTTGTTGCGGGGTCGCGCGCACTGGTAGACAGCAAGCGGGTCCGCGAGTGGGGAAGCCGGGCCGATTCCACAGAGCCAGAAGGGGCTGTCATGAGCCTGGCCGACATTGACGCACTGCGGCGCGACTTCACCGGCGAGGTGATCCTGCCCGGCGACGAGGGTTACGAGCAGGCGCGCAAGACCTACGCCGCCGTCGGGAGCCCGGCGGTCGTCCTGCGGCCCGCCGGGGTCGACGACGTCATCACCGCCGTCCGCTTCGGCGCCGCGTCCGGCCGCACCGTCTCGGTGCGCAGCGGCGGGCACCACATGGCCGGTTTCGGCACCAACACCGACGGTGTCGTCATCGACCTGTCCAAGCTGGACAAGGTCGAACTGGCCGGGGACCGGGTCGTCCGCGTGGGCCCCGGCGCCACCTGGGGCGAGGTGGCCAAGTTCCTGCAGGACCACGGCCTGGCGATCTCCTCGGGCGACACCAAGTCCGTCGGCGTCGGCGGGCTGACCCTCGGCGGCGGCATCGGCTGGCTGGTCCGCCAGGTCGGCTCCGCGGTCGACCAGCTGCTGGCCGCCACCGTCGTCACCGCCGACGGCGCGGTGCACCGCGCCAGCGCCACGGAGAACCCGGACCTGTTCTGGGCCCTGCGCGGCGGCGGCGGCAACGTCGGCGTCGTCACGCTGCTGGAGTTCTCCGCGGTCGAGCTCGGCCGGGTGCACGCGGGCGCCATCGACTACGGCCTCGACGAGCTGGGCCAGGTGCTGCGCGGCTGGCGCGAGCACATGCGCACCGCGCCGGAGCAGCTCAACAGCTCGGTGACCATCATGCCGTCCTTCGGCCCGGACTTCCCGGCGATGGCCCAGGTCCTGGTCTGCTACGCGGGCGCCGACGCCGAGGCGGCCGAGGCCGCCATCGCGCCGCTGCGGTCGCTGGGCACGGCGCTGCGCGAGGACGTCCAGGAGAAGGACTACTTCGACGTGCTGGACGACCCGCAGTCGCCCGAGGGCGTCCGCTCGGTGGTCAAGAGCCTGTTCGCCGACGACTTCGGTGACGCCCTCATCGACGCGATCGTGGCCGCCTTCGGCACCGAGAACCCCCCGGTGCTCCAGGTCCGCGCCCTGGGCGGCGCGTTGGCGCGGGTGCCGTCGGACGCGACCGCCATGGCCCACCGCGACGCCGAGGTCATGATGTTCTCCGGCACCTTCGTCGCCCCCGACGCCAGCCAGGCCGATGTCGACGCCGCGCTGGGCACCTGGCGCACGCTGGCCGCGCACGGCACGGGCCAGTACGCCAACTTCCTCAGCGACGTGACCGAGCAGGACGTCGCGCTGCTGTACCCGAGCGAGACCCACGCCCGCCTCGCGCGGATCAAGAAGACCTACGACCCGGCGAACCTGTTCGACCAGAACGCCAACGTCAAACCCGCTTCCTGAGCATTCGTCCACTGTGGGCCCTTTCCCGATGGGGAAGGGCCCACAGTCGTTTTTCGGTGGCGACATGAGATGGTCATACGCGACATGTGTGAGTTTCACTCACCGCGGCTGACCTGGGCACTTCCGCCGATCGTCTGTCCACACTGGACGGCATAGCCGGAGATGCGACCGGCACCCCACGGGTGTGACGATCAATGTCGACGCAGGTTTTCCGGCGACGCGAGCCGCTGGACCGCGGGCCTACGCCGCCGCACGGATAGGAGTACGTCATGGATTTCCCGTCCATTCAGGGGTGCTTCGCCACCCAGGTGAGTCGGGTGCCGGACGCGGTGGCCGTCTCCGCCGGCGGGGTGGAGGTGACCTACCGTGAACTCGACGAGCGGGCCAACCGCCTGGCCAACCGGCTCGTCGACCTCGGTGTCGGTCCCGAGATCCCGGTCGCGCTGCTGCTGGAGCGCTCCGTCGAGCTGATCGTCTCCGTCCTGGCCGTGCTCAAGGCGGGCGGCTTCTACCTGCCCCTGCACGACGCCTACCCGGCCGACCGCAAGCAGTGGATCGTCGACAACGCCAGCCCGCCCACCGGCATGGTCCTGCTGACCGACTCGGCGAACCAGGCCGCGGGGCTGCCCAGGACCACCAACGTCATCGTGGTCAACCGCGACGACCTCTCCGGGCAGCCGAGCACCGACCCGAGCGGGCCCACCAGCGCCGACCAGGCCGCGTACCTGATGTACACCTCCGGCACCACCGGCCACCCCAAGGGCGTGGTGGTCACCCACCGCGGCGTGCTCGGGCTGGTCAACGACTCCTGCTGGGCCAGCGGCTGGCACGACCGGCTCCTGCTGCTCGCCCCGCACGCGTTCAGCGTCTCGACCTACGAGCTGTGGGTGCCGCTGCTGCGCGGCGGGCGCATCGTGCTCGCCCCGCCCGGCGACCTGGACGTGTCCACGCTGCGCAGGCTCATCACCGCGGAGAAGATCACCGGCCTGCACCTGACCGCCGGGCTGTTCCGGATCGTCGCCGAGGAGGCGCCGGACTGCTTCGCCGGGGTGCGCGAGGTGCTCACCGGCGGCGACGTCGTCGCGCCCGGCGCGGTCAAGCGGGTCACCGACGCCTGCCCCGGCACCGTGGTCCGCGCGATGTACGGCGCCACGGAGGTCTCGCTGTTCGCCGCGAACACCCCGATGCGCAACCCGTACGACACCGCCGCGGGCGTCCCGGTCGGGCTGCCCATGGAGGGCATCCGCGCCTACGTGCTCGACCCGGCCATGACCCCGGCCCCCGAGGGCGAGCCGGGCGAGCTGTACCTGGCCGGGCGCAGGCTCGCCCGCGGCTACTTCGGCCGCACCGACCTGACCGCCGAGCGCTTCGTCGCCGACCCGTTCACCGGGGCGGGGGAGCGCATGTACCGCACCGGCGACCTGGTGCGCCGCGGTGACGGCGGGACGCTGGAGTTCGTCGGCCGCGCGGGCGACCTGGTCAAGATCCGCGGGTTCCGGGTCGAGCTGGGCGAGATCGACTCGGTGGTCTCGCGCTTCCCCGGGCTGGCCCACGTGGCCGTCGTGGCCCGCGAGGACGAGCCCGGCGACACCCGCCTGGCCGCCTACGTCGTGCCCGCGGGCGGCGCCGAGGTCGACCTGGGCGCCCTGCGCGCGCACACCCGCGGGCTGCTGCCGGAGTACATGGTGCCCCAGTTCGTCGTGCTCGACGCGCTCCCGCTGACCCCCAACGGGAAGCTCGACCGCAAGGCCCTGCCCGCCCCGGCCGTGGAGTCCGAGTCGGACTACCGCGCGCCGAGCACCGCGCGCCTGGCCGTGCTGTGCTCGCTGTTCGCCGAGGTGCTCGGCGTGGAGCGGGTGGGTGTGGACGACAGCTTCTTCGACCTCGACGGCCAGTCGCTGCTGGGCATGCAGCTCATCAGCCGCATCCAGGCTGTGCTGGGCGTCGAGCTGACCATCGCCGACCTGTTCAACGCGCCCACGGCCGCGGCGCTCGACGAGCTGGTCGGGCCGCAGAGCGAGGAGAACGTGCGATGACGAACCCGTTCGACGTCCCGGAGGCCAGCTTCCAGGTGCTGGTCAACGCCGAAGGCCAGCACTCGCTGTGGCCGGTGTTCGCCGCCGTGCCCGCGGGCTGGGTGGTCGCGTTCGGACCGGCGGCGCGCGAGACGTGCCTTGAGCACGTGCGCACGCACTGGACCGACCTGCGCCCGCTGAGCCTGACCACCCAACTCGACGCCGCCGCCTAGGAAGGGTGCGCACAACCATGACCGTCTCCGAGACCTCCCCCGCGTCTCAGGGGTTGGGTGGCGCGCTGCCGCTGTCGCTCAACCAGGAGTTCCTCTGCGCCTTCGACAAGGGCGAGGAGGAGGGCGCCTTCTGCAACCGGCACACCCTGGTCTACGGCTGGCGGATCACCGGCGCCGTGGACACCGCGGCCCTGCGCCTGGCGCTGGACGACGTGGTCGTGCGGCACGAGAGCCTGCGCACCGTCATCGAGCGCGCCGCCGAGCCGCGCCACCAGGTGGTGCACCCGCCGATGCCGGTCCCGCTCGGCGAGCACGAGCTGCCCGGCGTCGACCCCGCCGAGCGGGAGACCCGCGCCGAGGAGTTCCTCAACGAGATGGAGGCGCGGGCCTACCCGGTCGGCGTCCTGCCGCACCTGTGGGCCGAGCTGGCCCGCTTCGACGGCGAGGACTCCATCCTGGTGCTGGCCACCCACCACACCGCGACCGACGCCTGGTCCATGGGCGTGATCATGCGGGACGTGGCGCGCTGCTACGCGCGGCGGCTCGGCTTCGACGCCGAGCTGCCGGAGGTCACCCAGTACGGGGAGTTCGCCGCGTGGCAGCACTCGGCCGAGGCCGCGGCGGGCATGGCCAAGCCGCAGGCGTACTGGAAGGCCAAGCTCGACGGCGCGGAGATCCAGGCCGTCCCGACCGACCGCCCGCGCTCGGCGGACAAGCCGAACTCCTACGCCGTGCACCGCTTCACGGTGCCCGTCGAGATCGGCCAGACCGCGGTGAAGTTCGGCAAGTCGGTGCGCAGCTCGCCGTTCATGGTGCTGCTGGCCGCCTACAAGGTCGTGCTCAGCAGGCGCACCGGGGTCACCGACCTCGTGGTGCCGACGTTCACCTCCGGCCGCTACCAGCCGCGGTTCCTCGACTCGGTCGGGCCGTTCTTCAACTTCGTCGCCCTGCGGACGGACCTGACCGGCGCGGCGACCTTCCGCGAGGTGGTCGAGCGCACCCGCGGCACCTGCATCGAGTCCTACACCAACGACATCCCGTTCCCGATCGTGGTGGGCCAGGCGCCCGGGGTCATCGCCCAGTTCGCCAGGCAGGACCACGCCGTGATCGCCTTCGAGATCCTGCAGTCCCCCGCGGACCTCGAGGTCCAGCGGGTCGGCGGCCTGACGATCACCGAGCTGCGCAGGCGCGTGCTGTCCCAGCGGGTCGCCTCGGCCATCCCCGACGGCGGGCTGTGGGCGATGGACGTGCTGCCCAGCGGTGAGCTGGTGGGCAGCCTCAAGTACGACACGAACCTCGTCGACGAGAGCACGGCCGTCGCGCTGGTGACCGAGTTCGTCTCCGTGCTGGCCGCCGCCGTCGCCGCGCCGGACGCGCCGCTGCAGTCAATCGAGTAGAACAGGGGAACGCGCCGCCATGACGATCGCGCCGAACGCTCCGGTGACCGGAGCCCGTGTGCCTGAGCCCGGTCTCACTCCCGCGGAGGTCATCGCGCGGGCGGAGGCAATCGCGCTGACGCTGGTCGAGCGGCAGGGGGAGACCGAGGCCCTGCGGCAGTATCCCGAGGACGTCCACCAGACGTTCTCCGACGCGGGCTTCTACCGCCTGCTGACCCCCGCCCGCTACGGCGGGTACGAGTTCGGGGTGCGCACGTTCGGCCAGGTGGCGATGGCACTGGCCAGGGGGTGCCCGTCCACCGCGTGGATGTACGTCTTCGGCCACGCCCACGCGCTGGCCGCGGCCACCCTGTTCGAGAAGCCGACCCAGGACGCCCTGTTCGCCGACGGGGAGTTCATCTGCCCGACCACGGTCGGGCCCGCGGGCTCGGCCGTCCCCGTCGACGGCGGGTGGGTGGTGAACGGGACCTGGGGCTACTGCTCCGGCTCGCCCTACGCCACGCACTTCATGGCGCACGCCCTGGTGGCGCCCGCGGGCGAGGGGCTGCCGCCCACCCCGCTGCTGTTCGTGGTGCCGCGCTCGGCCTTCCGGCGCCACGACGACTGGGGCAGCCAGCTCGGGCTGCGGGGGAGCGGGTCGCACTCGATCACCGTGGAGAACGTGTTCGTGCCCGAGGGCCACGCCCTGGCGACGCACCTGAGCCAGTACAGCGTGGTCGACGGCACGCCGGGACGCGCGCTGCACGGGTCGGAGTACGGCGGCGGTCCGCTCAGCTTCATGCTGCTGGAGCTGGGTTTCCTCGCGGTCGGGATGGCCAAGGGGGCGCTGGACGCCTACGCCGGGCTGATGCGCTCCAGGATGACCGCGTTCGTCCCCTTCGTGCCGCGCACGGAGGACCCGGACTTCCAGTTCAACTACGGCGAGGCCGCCGGGAAGATCGCCACGGCCGAGACCGCGGTGCTGGGCGCGCTGGCCCAGTGGAGCGAGCTGAGCGCCCAGGGCGCGGCCGCGTTCACCCGTGAGGAGGAGATGCGGCTCTCCACGATCAGCCGGGAGGTCATCCGCCTGGCCTGGTCGGCCGTGGAGTCGCACCTGGTGCCCACCGCCGGGTCCAGCTCCGTGAAGCAGGGGGAGCGCATCGAGCGCGTCTGGCGGGACATGTCGATGCTGCACAGCCATGCCGGGGTCGGCGGCTTCCTGGCGACCCGCGCCAACCGGGAGCTGGCGAAGGCGCACTTCGGGATCGCTGCCTGACACGCTCGGCAAAGCGGGGCGTGGCCATCGGCCACGCCCCGCTTGTCGTTGTCCGCCAGGCGAAAGACGGCGTCAGGCGAAAGACGGCGGCGGGTGACGGCGGCGGGGGTGACAGCAGCGGGGTGACAGCAGCGGGGAAACAGCAGCGGGGAAACAGCAGCGGGGAAACAGCAGCGGGGAAACAGCAGCGGGGAAACAGCAGCGGGGAAACAGCAGCGTCCCCGGCCCTGGTGGGCCGGGGACGCTGTGGGTGTGCGGGGTGTGCGGGGTGTGCTGTGCTCAGGCCGCGCGGCGGCCGTTGTTGCGGTTGTTCTTCCTGGGCGCCGCCTGCTTGACCGGTGCCGCCTGCTTGACCGGTGCCTCCGGTGTGGAGGGACGCGCGGGAGCGGCGGGGGCCGCCACCGGCGCGGGCGTGGCGGACTTGCGGCTGAGCAGCGCGGAAAGACCGCTCAGCGCGACGTTCCAGAGGACTCGGGCGACCAGGGCCGGGCGCTTGAGGGACTCCGGGCGGTCGATCAGGCCCGCCGCGCGCATGTAGGCCGCGGTGACCTTGCCGTCGCGGGCGGCGGCGGTCTGGACGAGCTTGAGGAAGAACTGCCCCATCCGGACCTCGACGGTCCGCTCGCCCTGCACCCCGGGGAAGGAGAGGTCGACCATGTTGGTCATCTGCCACGGCGGGTCGATGACGGTGGTGGCCAGGTCCTCGAAGTAGGAGAGCGGGTCGGGGTCGCCGTTGCTGTGCAGGTGCTGGCGCAGGACCAGCGCGCTCAGGGCGGAGACGGTCATGCCCTGCGCGTACACCGGGTTGAAGCTGGTGACCGCGTCCCCGGTGACCAGCAGGCCCAGCGGGAAGCGGTCCAGGTCCTCGTAGTGGCGGCGCAGCGTGGTCGGGTAGTGGAAGGCCACCGGCTCGTCCAGCAGCTCCGCGTCGCGTACGGCGGCCTGGATGTCCGGCACGGCCAGGGTGCCCAGCCAGTCGACCAGGCCCTCCTGGTCGGTCGGCGGGTGGTCGCCGAGGATGCCGTAGGTGGTCAGCTCGACCCGGCCGCCGTCGGTCTTGGTGAAGATGGCGCCGCGGGGCAGCTCGGGGGAGGCGACCGGGTTGATCGAGAGGTCGCCGCGGTACGGGTCGGTGGTGAGCCGGTAGTGCTGGGAGACGTAGCCCAGGCCGACCTTCTTGCGCTCCTCGACGACCCGGCCGTAGCCCAGCTGCTCCAGCCACACCGGGGTCCGGGAGCCGCGGCCGGTGGCGTCGACCACCAGGTCCGCGGTGATGGTCTCCTCGGTGTCCTCGTCGGTGTTGTGGACGCGGACGCCGGTGACCCGGTCGTTCTCCGGGGTGGTGACCAGGCCCTGGACGGTGCGCCGCTCGGCGAAGGTGACGCCGCGGAGGGCCTCGACCCGCCCGCGGATGTGGAACTCCAGCTTGGGCCTGCTCGCCGAGACGCAGACCAGCCCGGCGCCCTGCTGCACCAGCGCCTTGCCGTTGAAGATCCAGCGCACGTCGCCCGCGAGGTCGCCGGTCGGCACGCCGTCGGCGAACAGCTCCTCGGTGATGCCCGGGAACAGGCTTTCCATCACCTGCTGGCCGCGCGCCAGCAGGCCGTTGATGTGCCTGCTCTGCGGGCAGCCGCGCCGCGGCTCGGTGACGCCGACCAGGGTGTCCCGGTCGACGATGACGACCTCGTCGTAGGCCTCGGTGAGCACCCGGGCCGCGAACAGCCCGGCGATGCTCCCGCCGAGCACCACCGCCCGGGTCGTGTGGACGTTCCCCATCGGGGGCCCCTTCTCTCTAGAGGGTCGGGCGGCTCAGCCGGGCATCGAGGCGGTGAGGCCGCCGTCGACGACCAGTTCCTGGCCGGTGACGTAGACCGACTGGGTGGACAGCAGGAAGACCACGGCGCCCGCGATCTCGTCGGCCTCGCCGAGGCGGCCGAGGGACACCTGGCTGCGGAAGAACTCCCGCATCTGGTCGTTGCCCCCGGTGACGCCGTCGAACATCTCGGTCTGCACGTGGCCGGGGGTCACGACGTTGACCCGGATGCCGCGCTCGGCGAGGTCGGGGGCGAAGCTGCGGGCCAGGTTGAGCACGCCCGCCTTGCTCGCGGCGTACACCGAGGCCATGCCCGCGCCGCGGTGCACGAGCCAGGACGAGTTCAGCACCACGGAGGCGCCGTCGGCCAGCAGCGGCAGCGCCTTCTGCACGGTGAAGTAGGCGCCCTTGAGGTTGGTGCCCATCACCTTGTCGAACTCGGCCTCGGTGACGTCGGCGGCCCGCGCGGCCGAGGCGACGCCCGCGTTGGCGAACACCCCGTGCAGGGCCCCGAACCGCTCGCCCGCCGCGGCGTAGAGCGCGTCGAGGTCGGCGGTGCTCGAGACGTCGGCCGGGACGGTCAGCACCTGCTCGTCGGCGTTGAGGGTCTTGGCCGCGGTCGCCAGACGCTCGCCGTCGCGGCCTGCCAGGACGACAGACGCGCCCGAGGCCACCAGTCGCTTGGCGGTGGCCAGCCCGATTCCGCTGCCACCGCCGGTAATGAGGACGGTCTTGCCGTCGAATTCACCCATGGTGACAAGTGTCGCACTCGCGATGTCATTCTTTGATCTCCGGAAATGCGCTGGAGAAGAATGTCCACAATGAAGCCTAAAAGGATTCCACAATGGCCGGTTGGAAACGTTGGCGTTATTGTTCTCCCATTGACGCGAAAGAGGCCCGGCAGCGTGGCTGCCGGGCCTCTTTCCGCGGGGTTCGGGTCAGGCGGCGTTGACGCCCTCCGCCACGGCGGTGAGGCGGACCGGCAGCGACCGGTGCCCGTTCATGATGAACGTCGGCAGCGGCTGCAGCTCGTCGCGCTCGACCGCGAGCGAGAGCTGGGGGAAGGTGTCGAACAGGGTGCCCAGCCCGATGGCGGCGACCATGCGGGCGATGCCCGCGCCGAGGCAGTAGTGCGGGCCGTAGCCGAAGGACAGGTGGCGCTTGTCCTCGCGGGTGAGGTCGTAGTCGACGGCGGTGGCGCCGTGCAGGCCGGGGTCGCGGCCGACGGCGGCGTAGTTGACCAGGATCGCGTCGCCCTGCGGGATGACGGTGCCGTCGAGGTCGATGTCGTTGACCGCGTAGCGCAGCGGCAGGCTGGCCAGCGGGGACTCCACCCGCAGCGTCTCGTCGATGACGTCGTCCCAGGTGGCCTTGCCCGAGCGGATCAGGTCGAGCTGGCCGGGGACGGTCAGCAGCGCGGTGATGGCGTTGTCGAAGAAGTTGATCGTGGTCTCCGAGCCCGCGCCGAGGATCGCGAAGATCGTGTCGGCGAGCTCCTGCTCGGACAGCCGCGAGCCGTCCTCGTCGCGGGCGGCGATGAGGTCGGAGGTGATGTCCTCGCCGGGGGTCGCCCGCTTCTCGGCGATCAGCTCGGTCATCGCCCCGCGCCAGCCCGCCAGCACGGCCTGGGCCTGCTCGGGGGTCACGGTGGTGTCGACCATCATGTCGATGACCTTGGCCGTGGCGACGCGCTGCTGCTCCTTCATGCCGATCAGGTCGGCGACGAGCATCGCGGGCAGCGGGTAGGCGAAGTTCTCGCGCAGGTCGACGACCGCCCCCTCGGGCTGGGCCTTCAGGCCCGCGATCAGCATCTCGGTCAGCTCCACCACGCGCGGGCGGATGGCCTCGGTGCGCCGCGGGGTGAATGCCTTGCCGACGAGCTTGCGCAGGCGCACGTGGTTCTTGCCGTAAGCGGTCACCATGTTGTCCATGGCGATCCAGCTGATCATCTCCCAGTCCGGCGGGATCTCGCCGTTGATGAACGCGGGCCAGTGGTTGCGGGCGCTCTTGGTGACGTTCGGATCGGTCAGCACGCGCTTGATGTGCTCGTAGCTGTTCAGCGACCAGGCCAGCACGCCACCGGGCAGTTCGACCTGGGTCGGGCCCAGCGCGCGCAGCCCCGCGGCCTCGGCGTGGATATTCCGGCCGCTCGTGTCCAGCGCGGGACAGCGATTCTCCATCGGATGTCTCCCAGTTCCTTTGTGCCGAGACGGCCCTTTCACCAGCCGTGCGTCGTTGCGTGCCGATCGTACGTCCGCTCTCGGGGGAGTCGAAGGAATTGGGCATTCTAGGACAGCAATTTCGCGGTGGGTGTGCTATTCACCTGTACCGGTGTGAATAATTCCCTGTGCCGCGGGGGTGTGCGTGGTTTGTCAGAGTCCTGTCAGGACCTGCTGCTTAGGTGGTGGCGCTCAAGCGGGAGGGATTGGACCATGGTGACTTCGCACGAGTCCGTGGCCATTGTCGGGATCGGACTGCGGCTGCCGGGGGGCGCCCGCACACCGGAGGAGTTCGCCGGGTTTCTCCGGGCGGGCCGCGACGGTGTCGGGGCGCCACCGGCCGAGCGCGCCGACGCCGGGACAGGCGGGTACCTGGAGCGGATCGACGAGTTCGACCCGGCGTTCTTCGGCATGACCCCGGCCGAGGCGCGGTACACCGACCCCACGCAGCGGCTGCTGCTGGAGACCGCGTGGGAGGCGCTGGAGAACGCCGCCATCGACCCCACGGCCCGCCGCGGCGGCAACGGCGGGGTGTACGTCGGCGCGGGCGTCTCCGAGTACGCCATGGAGATCGACCGCCTGCGCGAGGAGGACATCGACGGCGCCCTGGCCGCGGGCATCACCCCGTTCGCGCTGTCCGGGCGGCTGTCCTACTTCCTGGACTGGCGCGGCCCCAGCATGACCGTCGACACCGCGGGCGCCTCCTCGCTGACCGCGCTGCACCAGGCCGTGGTCGGCCTGCGCCGCGGCGAGTGCGACATCGCGCTGTGCGCGTCCGCCAACACCCTGCACAACCCGCGCCCCAGCGCGATCCTCGCCGCCGCGAACGTCCTCTCCGGACAGGGCAGGTGCCGCGCCTTCGACGACGACGCCGACGGGTACGTGCGCGCCGAGGGCGCGGGCGCGGTCGTGCTCAAGCGCCTGGCCGACGCCCAGCGCGACGGCGACCGCGTCCTCGCCGTGGTGCGGGGCTCCGCCGTCGGGCAGGACGGCGACGGGCCGGGCATCTCGGTGCCCAACGGCGCCGCGCAGGAGCGGGTCATCCTGGCCGCGCTCGCCGACGCCGGCCTCGCCCCCGCCGACGTCACCTACGTCGAGGCGCACGGCCTGGGCACCCCGCTCGGCGACCCGATCGAGCTGGGCGCCATCGCCGACGTCTTCGCCGACGCCCCGGTCACCGTCGCCTCGGTCAAGACCAACATCGGGCACCTCGAACCGGCCGCGGGCCTGGCCGGCCTGGTCAAGACCGTGCTGCAACTGCGCGACGGGCAGGTGTACCCGCACCTGAACTTCCAGACCCCGTCCGCGCGCGTCCCCTGGGACCGCTACCCCATCACCATCCCCACCGAGACCGCGCCCTGGACCGCGCCGACCCGCCGCGCCGTGGTCAACAGCTTCGGCTTCGGCGGCACGATCGCCGTCGCCGTGCTGGAGCAGGCGCCCGCGGCGGCCGAGCCGACCGCCGACGACGGCGGGCACGTGTTCACCCTCTCGGCGAAGAACCGCCGCTCCCTGCGCGCCCAGGTCGAGCGCTTCCGTGCCCACCTGGACGAGGACACCGCCGACCTCTGCTACACCGCCGCCGTCGGCCGCGCCCACTTCCCCCTGCGCGTCGCGGGCGTCGTCCACGACCGCGAGCAGCTGGCCGCCCTCCTCGACGCCGAGCCCCCGGACGGCCCCGACGAGAACGCCAAGGTCGCCTTCCTGTTCGACGACGCCCACGGCGCCGCGCCGGACGACTCCGCGCTGCGCGGGCGTTTCTCCGCCTACCGCGAGGCCGCCGCCGAGTGCGGGCGCGCCTTCGCCGGACGCGGCGGGGACCACGCCGCGCTGTTCACCACCCAGTACGCCCTGGCCCGGCTGTGGCTGTCGTGGGGCGTCAAACCCGGCATCATGCTCGGCCGCGGCGTCGGCGAGATCGTCGCGGCGACCATCTCCGGGCTGTTCACGGTCCAGGACGCGGCCACCCTGGTCGCCGCCCGCGAGGACGGCATCGAGGACGCCACCGCCGGTGTCCGGTTCAACGAGACCGCGCTGGCCTTCGTCGCCGCCCTCTCCGGCAAGGTCGCGCGCCGCGCGGAGATCACCAAACCGGACTACTGGGTCCGCCAGGCCACCGCGGCCCCGGACCTCGCCGCGGCCCGCGCCGCCGTCGAGCGCCGTGGCGCGCACGTGTTCCTGGAACTCGGCCCGCCCACCGGCGAGCCCGACCGGCTGGCCTGCCTCGGGGACGACGACGCCCCCCTGCGCGCCCTCGCCGAGCTGTACCGCAAGGGCGTCCCCGTGCGCTGGGCCGACTTCTACCGCGGCCGCGAGCGCCGCCGGATCACCCTGCCCACCTACGGGTTCGACCGCAAGCGCTTCTGGCTGCCCTCCCCGGCCCCCCGCCTCGACGCCCAGCACCACCCCCTGCTGGGCGTCGAGGTGGGCTCGGCGGAGGCGCGCGCCGAGGGCCTGCGCGAGTTCCGCGCGCTGATCAGCCCCGAGCACCCCGCCTACCTCGCCGACCACGTCGTCGCGGGCCAGGTCGTCTTCCCCGGCGCGGGCTACATCGAGATCCTGCTCGCGCTGCAGGACGCCATCTACGGCGACGCCGGGCGCACCCTGTCCGAGGTGCGCATCCTCGAACCGCTGTTCCTCACCGGCCTGACCGAGATCCGCACCCGGGTCTGCCACGCGGGCTCGGTGGAGATCCTCAGCGTGCTCGACGGCGGCGTCACCCGCTGCCACGCCACGGCGATGCTCGGCGGCCCCCGCGACCTCATCGAGCCCGGCCCGCCCGGCCGCGACCTGCGGGTCCGCGCCGCCTCGACCAGGGCGGCCGAGGACATCCGCGAGAACGACGAGCTGTACCCGGACTTCGCCGCCGTCGGCATGGGCTACGGCCCGCAGTTCCAGCGCGTCCTGTCCACCGCCCGCCACGGCGCCGACTTCGCCATCGGCGACCTGCGCGGCGAGGACACCACCGGGATGGCGTTCCTGCCGCCCCCGGTGCTCGACGGCGCCCTGCACACCGTGGCCCCGCTCATCGACGACGGCCACAACTACCTGCCGGTGCGCTTCGGCGAGCTGCGGCTGTTCAAGAAGCCCAAGGCGCGCGACCTGCGCGTCCTGCTGCGCCTGACCGAGAACGCCCACCCCGACATCGACCGCTCCGTCGACCTGCTGGTGCTCGAGGACGAGCAGCCGGTGGCCGAGGTCCGCGGGCTGGGCTTCAAGCGGCTCTCCGCGGGCCCCGCGTTCCTGCACCGCGCGGCCTGGGTGAAGCGCTCGCAGCGCCCGCCCGCCGCCGAGGGGCCCCGGCACGTCCTGCTGGTCAACGGCGACCCGGATGCCTATGCCGGGCGCGCCGCCGAGCTGGGGGTCCGGCTCTCGACGGACCCGGAGCTGATCGCCGAGGCCACCGACGTGTGCTGGTTCTGGCGGCCCGGCGGCGACCTGGCGGGCGAGTGCGCCGCCAACCTCGCCGACCTGCGCGCCCTGGCCGCCCGGCTCACCGGCCAGCGCCTCTGGCTGGTCACCGAGCGCGCCCAGTGGCTGCCCGGCGACACCGCTGGTGACACCCCGGACAGCGTCACCGACGACACCCCGGCCGGCATCACCGACGGCATCACCGACGGCACCGCTGGCAGCACCATCGGCAGCGTCCCGGGCGACACCATTGGCAGCGTCACGGGCATCAGCATCCCGGGCAGCAGCACGGGCGGCAGCAGCACGGGCAGGGCGGCCGCGGCCACCGCGTGGGGCCACGGCCGCGCGCTCGGCGCCGAGCGCCCCGACCTGCGCGTGACCCTGGTCGACCTGCCCACCGGCGGCGACCCGGCCCTGGTCGACGAGTGGGCCGCCCGCGACGGCGGCGAGTTCCAGCTGGCCTACCGCGACGGGCACCGCCACGTGCGCAGGCTGCTGCCCGTGCGCCCGGCCGAGGAGGGCAACACCGCGCTGGCCATCACCGCGCACGGCCGCTTCGCCGACATCAAGCCCGTCCCCGTGCCCGACGAGCTGCCCTCCGGCGGCGACATCCAGGTGCGCGTGCAGGCCGCGGGCCTGAACTTCAAGGACGTCCTCAACGCCCTGGGCATGCTCAAGCAGCACGCCGAGAGCACCGGCGCGGAGTACCAGCCGCAGCCGCTGGGCTTCGAGTGCGCGGGCACCGTGCTCGCCGCGGGCCCGACCGCGGAGTTCCAGCCCGGCGACGAGGTCATCGTCAACTACCCAGGGCTCATGCGGCACCGCGTCACGGTCCCCTCGGCGACGGCGGTGGCCAAGCCCGCCCGGCTGGGCTGGACCGAGGCGGCGGGCCAGCCGTCGGCCTACGTCACCGCCCACTACGCCCTGCACCACCTCGCGGGCATGAAGGCGGGCGACCGGGTGCTCATCCACGCCGCCGCGGGCGGGGTCGGGCAGGCCGCGGTGCAGCTGGCCAAGGCCGCGGGCGCGGAGGTCTTCGCCACCGCCAGCCCGCACAAGTGGCCGGTCCTGGCCGCCCAGGGCGTCACGCACCTGATGAACTCCCGCGACCTGGACTTCGCCGAGCAGGTCCGCGCCGCGGGCGGGGTCGACATCGTGCTCAACAGCCTCAACAAGGAGTTCATCCCCGCGGGGCTGGGCGCGCTGCGGCCGGGTGGGCGCTTCGTCGAGCTGGGCAAGGTCGACGTGTGGGCGCCCGAGCAGGTCGCGGCGAACTTCCCGGGCGTGCGCTACCACAACTTCGACTTCAGCGAGCTGCCCGCCGACGAGGCGGTCCGGCTCAACAAGGAGATCATGCTCGACGTCACCGCCCGGCTGGCGGCGGGCGAGCTGGACCCGGTCACCACCACCGGCTACTCCCTCGACGAGGTCGAGGAGGCGTTCGGCGTGCTCAGCCGCGGCGCGAACGTCGGCAAGCTGGTGCTGCGCTTCACCGACCCGCACGCCCCCGAACCGCGCCCGGTGGCCATCCGCCCCGACCGGACGTACGTGGTCACCGGCGGGCTGAGCGGGCTCGGCCTGCGCACCGCGGCCAGGCTGGCCGCCCTCGGCGCCGGTCACCTCCTCCTGGTCGACGCCCCCGACGCCCCTGACCTGGACGTCGCCGAGCCGGACCTGTCCGGCCTGCCCGCCACCGCGCACCGTGGCGGCGACCTGGCCGCGGCCCTGTCGGGCAAGCCGCCCGTCGGCGGTGTCGTGCACGCCGCGAACGGCTTCGCCGAGAAGGTCCACGGCGGCGTGCTGCTGCACGAGGCGGACCTCCCCGAACTGGACTTCTTCGTCGCGTACCGGTCGCTGGCCTCGGTGCTGGGCGTCGCCGACGCCGAGCAGGCCGCCGCCGACGAGTTCCTCGACCACCTGGTCCACCAGCGCGCCCGCGCCGGGCTGCCCGCCCTAGGCATCGCCTGGGGCCCGGTCGGCGAGGAGACCGACGGCCTGCGCGCGATCGGCCCGGCGAAGGCCATGCGCACCCTGACCGCGCTGCTCAGCGGCTCCGCGGTCTCGGTCACCGCGGGGCAGGTCGACTGGGCCGACGACGCGCTGCGCGGGGACCTGGCCAGGCCCGGCGGCGAGGCGGGCGGCGCGCAGGTCGACCTGCCCGCGCTGCTGGCGCTGCCCGCGCACCAGCGCCTGGCGTCCCTCGACGAGTTCATCCGGGTCAAGGTCGCCGAGGTGCTGCGGTTCCCCGACGTCGACGACGTCGGCTCACGCACCAAGTTCGCCCGGCTCGGCCTGGACTCCCTGGTCGCCGTCGAGCTCAAGAACGCCCTGGAGGCCGCCCTCGGCGTCCCGCTGCCCGCCGCGGTCGCCTTCGACCACCCGACCGCGCTCCAGCTCGCCCAGTTCGTCGACACCCTGCTGGTCCCCGCCGCTTGACCTGGTGAAGGAGCGCGATGGCCCGACTGTTCGCAGGCGTCGAGATGCCGACCTGCCAGGAGTACCGTGCGTGGCGTGTCGCAGCCACCGTCCGACCCGTACCGGCCCGATCCCTACCGGCCCGATCCGTACCGCGGGCAGCAGCCCCACCGCCCGCCGGTGAACAGGCCGGTTTCCGGGCAGGCCGAGCCGTACTGGGACGGCAGGACGCCGCAGCAGGCCCCGTCCCACCAGGAGCGCCTCCACCAGGAGCACCTCCAGCGGGAGTGGCAGCGCGGATACGGCGAGTCCCCCGCCCAGCCCCGGAGCACGGTCGGCCGGGACGCGCCGCCGCGGCCGAGCGCGCCGCGGTCGCGGGGGCGGAGGGTGCTCGGGGCCGGGCTCGTCCTGGCCATCGTCGGCGCGCTGGTGCTGCTGGTCAGCGTCACGGTGCTGCCGTGGGTGAGCGGGGGCGGGGGAGACCTGTCGCTGGCGGGCATCTGGCAGCGGGTGACCGACGGGCAGGCGGGCGGCTTCGGCGACTGGTACGTGGCGGTCCTGAGCTACCCGCTGGTCTTCCTGGGCGTGCTGCTGTCCTTCGCCGCCGTGCTCGAATCGGTGGCGATGAAGGTGATCTGGGTCGCGCTCACCGTGCTCGGCCTGGGCTACGTGGCCCTGCGCTACGGCCTCGGACCGGCGACCGGGCTCTTCGGCGAGGCGAGCGGTTTCTCACCATTCGAGATCGCACTGGCCGCGGTGTCACTTGTTGCACTCGTGATCGTGCTGTTCGTGCTCAAGTCGGCGGTCGGGATGTTCCGTCGAATTGCCGGATTGATCCTGCTGGGACTGTCCGGTGTGCACATTGGCGCGGTGGTGGACCTGGTGGGGGCCAACGGGTTCACCGAACTGAGTGCGGGAGCCTATGGTCCGGCGCTGGGATATCTGCTCACCGGTGCCGCGGCTTTTGTCGGTCCGCGAAGGCTGGTCCCCGGGGCTTGACCGGTGGCATGATCTTCAGCGGTGAGGTAATTTCGTCCGCGGGCCGAGAGGCGCTGCAACGGACTTGGTCCGCCACGCTCGGTCCAGTCCACCATTGCAAGGGCGCCTCCCACGACACGGGAGGTGACGGGTGCGTACAACCCTGACGGAACTGTTGGACCAGCGGATCGCGGTTCTCGACGGTGCCTGGGGCACCATGCTGCAGAACGCGAAGCTCACCCCCGAAGACTACCGCGGGGACCTGATCGGCGATCACCCCTGCGACGTCAGCGGCGACCCCGACCTGCTCAACCTCACCCGCCCGGACGTCATCCTGGACATCCACCGCCAGTACCTGGCCGCGGGCGCGGACATCACCACCACCAACACCTTCACCGCCACCGGCATCGGCCAGGCCGACTACCAGCTGCAGCCGCTGGTGCGCGAGATGAACCTGCGCGCCGCCCAGCTGGCCCGCCAGGCGGCCGACGAGTTCGGCGGGCGGTTCGTCGCGGGCTCGATCGGACCGCTCAACGTCACCCTGTCGCTCTCGCCCAAGGTGGAGGACCCGGCCTACCGGGCGGTCACCTTCGACGACGTCGTCGCCTCCTACGCCGAGCAGATCGCCGCGCTCGCCGAGGGCGGCGTCGACCTGCTGATGGTCGAGACCATCTTCGACACCCTCAACGCCAAGGCCGCCGTCGCCGCGGCCCGCGAGGTCGCCCCGCACCTGCCGCTGTGGATCTCGGTCACCATCGTCGACCTCTCCGGGCGCACCCTGTCCGGGCAGACCGTCGAGGCGTTCTGGAGCTCCATCGAGCACGCCGACCCGCTGGTGGTGGGCCTGAACTGCGCGCTGGGCGCCGAGGAGCTGCGCCCGCACGCGGTGGAGATGGCCCGGCTGGCGGGCACCTACACCGCCTGCCACCCCAACGCCGGGCTGCCCAACGCCTTCGGCGGCTACGACCAGACCCCGGACGAGACCGCCCAGCTGCTCGGCGAGTTCGCCAAGGACGGCATGGTCAACATCGTCGGCGGCTGCTGCGGCACCACCCCGGCGCACATCGAGAGGATCGCCGCGGCGGTCGCCGGGCTGTCCCCGCGGCACGTGCCCGCCCCGCAGGCGAGCACCCGGTTCAGCGGCCTCGAGCCCTTCGCCATCGGCCCGGACACCGGTTTCGTCATGATCGGCGAGCGGACCAACGTCACCGGGTCGGCGAAGTTCCGCAGGCTGATCGAGGCCAAGGACTTCCAGGCCGCCGTCGACGTCGCGCTGGACCAGGTGCGCGGCGGGGCCAACCTGCTCGACGTCAACATGGACGCCGACCTGCTCGACAGCGAGCAGGCCATGACCACCTTCCTCAACCTGATCGCCACCGAGCCCGAGGTGGCCCGCATCCCCATCGTGGTCGACAGCTCGCGGTGGAGCGTGCTGGAGGCCGGGCTCAAGTGCGTGCAGGGCAAGGGCGTGGTCAACTCCATCAGCCTCAAGGAGGGCGAGGGCCAGTTCCTGGAGCAGGCCCGGCGCATCCGCGACTTCGGCGCGGGCGTGGTGGTGATGGCCTTCGACGAGCAGGGCCAGGCCGACACCGCCGACCGCAAGGTGGGGATCTGCGGGCGGGCCTACGACCTGCTGACCCAGAAGGCGGGCTTCCCGCCCGAGGACATCATCTTCGACCCCAACGTCCTGGCCGTGGCCACCGGCATCGCCGAGCACGACAACTACGCCAAGGAGTTCCTCGACGCGCTGCCCAGGATCAAGGAGCGCTGTCCGGGCACGCGCACCAGCGGCGGCATCTCCAACCTGTCGTTCTCCTTCCGCGGCAACGACATCGTCCGCGAGGCCATGCACTCGGCGTTCCTGTTCCACGCCGCCAAGGTCGGCCTGGACATGGGCATCGTCAACGCGGGCCAGCTCGCGGTCTACCAGGACATCCCGGCCGAGCTGCTGGAGCTGGTCGAGGACGTGCTCTTCGCCCGCCGCCCCGACGCCACCGACCGGCTGGTCTCCTTCGCCGAGACGGTCAGCGGCAAGGGCAAGAAGCGCGAGGTCGACCTCACCTGGCGCGAGGGCCCCGTCGAGAAGCGCCTGGCGCACGCGCTGGTGCACGGCATCGTCGACTTCATCGAGGCCGACACCGAGGAGGCCAGGGCCGTCGCGGCGCGCCCCCTCGACGTCATCGAGGGCCCGCTGATGGACGGCATGAAGATCGTCGGCGACCTGTTCGGCGCGGGCAAGATGTTCCTCCCCCAGGTGGTCAAGAGCGCCCGCGTGATGAAGCGCTCGGTGGCGTACCTGGAGCCGTACATGGAGGCGGAGAAGGCCAGGCTCGCCGAGGCGGGCACGGTCAGCCGCGGCAACGGCAAGGTCGTGCTGGCCACGGTCAAGGGCGACGTCCACGACATCGGCAAGAACATCGTCGGGGTCGTCCTGGGCTGCAACAACTACGACGTCATCGACCTGGGCGTCATGGTGCCCACGGCCAAGATCATCGACACCGCCGTCGCCGAGGGCGCCGACGCGATCGGGCTGTCCGGCCTGATCACCCCGTCCCTCGACGAGATGGTGGCGGTGGCCACCGAGATGCAGCGCCGCGGCCTCAAGCTGCCGCTGCTGATCGGCGGCGCCACCACCTCCCGCCAGCACACCGCCGTGCGCATCGCCCCGGCGTACGAGGAGACGGTCGTCCACGTCCTGGACGCCTCCCGGGTCGTCGGCGTCGTCTCCGACCTGCTGGACGCCGACCGCGCCGCGGAGCTGGCGAGCACCACCAAGACCGACCAGCAGCGCCTGCGCGAGCAGCACGAGGCCCGCGAGCGCACCCCGATGCTCACGGTGGCCAAGGCCAGGGCCAACCCCGAGCGCGTCGACTTCTCCGACCTCCCGGTCCCGGCCTTCACCGGGACCCGCCACGTCACGCCCGCCATCGCCGAGCTGCGCGAGATGATCGACTGGCAGTTCCTGTTCCTGGCCTGGGAGCTCAAGGGCAAGTACCCGGCGATCCTCGACCAGCCGGTGGCCCGCGAGCTGTTCGACGACGCGAACACCCTGCTGGACCAGATCATCGCCGAGAACTCCTTCGAGGCCCGCGGCGCCTACGGTTTCTGGCCCGCCCACTCCGAGGGCGACGACATCATCCTGGAGGACGGCCCGTCCTTCCCGATGCTGCGCCAGCAGACCCAGAAGCCCGAAGGCCGCCCCAACCGGTGCCTGGCCGACTACATCGCCCCGGAAGGCGACCACATCGGCGGCTTCGCGGTCACCATCCACGGCGCCGAGACCCTGGCCAAGCACCACGAGTCCCAGCACGACGACTACCGGGCCATCATGGTCAAGGCGCTGGCCGACCGCCTCGCCGAGGCCTTCGCCGAGCACCTGCACCTGCGGGCCCGCCGCGAGTGGTTCGAGCCCGGCTCGGAGCCCGCCATCGAGGACCTCCACGCCGAGCGCTTCCGCGGCATCCGCCCGGCCCTGGGCTACCCGGCGTCGCCGGACCACAGCCTCAAGCAGCACCTGTTCGACCTCCTGGACGCGGACTCCATCGGCATGGCGCTGACCGACAGCTTCGCCATGACCCCGGCGGCCAGCGTCAGCGGCCTGATCTTCGCCCACCCGGCATCCCGCTACTTCACGGTGGGCCGCCTGGGCCGGGACCAGGTCTCCGACTACGCCACCCGCCGCGCCCTCACGCTGTCCGAAGTGGAGCGTTGGCTGCGCCCCAACCTCAACTACGAGCCCCGCTGACCCGACACGGGACACGGGACAACCACACCGAGACAGCCCGCCGGTACTCCACAGCCGTGGACGTACCGGCGGGCTGTCCTCGTCGGGGGAAATCCGGGCGCCAACGCCAAAACCGGCCTGACCCGGAGAGGATCAAGCCGGTTTTGGCCCCCGAAACCTAGAAGGACGCCACCTCCGCGACGACCTTCTCCCCGACGACCTCGGCCGTGCGCACGGGGTCGGCCCCGTTCACGATCCCGATGGCCAGCTGAATACCCAGCTGCCCCAGGTTCCCCAGGAAGTCGACCAGCTCACCGGTCCCCGACCCGTCGGCGTTCACCGAGAACGGCAGGATGCACGTCTTCTCGATCGACTCGTAGTCCCGCCCGTACTCATCGCAGTACTCCCGCAGCAGCGCCAGCTTCTCCGCGAGGTCCGGCGTGGGGTAGAGGTTGCACGCGTCCCCGTACTGCGCGACCAGCCGCAGGGTCCGCTTCCCGCCGCCGCCGATCAGGATGGGCGGGTGCGGCCGGGACAGGCTCTGCGGCATGTTCAGCGCCCGCTCCAGCCGGTAGTGCACCCCGGCGAAGGGCTTCTCGTCCCCCCGCTCGCCGTCCCACAGCTGCCGACAGATCCGCAGGGCCTCCTCCAGCATCTCGAACCGCGCCCCGACCGGCGGGAACTCCACCCCCATCCCGGCGGCCTCGTCGGCGTCCCACCCGGCGCCGATGCCCAGGACCGCGCGGCCCCCGGACAGGATGTCCAAAGTGGTCACGGTCTTCACCAGCACCGCGGGCGCGCGGAAGTGCACCCCGGCGACGATCGGCGCCAGCTGGCACCGCTGCGTGTAGGCCGCCATCAGCGCCAGCGTGGTGAAGCACTCCAGCTGCGGCGATTCCGGCCCCCCGGCGTGCGGCCCCTGCCACAAGTGGTCGCCCACCCCCAGCAGCGCCACTCCTGACTCATCTGCCGTCCTGGCGAAGCGAACGACCGTGTCCGCCATCGCGGAAGGCCCGCCGTCCCAGGCGAAATCACCGAACTCCAGCCCGATCCTCACACCACGCCTCCGTTTCGCGCGCGTACTCGGACGTCCATCGTCCCAGCCGGGCGCGCATCCCCGCTCTCCCAGCGTGCCCATGGTCTGGGCGCAACCAAGGAGATGCGGTGCACGTGGGCCTGCTGTGACGCTAACGCGCGGGAACACCGCAGGTGAGAGGCCCAAATCGAGGAGCCGACGTGACGCAGAACATGGAGAGGGTGAACCTGCCCGTCGCTGAGAAGCCGGCTTCGGGCACACCCAATGGAGTAAGGCCGCGCGCGGAGAAGCCGTTGTGGCGGCGGCCGTGGATCGTGCCCCTGTGGCTGGTTGTGGTGGGCTACCTGGCCTTCCAACTCAGCCCGTTCGTGGGGACGCCGGAGGCCCAGGCGCCGGTCCCGCCGCACGCCGGGTTCCCCGCCTACTACCCGATCCTGATCACCCACATGGTGTTCGGCACGATCGCGCTGCTGACGATCTGCCTGCAGCTGTGGCCGTGGCTGCGCCAGACGCGTCCCGCCCTGCACCGCTGGAGCGGGCGCGTGTACGTGGTCTCGACCGTCGTCGCCGGTGTTCTCGCACTGATCATCGTCGGGTTCGCCCCGCCGGTGGGCCAGATCGGCGTCAGTTTCGCCACCCTGGTCTGGATGGGCACCGCCGTCGCGGGCATGTGGGCCGCGCGCGCCCGCAAGTTCGCCCGGCACCGCCGCTACATGCTCTACAGCTTCGCCGTGGCCATGAACAACGTGTGGGGCGTTGTCATCGTCAACATCGGGCTGGCTCTGCCGACACCGCCGGACATCAACTACCTGCTCGAGGCCGCGCGCTGGGTCGGCTGGGTGGTCAACCTGATGCTCGTGCAGTGGTGGCTCAACCGCACCGCCGATCGCCGAGTCCGGATCTGAAACCCCACGACCAACATGATCGCCAAGCTCAAGGCAGGAGGTGGCCGCGATGAGCACCAAGGTGGGTGAACGCGCGGTTGTGTTAGGTGGCAGCATGGCAGGTCTGCTCGCAGCCCGCGTGCTGTCGGAGTCGTACGCCGAGGTGCTGATCGTGGACCGCGACACCCTGCTCGGGGTGACCACGGCCCGGCGCGGTGTGCCGCAGGGCAGGCACGTGCACGGGCTGCTCGCCCGCGGCCAGCAGATCCTCGACGAGCTGTTCCCCGGCTTCACCAGCGGCGCCGTCGCCGCGGGCGTGCCCACGGGGGACCTCGGCGAGCTGCGCTGGTACTTCAACGGACAGCGCCTGGCGCCCGCGACCACGGGCCTGGTCTGCGTCTCGGCCGCCAGGCCGGTGTTGGAGAGCCTGGTCCGGTCCCGCGTCACGGAACTGGGCAACGTGGACTTCGTCGAGCGGACCGACATCGTCGGCCTGGTCACGACCCCGGACAACTCCCGGGTGACCGGCGTCCGGGTGCAGGCGCAGGAGGAGGGCAGCGAGCCGAGGGTGCTCGACGCCGACCTCGTCGTCGACGCCACCGGCCGCGGCTCGCGGACCCCGGTGTGGCTGGAGGAGCTGGGCTACGAGCGGCCTGCCGAGGACCGCATCAAGATCAACCTCAGCTACACGACCCGACACTACCGACTGCCGGACGAGTCCATCCTCAACGGCGACCTCTCGATCAACCCGGTCGCCTCGCCCGGGTTCCCCCGGGGCGCGTTCTTCTCCCGGATCGAGGGCGGCAAGTGCGTGCTGTCGCTGACCGGCGTCCTCGGCGACGCGGCGCCGACCGACCCCGACGGCTTCCTCGCCTGGACGAAGACGCTGCCGGTCCAGGACGTCTACGACGTCATCAAGGACGCGGTTCCGCTGGACGACGCGGTGACCTTCCGGTACCCCGCCAGCCAGCGCCGCCACTACGAGCGCCTCACCCGTTTCCCGGGCCACTACCTGGTCCTGGGCGACGCGGCGTGCAGCTTCAACCCGGTCTACGGCCAGGGCATGACGGTCGCCGGGCTGGAGGCGCTGGCCCTGCGCGAGCACCTGTCGGCCGGGGTCGCCCCGGACGCCAGGCAGTTCTTCAAGGACATCTCGGCGATCATCGACGTCCCGTGGGACATCTCCGCGAGCGGTGACCTCAGCTTCCCCGATGTCGAGGGCAAGCGCACGACCAAGGTCAAGGTGGGCAACGCCTACATGGCCAAGCTCCAGGCCGCCGCCACCCGCGACGGCCAGGTCACCAGGACGTTCATGCGGGTGGCCGGGCTGGTCGACCCGCCCAACGCGCTGATGAGCCCGGCGATGATGCTCCGGGTGCTGCGCAAGTCCAAGAACACCCCGCCTCCCGCGGGTGGTGTCGTCGATCAGGCCGCCTGATCGGTGACCCGCGAGCCGCCCCGGTCCACACAGGACCGGGGCGGTTTCGCATAGCGTTTCTTCGCAGTGCCAGGGCACGCGAAACACCCCGGCTGAGCGAACTCAGCCGGGGTGTTTCGCCAGGGCTCAGACCATGCGCGCGAACTTGCGGATGTCCTCCACCAGCAGCTCGGGCTGCTCCAGCGCCGCGAAGTGCCCGCCGCGCTCGAACTCGGTCCACTGGGAGATGCTGGGGATGTCCCGGTACGCGAAGGGCTTCACCGGGACGAACAGGTCCTTGGGGAAGACCGCCACCGCGACCGGCATCGACAGCGGCGGCGGGACCGCCCCGCTGGCGGCCATGCGCACGCCCTCGGCGCCCTCGTAGTAGAACTGCGCCGAGGAGCCCGCCGTCGCGGTCAGCCAGTAGATGGTGACGATGGTGAGGATCTGGTCGCGGTCGATGGCGTCCTCGGGCGCCTTCGCCGAGTCGGTCCACTCCTTGAACTTCTCCACGATCCAGGCCAGCTGCCCCACCGGCGAGTCGGTGAGCGCGTAGGCCAGGGTCTGCGGCCGGGTCGACTGGATCTTCATGTACCCGGACTGGTCGGCGTCGAATCGGCCGAGCCTGCCGAGGCGCTCCATGTCCTCCGGGCCCAGGGCCGCCATCTCGGCGGGGTCGCCGGAGGGGAAGGTCATCAGCATGTTCACGTGGACGCCCGCCAGGTGCTCGGGGTCGACCTGGCCGAGGACCAGGGACACGACCGAGCCCGCGTCGCCGCCCTGGGCCAGGTAGCGGTCGTAGCCGAGGCGGTTCATCAGCTCGGCCCAGGCGCGGGCGATGCGCACGACGTCCCAGCCGGTGTCCGGCAGGGTGGAGAAGCCGTAGCCGGGCAGCGACGGGATGACCACGTGGAAGGCGTCGGCCGGGTCGCCACCGTGGGCGCGCGGGTCGGTCAGCGGGCCGATGACGTCCAGGAACTCCGCGACGCAGCCGGGCCAGCCGTGGGTCAGGAGCAGGGGCTTGGCCGTGGGCTCGGGGGAGCGCACGTGCAGGAAGTGGATGTCGGCGCCGTCGATCTCGGTGGTGAACTGGGGGTGCTGGTTGATGCGGGCCTCGGCGGCGCGCCAGTCGAAGCTCGTGCGCCAGTAGTCGGCCAGCTCGCGCAGGTAGTCCAGGGGGACACCGCGGTCCCAGCCGACACCGGGCAGTTCGGCTGGCCACCGCGTGGCGGCGATCCGCCGGTGTAACTCGTCGAGGTCGGCCTGGGGGACGTCGATTCGGAACGGCTGCATGGTCTGTACCTGTCCATCCGCGTGAGTGGCGACGGGTGAATTCTCGCTTTCGCCAGGCCGGGGCGCATCTCTCCGGCTGCGGTCTACAAAGGAATGTGCCGGTGGACGACGAAAATCGGGGAACCGGCGTGCCGGTTCCCCGATTTCGGGTGGTGCCCATCCCAGCGCGGTTATCCCAGCGCGGTCACCTCAGCGCGGTCACCTCAGCGCTTGAGGCGGTACGCGACGATCTCGGCCTTCTCGTTCGCCGACTGCGGCCACGTGCTGGCGGCCAGCAGCGTGTCGCCGTGGATGGCGACCGGGGCGTTGCCCGCGCCGCGCAGCTTGCCCTGCCACGCGCTCTGGCCGGTCTTGGTGTTGATCGCGTGGATGCCGCCGTCGAGGGTGGTGGTGAACACCAGGTCGTTGACCACGGTGGAACCGCCGAACGGCGAGTAGGGCAGGTGGTGCGACCACTTGATCTTGCCGGTCACCAGATCGAGGGCGACCATCTCGCCGGTGCCCTCGAAGAACGGCGGGATGATCGGCGGCGGGGTCTGGCGCTGCCAGGTCACCGGGTGGTTGTTCACCGCGGCGTAGATCGTGGTGTCGTCGATCGCCGCCGGGGCGGGCAGGCCGCCGAGGACGCCAGGGTAGAGCTCGAAGGGCATCCGCGGCATCCGGGACATCTCGCCGCTCATCGCGATCAGGTTGTCGTCGTCGTGGCCGTTGTGACGGCCGACCGGGGTCTTCCACAGCAGCTCGCCGCTGTGGCGGTCGAAGGAGTAGACGTAGCCGGTCTTGCCGGAGCCGATGACGACCTTCTGCCCGTTCGCCTTCGCGATGATCGGGGTGTTCTGCAGGTCCCAGTCGTAGATGTCGTGCGGCAGGACCTGGTTGTACCAGAGCAGCTTCCCGGTGCGGCCGTCGAGCTTGACCACGGAGTTCGTGTAGAGGTTCGGGCCGGGGCGGCTGGAGCCCCACGGGAACTCCTCGGTGCCCAGGAACGGACCGGGGTTGGCGATCGCGGCGTAGACGTCACCGCGCTCGTCGAAGGACGGCGGGTACCAGAGGCCGCCGCCGGAGTTGATCTCCTTGTTGCCCCACAGGTCCGTGGGCACGGTGTTGAACTTCCACTTGGTACGCCCGGTGCGACCGTCCAGCGCGAACAGCACGCCGACGCCGTTGCCCTTGAAGAAGCTGGTGCCGTTGCCCGGGACGGTGGAGATGTAGACCGTGCCGCGGTGGACGCCGGGGGCCATGTCGATGCCCTCGTTGACGCCGTCGGCGCCCGGCCGGGTCAGCTTCTTGCGCCACAGCTCGCGGCCGGTGCGCGCGTCGAGCGCGAACGCCGAGTCGACCGTCGCGCCGTAGACCCGGCCCTGGTCGACGGCGACGCCGTTGGGGCCGTTGGTGAGCGAGTTGTACATCTTCGTCCACAGTTGACGCCCGCTGCGCAGGTCGATCGCGTAGACGTTGGACGAGAGGTCCTGGGTGTAGACGACCCCGTTGGCCACGACCGGTGTGGTGGCGTAGGAGCCGTGCCAGCCGGTGTTCAGGTGGATCGGCACGCGCCAGGCGACTTCGAGGTCGCCGACGGTGCGCGCGTTGATCGGGCCCCCGACGCGGCGGGTGCCTTCCTTGTCCGCGTTGGGTTGTCCCCAGCTCTGCGCGATGCCTCCGCGCCGATCATGGGACGAATCGGCGACCGAGGGGACTCCCGCCGCGCTCGCCGCGACCAAGGTGATCCCCACGGCGGCGAGATAGAGTGGACGGCGGAACCTTCGGCCGCCGCCGAGTAATGTCGGACGCATGTGTATTCGACCCCAATCTCCAGCGACGCATCGGCGCTGACGCCTGGGTCAGCGTTCTGGCGCCCCGAACGCTACCGGCGAACGGGTGAGCGGGCTTCTTCCGGAATGCTGGCCTCCGTGGTCCTCCTTGACTGGGAAACCCCTGCCGCACAAGGGGAAACAGGCCGTGACCGACGATCAGCCGGGCGTGACCGGTGCTTGACCGTCGCGTGCGCGCGCTGGTAGACACCTCGCAGACCGCTGGTCGACCATCCCTTTTGGACATTCGCTGGAGGACCGTGATGTCAGTTCCCGAGTTGGTCGCAGGCGGCCTGAACTTCCCCACGAGCATCGCCTTCGACGACGCGGGCCGCGTCTACGTCGCCGAGTCCGGCCTCGGCTTCGGCGACGCCGTGCCCGGCGGGAAGGTGTGGCTGGTGGACGGCGCCGAGCGCACGCTCGTCGCCGATGAGCTGGCCGCCCCGATCACCGGGCTGTGCTGGTTCGAGGAGGACCTGTTCGTCTCCGAGGGCGGCGCGGGACGGATCACCCGCATCGCCCCGGACGGCACCCGCACGCCGGTGGTCAAGGACATGCCCGGACCGGGCAACTACCACACGAACATGGCCGTGGTCGGCGCCGACCGCAAGCTCTACTTCAGCCAGGGCGCGATGACCAACCTCGGGGTGATGGGGCTCGACGCCTACGAGCTGGGCTGGCTGCGCATGCTGCCGCACCAGCACGACATCCCGGGCCTGGACGTCGTCCTCGCGGGCGTGGACGTCACCACCCGCAACCCGCTCTCCGAGGAGCCGGGCGCCGAGGCGGCCACCGGCGGGTTCGTCCCGTTCGGCGCGGAGACCGCCGCGGGCCAGCGGGTCCCCGCCGGGCTGCCGTGCTCGGCCGCGGTGCTGCGCTGCGACCTCGACGGCGCTGAGCTGGAGCTGGTGGCCTGGGGGCTGCGCAACGCCTTCGGGCTCGGCTTCCTGCCCGACGGGCGGCTGCTCGGCGTCGACCAGGGCGCCGACGACCGCGGCAGCAGGCCCATCGGCGACGCCCCCGACCTGCTCTTCGAGGTGCGCGAGGGCGCGTGGTACGGCTGGCCGGACTACGTCGGCGCCATCCCGGTGAACGACCCGGCGTTCGTGCCGACCCGCGGCCCCGCCCCGACCTTCCTGCTCGCCAACCACGACGAGCTGCCCCCGCCCGAGCCCGCGCTGGTGGCCTTCGAGCCGCACGTGTCGGCCACGAAGTTCGCCGTGGTGCCCGAATCCGCCGCCCAGCACCCCGGCCAGCTCGTCGTCGCCCTGTTCGGCGACGAGGCCCCGATGTGCCTGCCCTCCGGCGGTCCCGCGCTGGGCCGCTACCTGGTGCGCGTCGACCCGGCGGACTGGAGCGTGCACCGCCTCGGGGTGGACCTGTCCCTGCACCGCCCGATCGACGTCGGGTTCGGCCCGTCGGGATCGGACCTCTACGTCCTGGACTTCGGCAGCTTCGAGATGTCCGACGACGGCGTCGAGGCGACCGCGGGAACCGGCGCCCTGTGGCGGGTCCAGTCCTGGTCGGACGCCCCCGAGCAGGACTGAGGTCCCTCTCTTGTGGACACCGTCCGCCGCGGTCCGGCGGGCGGTGACCACGACTGGTGCCCCGCGGCCTCGTGGCCGCGGGGTATCGCTGTTGTCTGGACGAAGTCGACCGGCGGGCCAGGGACGAGGAGCGGTCGGGTCACTCCCCGCCGCGGCGGGTGGAGTTGCCCGCGTACTCGGCCGCGGCGGTGGCGTCGGCGAGCCGCAGGCGCCCGCTCTGCCCGTAGAACTCCACCGGGTTGCGCCAGAACACCTGGTCCACCGCGTCGGCGCCGAAACCGGCGCCCAGCATGGCCTCCGCCGTGCGCCGCGTGGTCAGCGGGTCGCTGCGGCCCCAGTCGGCCGCGGAGTTGACCAGGACGCGCTCGGTGCCGTACTCGGCGAGCAGCGCCACCATCCGCTCCGGGCTCATCTTGGTGTCGGGGTAGATGGAGAAGCCCATCCAGCAGCCGCTGTCGGCCACCGCGCGCACGGTGACCTCGTTGAGGTGGTCGACCACGACCCGGTGCTCCCCGATGCCGGACTCGGCCACCACGTCCAGCGTGCGGCGCGTGCCGGTGGCCTTGTCGCGGTGCGGGGTGTGCACCAGGGCGGGCAGGCCGTGCTCGACGGCCAGGGCGAGCTGGGCGGCGAAGGCGGCGTCCTCGGCCGGGGTCATCGAGTCGTAGCCGATCTCGCCGACGGCGACCACCCCGTCCTTCAGCAGGTACCTCGGCAGCTCGTCGAGCACCTCGGTGAGCCGGGGATCGTTGGCCTCCTTGGGGTTCAGCGCGATCGCGCAGTGGTGGCTGATCCCGAACTCGGCCGCGCGGAAGGGCTCCCAGCCCAGCAGCGCGTCGAAGTAATCGATGAAGGTCCCCACGGATGTGCGCGGCTGCCCGAGCCAGAAGGCGGGCTCGACCAGGGCGCGCACCCCGGCGGCGGCCATCGCGGCGTAGTCGTCGGTGGTGCGGGAGGTCATGTGGATGTGCGGGTCGAAAATGCGGATCACACCAGCTCCTCGGTGATCGGCCGGATGTCGGCGGGCACGGCGCGCCCGGCCGCGACCCGTTCCTCGGCGAAGCGGGCCAGCATCGCCGCCAGCTCCGCGTCCGCGCGCTCGGGCAGCCCGTCGACGGCGGCCAGCGGCAGGCCCATGAACACGCACTTGAGCACCGCCTGTCGGAACGCGGCGGGGCTGAGGTGGAGTGTGGCGTAGCGGCCCACGGCGGCCAGGACGAGCCGGGAGTCGTTGGTGCGCAAGGCGTCCTCGACGATCGGCAGGGCCGCCGGGCCCACCGCCACCGCTGGCAGCGCCAGCAGCACCGCCCGCCGTTCCGCGGCGTCGCCGTGGCGGTAGAGCCGCAGGAGGGTCTCGGCCAGCGCGGGGCCGGACAGCGGAAGGCTGGTGATCAGCTCGACCCGCGCGGCGTCGGCGCCCGCGGACCCCTGGCCGCAGTGCCTGCCCGCCACCGGGAACAGCGTGAAGATGGCGGCGGGGTCGCGGCGCACCGCGTCGGCGGCCGCGCTCAGCCAGGCGCTCACCGGCGGGCCGCCCAGTCCAGCAGCGTGGCGAACTGGCGCTCCAGCACGTGCTCGGTACTGGCGACCGGGTCCTTGAAGAAGAACCCCAGCTCGGGCACCGCCCCACCCCGTCGGACCCCGGCGATCAGCCGCGCGAGGTCGAGCACCAGCGGCGCGGCCAGCGCCGAGTCGCAGCCCTGCCAGGTGAACTGCATCGTCATGCGCACGCCGAGGAACCCGGCGAAGCCGATGTGGTCCCACGCGGTCTTCCACTCGCCCAGGTCCGGGACGTGGTGGATGTGCACGCCGCCCTCGACCGGGTGCCCGAGGATCGCGCCGAGCACCTGGGCCTTGGAGTCGGCCTTGCTCGCCGCGCGGTCGGGGTCGGCCAGCGTGGCCCCGTCGCCGCCGCCGAGGAGGTTCGTGCCCGACCACGACCGCACCCGCAGCGCGCGGCGGGCGAACATCGAGGCCAGCGCGGACTTCACCAGCGTCTCGCCGGTCTTGCCGTCGCTGCCCGCGTACGGCACGCCGCGCTCGCGGGCCAGCTCGTCCAGCGCGGGCAGCCGCGCCCCGGTCGACGGGGTGAAGTCGACGAACGGGCAGTCGGCCAGCAGCGCGGCGCACGCGTAGAGCGAGCTGGCGGGCAGCACCGACCTGGTGCTCAGCGCGGCGGCCAGCAGCGGCCACGACGCGTGCGCCGGGTCCGGCGCGGACCGGGGCTCGGTGGCCGCGACGTTGACCACCACCACCCGCTCCAGCTCGTGCGCCTCGCGGAACTCGGTGAGGTCGGCGACCAGCCGGGCGATGGTCTCGGCCTGTGCGTCGGCGCGCTCCCCCCGCCGGTCGAAGTCGGTCTGCCCGCCGGTGCTGGCGCGCGAGGTCGCGACCTGCTCACCCCGCTGGTCGAACTCGGTCCGCCGCCCGGTGTCGGTGTGCGGGGCGGGGACGTCCGCGCCCGGGCGGATGGCGGCGTCGGCGGCGAGCAGGTCGGTCCGGACCAGCTCGGCGAGCCCCGGCGGCAGCACGCCTGCCTCGGTCAGCATCTCCGCGCGCTTGACCAGGCCGGTCTCCACCACGTCGTGGCCGCCGAAGACGAGCTCGTCGTACCCGGGCAGCCCCAGGCCCGCGAACTCGGGCAGCGCGGTGACACACCCGGTCGGCGCGGCGATGCCCGCCCGCAGCGCGGCGGCGCCCGCCACCGTCGTCGTCGCCACCGAGCCGCGGGCGCCGATCAGCCAGATTCCGGTACGCATCGCGGGGTCCCAGCCCTTCCGTCGGCGGCCTCTCCCCCCGCATCGTCGGCCACGATCGGGTGAATCAGCCAGTGCCGTCCTCATCCGCCGGGCGGACGCGGTCACGGTCGGGGGATGAGCTCCTCACGCCGCCATCTGTCCACAGCGGACTCATGCGGTGGCGGCGGTGCTCTCCTTCCTGCCGCCGGAGTCGGGCAGGATCAGCTCGCCCTTGGTCAGCCAGGCGAGGCCGAAGGCGAAGGAGGCGGCGAACTCCAGCCACAGCGTCAGGCGGAGGTCGTGCGTCACGTCCTGGAAGAACATGCCGGTGACGACGATGAGGACCAGGGACGCCAGGATCACCAGCCCGCAGACGAGGTACACGCCGTTGCGCTTCATCTTGCGCTCGGGAGTCGGGTCCTCGCCGTTGGTGCGCCGGAACAGCACGAGGCAGAAGTAGGCGAGCGAGAGGAAGAACACCGCGGCGGAGACCACGTGCAGCACGCCGAGGACCTTGTCGGCGGCGGTGGCGTCCCGCGCGGGGGTGGTCGGGAGCAGCGCCACCCCGATCGCGGCGACCGCGGTGATGTTGCTGACCAGGTTGTCGATCGGGCCGTGGCCCCGGTAGGACAGGAGGAACACCCCGATGGCGCACATGGCGCCGACGTACACATCACGCAGGTCGCTGTAGTAGTACCCGCTGATGGAGTGCAGCAGCTGCCCGTTGAGCAGCAGGTTCCCGACCGTCAGCACGACCGGGAGCGCCATCCCGATGATGCCGATGGCGCGCCGCAGGTAGAGGTACGAGTGGACGAGGGTGTCGTGTATGGGGCTCATGGCCGCCTCCCGACTCAATGAAGCCGATACTCGGTATATCGGCACCCGCGGGCGGAAGCGTACCCAGACCACCTGAACGGACTATCCGCACAATCCGCACACGGCCTGCGCCGCGCCGCCGCCCAGCAGGTACGGCTTCAGGTGCCGGGCGATGGCCTCGGCCAGCACCGGCGGCACCGCGTTGCCGATCTGCCTGGCGATCTGCAGCTTCGTGCCGCACCACCGGAAGCGCGCCGGGAACGTCTGCAGCCGGGCGGCCTCCAAGTGGGTGATCGGCCGGTCGACCCGGTGGCCGGTGGGTCCGGGCTCCCACTGGGGGTGCAGGTACTGGCCCTTCTCCGGCTTGAAGAACTCGGTGCGGATCGTCAGCGACGGCATGTCCCAGCGCATCCGGCCCATGACGTCGGTGGTCCCGGTCTTCTTCTCCCGCCAGCAGCGCGAGAGCAGGTGCTCGGGCAGGTCGAAGCGGCCCCCGCCCGGCGGGACGTGCCGGTACCGCTCCAGGGACAGCGCGGTGGGGTTGCGACCGATGTGCAGCGCGGGGCCCGTGAACACGCCGGGGACGTCGAGGCCGAAGAACTCGGCGCGGGAGGCGGGCAGGTCGGTGGTGGCGGGCACCTCCGCGAGCCCGGTCAGCACATCCCTCGTCGTGTGCCACCCCGGCAGGCCGCCCGGCGTGCCCGGCCGGGCGTGCGTGGGCGCGGGCAGGGGGATGGGGCCGATCCTGGAGCCGATTACGATGGTGCGCTTGCGCCGCTGGGGGACGCCGAAGTCGGCGGCCAGCAGGAACCCGGCGGTCAGCTCGTAGTCCCGCAGCAGCCCGCCGGGGGCGGCCTCGGCCCGCAGCAGCGCGAACTCGCTGGAGGAGAAGAACCGGTCGACGTTCTCGATCACGAACACCTTCGGCGCCGCGTGCCGGACGAACCGCAGGTACTCCTTCCACAGCGAGTTGCGCGGATCGTCGACCTCGCGCGACCCGAGGTTGGAGAACCCCTGGCACGGCGGCCCGCCGATGACCAGGTCGGCCTCGGGGATCTCGGCGTCGGCCACCGCGGCGATGTCGGCGTGGCGGGTGTGGTCCTCGCCGAAGTTCGCGGCGTAGGTGGCCGCGGCGTGCAGGTCGACCTCGACCGCGAGCACCGGGGCGTACCCCCGCGCCGCGTGGAAACCCGAGGTCATGCCCCCGCAGCCGGCGAACAAGTCGATCATCGTCAACGGCCCGGTCTGCACCGGCCCAGGCTAGTCGACGGCATGGGTCCGGCCCGGCAGGCCGCGTCGCCTGCCGGGCCGGACATGTCAGCCCCGATGGGTCAGGGGCTGGTGCAGGTGAGTGCCGGGGCACCTCCGGCGGTGCCGTTGGCCTGGAAGCCGAACGTCGTCGAGCCGCTGGCCCCGACGCTGCCGTTGTGGCCCGCGTTCTTGACCGTCACGGCGGACCCGCTGCTCGTGAGCGCGCCGTTCCACAGGTTGGCGATCGTCTGCCCGCTGCCCAGCGTCCAGCGCACGGACCAGCCGCTCAGCGCGGAGGTTCCCGAGTTCCGGACCGTGACCTCGGCCTGGTACCCGCCGCCCCACGAGTTGACGACCTTGTACTCCGCCGCGCAGCCGCCGGGCGGCGGGGGCGTGGTGGGGGTGGTCGGCGTGGTGGGCGTGGTCGGGGTGGTGCTGGTCGGGTCGCCCGCGCGGCCGACGCCGGTCACCTCGCCGTTGCCGCCGTCGAAGGTGACGTCGGAGCAGTTGTAGAAGGTCTCGGTGCTGTCCGAGCGCGACCACACCGAGTAGATGATGTGGCGGCCGGACTTGGCCGCGGGCATGCGCCCGTTCCAGTAGTAGTGGCCGTCATTGGTGCCGACCGAGCCCTGCTGGGCCGGGTTGGTCACCGACAGGAACGGCTGCTCCTCGATGTCCGCCCACGACAGCGGCCGGTTGGGGCTCCAGCTGTCCTTGGTGACGTACATGTGGAAGGTGCCGGGGTGGGCCGCCCAGTTGCTGTACCACCAGTGGAAGTCCGCGCCCGCGCTCAGGTGCGTGACCGGGTAGTCGGACCTGGCGATGTCGAAGCCCGAGAAAGTCGGGTTGTTGGCGCTGCACAGCTTGCCGTCGGGGATGAACCCCCGCGTGCGGCCCGCGCCGTCGGAGCGCAGCGAGCCGAACCAGTTGTACAGCGCGTTGGTGCCGCCCGCGTCGACCGCGGCCTTGCAGGCCGGGTTGATCGGCACGATGTTGCCCTGCGGGCTGCGCCCGTCCTGCCAGCACAGGTACGTACGGCTGCCGGGCTTCATCATGGCACCGTGCGCCGACGCCGGGCTGACGGCCACGATCAGGCCCACCGCCGTGGCCACCGCGGCGGCCGCGCTCAGGAACGCAAGCTTCCGTCGCATCCTCACCGTTGTCCCTTTCGATTACCTCGTCGTATCGGGAGGGTTGGGAGCGCTCCCAGAAGCAGTTCACAGAGTAGCCCGATTGGCCCGTTCTGTGAATACCCGGTTACATGCGCCCTACTGCCCGCCTGCGCCCTGTGGCGTAGCGGCCACCGGATCGGCCGCCGCCCAGAGGGACCAGTCAGCCCCGGGTCCGTCCGGGTCCGTGATCAATTCCCGTGCGGCAGTGGAACTGCTCTGTGGTCCTGCCCGCCCCGGTGCGACATGGTGGAAATGATCACCCGTACGGAGGGCAGTCGATGGAACCCCGCTTCACCGTCCTGCTCGGGCCCGACTACGCGGGCAAGTCCACTGTGCTCAGTGAGATGGCCAGGCGTGGCTGGCACTGCGTCTCCTACGACGACGACTTCCTGCCCGCCGACTGCGCGCTCGTGGCCGACCTGCGCGACGGCTTCCTCGGGCGGGCGCTGAGCGGGGCGGGCAAGCCCTACTCCGCCGACTTCGTCGTCACCGTCCTGCAGACGGCCGTGGTCCACCTGCGCGACCAGCTCGGCCGCGGCGCGCGGGGCCAGCCGGTCCTCGTCGACTCCTACTACTACAAGATCCTCGCCAAGTGCCTGGTCACCGGGCTGCTCAGCCCGTCCATGCTCGCCTGGTGGCGGACGTTCCCGCGGCCCGCCCAGGTCGTCTACCTCGACGTCGACCCGGCCGAGGCGTGGCGGCGCAGCGGGCACGGCGCGAGGCTCAACGCTTTCGAGCACCACGGCGCGACCCCCACGTGGGAGGGGTTCCGCCGGTTCCAGCTGGAGCTGCGCGCGCGCCTGTTCGACGAGATCGACGGGCTGCCCGCCCTGGTCGTCGAGCACGGCGCCGCGGCAGGCGCCATCCGCGCACTCACCGGGAGCGACGATGTCCACTCCACCGCGGCCTGACTACCGGGACCGGGTGCTCGCCGAGCGCGACGCGCTGGAGCGGGCGCTCGCCGAGCCCGCCACCGCGCAAGCGGCGGTGCTCGCCGAGCTGCTGGCCGCCAACGCCGAGACCGCCTTCGGCGTCGAGCACGGGTTCAAGACCATCCGCACCGCCGAGGAGTACCGCGCCGCCGTCCCGATCCGCGACTACGACGCCCTCGCGCCGTGGATCGACCGCGCGGCGGCGGGCGAGCGCGCGGTGCTCTCCGCCGACGACCCGGTCGTGTACTTCATGAGCAGCGGCAGCACCGGCGACAGCAAAAAGGTCCCGGTGACGCGGGAGTTCATGCGCACCGGCTTCTTCCCGCCCTTCTACGCCGCGTGGGCGCCGTTCGTCGAGCACTTCCCCGACGTCGTCACCCGGGCGGACAGCACGCTCAACCTCAAGCACGACCCGGTCAGCGCCACCGCGACAACCGCGTCCGGGCGCCCGCACCTGGGCGCCAGCCAGGTCGACTTCGGCGCGGCGTTCGGCGAGCCGCTGGCCGCGGAGCCCGGCTCGCGCGCACCGTGGGCGACGCTGCCGGTCCCCGTGGCGGACACCGACTACCTGGAGAAGGCGTACCTGCGGCTGCGGCTGGCCGCCGAGCACGACGTGCGGTGCGTCATCGGCATCAACCCGGCCGTGGTCGCCGCGCTGCCCTACCAGCTCGACATGTGGTGGCCGCGGCTGGTGCGCGAGCTGCACGACGGCACCGTCGGCGGAATCCGGCACGGGGAGCCGAACCGGGAGCGGGCCGCCGAGCTGGAGCGGCTGGCCACCTACTTCGGCACGCTGGCGCCCGCGCACGTCTGGCCGCGCTTCCAGGTGATCTTCTGCTGGACCACCGGCCTCGCCTCGCTGTACCTGCCCCGGCTGGCCGAGTCCTTCGGGCCGGGCGTGGTCGCCCTGCCCGCGCCGGTCGCGGCGTCGGAGGGGTTCGTCGGGGTCGCCCTCGACCGCCACGGCGCGGCCTGCTCGCCCGCGGTGACCGCCGCCTTCCACGAGTTCGCCGACGCCGACGTCCCGCTGGCCGCCGACACCGAGACCTGCTCGTACGCCGAGCTGGAGGTGGGCCGGGAGTACCACGTGGTGCTCAGCCACGTCGGCGGCCTGTACCGCTACGCCCTGGGCGACGTGGTGCGGGTGGTCGACCGCAAGCACGGCGTGCCCAGGGTGCTCTACGCGGGCCGCAACACCGTCTCCGACCTCGCCGGGGAGGCGCTGCGCGAGTCGCACGTCGTGCGCGCCCTGGGCGACGCCCTCGCCGCGGGCGGGCTCTCGGCGCGCAACGCCACCTGCCGCGCGGTGTCCTCGCGGTACGAGTTCGCCATCGCCACCGACGCGCCCGTCGACGCCCGCGAACGCGCCGCGCTGCTGGCCGCCATCGACGCCCGCCTGCGCCACCACTCGGCGGGCTACGCCACCGCGCGCCGGACGGGCAGGCTGGCCGACCCCGCGCTGCACCTCCTCGACGGCACCGCGTTCCTGCGCGAGTGGCACGCCAGGGTGGCCTCGGGAATCCGCCCACCCCAGGTGAAGGACCGCGTCTTCCAGCGCGACGCCGCCACCTGGTCCGCACTGCTGGAAGGGGCCCGGCCATGACCGCCTTCGACGCCGTGGCCCGGACGTCGCTGCTGACCGCCGCCTTGCGCAGCCGGGAGAGCAGCGCGGCCAACCGCCTCTACGAGGACCCCTACGCGCGGCTGCTGTGCGGCGCCGAGGGCCAAGCCCTGGTCGACCGCATCCAGCAGGTCACCAGCCGCGACCGGGTCTGCGACGACGGGCGCCGGATTCCCGACACCGTGGACTACAACGCCATCCGCACCCGCTTCCTCGACGACTGGCTGCGCGCCGCGCTCACCGAGACCGGCCACGAGCAGGTGGTGATCGCCGCCGCCGGGATGGACACCCGCGCCTACCGGCTGGCCTGGCCGCACCCGGTCACCGTCTACGAGATCGACCGGGAACCGGTGCTGGCGCACAAGAGCGGCAGGCTCGCCGGGCACACGCCCGCGGTGGCCCGCAGGGAGGTGCCCGCCGACCTGGTCGCCGACGACTGGCGCGCGGCGCTGACCGCCGCGGGGTTCGACCGGACGCGGCCCGCGGTCTGGCTGGTGGAGGGGCTGTTCTACTACCTTCCGCCCACCGCGGCGCACCGGCTGCTCGCCGAGCTGTCCGCGTTCTGCGCGCCGGAGAGCCGCCTGGCCGCCGACCTGGTCAACACTCTCGCCCTGGACGCCCCCTCCACGCGCGAGCTGATGGCGCTCTACGCCGACTGGGGCTCGCCGTGGCTGTTCGGCTGCGACGAGCCGGAGCTGGCCTTCGCCGCGCACGGCTTCTCCGTCGCGGCCGTGCAGCCCGGCGAGCCCGGCGCGGACTTCGGCCGCTGGTCGGACAGCGTCACCCCGCGCGACGTGCCGGGCGTGCCGCGGGTCTTCTACGTCCACGGAAAGAAGGTCTAGCGATGCGCACCGCAGTCGTCGTCGGCGGGGGCCCCACCGGGCTGGCCGCCGCGCTCGCCCTGCGCCCGCTCGGCTACCGGGTCGAGGTGCTCGACCGCGACCCGGGGCCGGTGCCCGAGAGCGTCGCCGCGGCCAACGCAGGCTGGGTGCGGCCGAGCTCTCCGCAGGCCCTGCACTCGCACTCGTTCACCAGCCTGGCGGTGTTCCGCCTGCGCGAGCACGCCCCGGAGGTCTACGCGGCGCTGCTCTCGGCGGGGAGCCCGGAACTGGACCTCGCCGACGGCGCGCTGCCGTTCCTCGCCTGTCGCCGCCGCACCTTCGACCAGGTCTTCGCCACCGCGTCCGGGGTCGAGGTCCGGCGGGGGACCAAGGTCAGCGGGCTGGTGATCGACGGTTCGCGCGTCGCCGGGGTGCGATTATCCGGCGGCGGACGG
The DNA here is from genome assembly GCF_053813445.1 of Actinokineospora lacus. Classification (NCBI taxonomy): domain Bacteria; kingdom Bacillati; phylum Actinomycetota; class Actinomycetes; order Pseudonocardiales; family Pseudonocardiaceae; genus Actinokineospora; species Actinokineospora lacus. The sequence continues at coordinate 310,490 of NZ_JBQERA010000007.1, forward strand.
GTCGACGCGGACGTGGTGGTCGACGCCTCCGGGCGGCGGTGCGAGTCGCGGCGGTGGCTGGCCGACGCCGGGCTGCCGGTCGCGCCGGACCGGACGAGCCCGTCGGGGATCTCTTGCTACACAAGGTTCTACCGCAGTCTGGACGGCTCGCTGCCGGGTGCGCTGAACCTGGGCACGGCCGCGGGCGGGGCGTTCGGCACGTACCTGGCCTTCGTCCACCCCGGTGACAACGGCACGTTCTCCGTCGGCGTCGGGGTGCTGCCCGAGGACCGGGTGCTGCACTCCGTCCACCGTGGACCGGTGTTCGACGCGGTGGTCGGCGCGACGCCGCTGGCGTCCTGGATCGACCCGGCGGTGGCCGAGCCGATCTCCCGGGTGCACGCGATCACCTTCCCCGACAACACCGCGCGGGGCGTGGCCGGTTCGGCCCAGGCCCCGGTGGCGGGGCTGTTCCCGGTGGGGGACGCCGCGTGCGTCACCAACCCCCTGTACGGGCGCGGTGTGGCGCTGGGCATCGCGCACGCGTTCCGGCTGCCCGAGGTGCTCGACGAGCCCGGCGCCGCGGCCGCGCTCGTCGAGGACCTGCTGTTCCCCTGGTACGACCGCGCGGTCATCGACGACCTGGACCGCAACCGCCGGTGGCGCCAGGCCGTCCTCGGCGAGGACGCCCCGCCGGTGGAGCACCTGTCCTTCGGCCACGCGACGCTGGCCTCGACGCGCGACCCGGTGCTGTGGCGGCGGCTCGCGGCCGTGCGCATGTCGCTGGGCCACCCCGAGGAGTTCTACGCCGACCCCGACACCCGCGCCCGCGTCGGCGCCGCGCTGGCCCAGGGCGTGCCGCCGCCCGCGGGGCCGAGCCGCTCGGCGCTGGTCGAGCTGGTGGGGGAGGCGGCGTGAGAGCCAAGGTCCTGCTCGCCCCGGTCACCGTCACGCCCACGAAGCCGCTGACCCCCAGCCACGTCAAGGGTCTGCTGTGGGTCGACGTGATGTACCGCGCGACCGGCCTGTGCGCTGACGTCGACTACCAGTACAGCCTCACGACGTACAACGCCACCTCGCAGACCCTCGGGTTCTGGGAGTACCTGGACCGCGAGCACCCCGACCTGGACTACGCCGACGTCGCCGAGTCCGACATCGGCGCGCTCTACGTGCGCTACCAGGCCGAGGACACCCGCGCCGAGTTCGCCGCCCTGCGCCCGTACCTGCGCGCCGTCGAGAGCTCCGGCTGGGTGCACCCCGCCAGCGCCCGCCTGGTCGCCCTGTGGCGGGAGCACTACGCCAGCCTCGGCATGCACGACCCCGGCCTGGCCGAGTTCCGCCCGCCGCCGCTGGAGCAGGAGGACGTCCTCGACCGGCTGCGCGGGCGGGGGCTCTGCCTGGACAGCCGCGACGGCGGTGGCGCGGTCTACCTCGACTGCACCCGCTTCGGCCTGCCCCTGCGCCAGATCGCCACCCCAGCGGCCCAGCCGAACTACCTGCTGCTGGCCCTGCGCGAGCTGGTCCCCCAGGCCGAGCGCTACGACGAGATCGTCCTGATCCACGACCGCGAGCTGACCGAGGACTACGTCCTGCTCCAGCGCACCCTGGACGCCCTGGGCGCCAGCACCGTCCGCGTCGCCCTGGACCGCGTCCCCATCGACGGCGTCGTGAAGTCGAGCCGCCACGGCGGCTGGGAGTCGGCCACGCTGCCCGCCATCCTCGCCGAGTGCCCCGCCGACGACCCCGCTGTCCTGCGGCTGGGCCTGCGGATGTACTTCCTGGCCGTCCTGGGCAAGGACCGCACCCAGTCCTTCCGCGTCGACCTGCTGCGCGCCACGCTCAAGCGCGCGGGGAAGCTGCTGGCGGGCGCGCCACCGCGGCTGGACCCGGTGGACCTGGCCGCCTTCGTCGGGGGCCACCGGGGCGACAACCGCCACGTCGACCCCTACCGGCTGACCTCGGGGCTCCTGGCCAAGCACCGCAGACCCCCGGTCCGCGACGTGGCCGAGGCGGTGTACTGCTGATGCCCAGCCAGGACGCCCTCCGCCACGCGCTGGCCCACCGGGTGGCCGAGGCCGCCGCCGGACCCGGCCGGGCGATCGCCGTGCCCTCCGGCGAGGTCGACCTCGACGCCCTGGCCGCCACTGCCGGGCAGGCGCCGGACACCACCGCCGTCGCCGTCCTGCGCCGCTTCGACGCCGCCGCGTTCGCCCGCTCGGCGCTGGCCTTCGCCGCCGGGCTGGACGAGGCGGCCGGGGACGAGTGGTTCCGGGCGTACACCCGCACCGTGTTCCTCGTCGGCAACCCGGCCAACCTCGGCCGGTTCCCCTTCGCCGCGCACGCCGACGACGGCTCGGTCGGCTGGCTCGGACCCGGCCCGGCCGCGGCGTTCCTCGGCCTGCGCCGCCTGCTCAAGCTCTACGCCCCCGACGCCGCCCCCGAGCCGCCGGGGGAGATCGCGCTGCGAGTGCCGGGGCGCGGGGTCGGCCGGACGCTGCTGCTGGAGGTGGCGACCGCCGGGGTGTCCACAGGGGACTACCTCGTGCACGTCAACCACATCATCGCCGAGGCCGTCCTCACCCGGACCGTCGGCCCCGGCGACCGCCTGCTGCTGCGCCACGTGCCCGTCGTCGCCGACGGGCCGAGCCTGCGGCTGCGCGTGCAGCGCGACGCAGGCGACCCGAGCAGGCTGCGGGCCTACGCCCGACTGTCTACTATGGATACGGAGAACGCCCATGACCGCAGGCTCCAGCACCGAGCGCCAGGCAGCGCTGCCTGAGCTGCCGCTGCCGCCGGGACCCCGGCTGCCGATGGCGGTGCAGACCATGCTCTACCGCGTCCGCCGCCACCAGTGGCTGCCCGAGCTGCAGCGCCGCCACGGCGATGTCATCGCGCTCAGGACCTTCCCCGAGGGCGACGTCGTGCTGCTGGCCGACCCCGAGCACATCCGCGCCGTCTTCGCGGGCTCGCCCACGACCTACCACGCGGGCGAGGGCAAGCTCATCATGACGCCGATGCTCGGCGCGCAGTCGGTGATGCTGACCGACGAGGAACCCCACCAGCGCGTCCGCAAGCTGCTCATGCCCGCCTTCACCGGCGCCGCCCTGCGCGGCTACCGCGACCTGATGGCCGTCGCCGCCGACGCCGAGGCCGCCGCCTGGCGCCCCGGCGCGCCCTTCGCCGCGCACCCGAGGATGCAGGCGGTCACCTTGGAGATCATCCTGCGGGTGGTGTTCGGCCTGGCCGACGGCCCGCGCTACACCGAGCTGCGCGAGCTGCTCGCCAAGGTGATCGACATCGGCGCGCTGCACCTGATCGGCTGGCAGAACCCCCGGCTGCAGCGCTTTGAGCCGTGGCGCGGCCACGCCAGGATGCAGCAGCGCGTCGACGTCCTGCTGCGCGCCGAGATCACCGAGCGGGCCCGCGCGCGCGACCTCGCCGAGCGCCGGGACGTCCTGTCCCGCCTGCTGGTCGCCAACCAGGGCGCGGCCGACGTGCTGACCCACACCGAGATCCGCGACCAGCTCGTCACCCTCCTGCTGGCCGGGCACGAGAGCACCGCCACCGCCCTGGCCTGGGCCTTCCACGACCTGGCCCGCTCCCCGCGGTGCCTGGCCAAGGCCACCGCCGCGGCGCACGCGGGCGAGGACGGCTACCTGGAGGCCGTGGTGAAGGAGTCCATGCGCCTGCACCCGGTGGTCTACGAGGTGGCCCGCAAGACCACCGAGGACGTGGTCATCGGCGGGTACCGCATCCCGGCGGGCCGCACCATCATGCCCTCGATCTCCCTGGTGCACTTCGACGAGCGCAACCACCCCGACGCGATGGCCTTCCGCCCCGAGCGCTTCCTCGACGGCGAGGTCTCACCCAGCACCTGGCTGCCCTTCGGCGGCGGCATCCGCCGCTGCCTCGGCGCGGCGTTCTCCCTGCTGGAGGCCGTGGAAATCCTCCGCGCCGCCCTGACCCGCTTCCACATCACCCCCGAGCACCTCGCCGCCGAGCCGCCGGTCCCGCGCAACGTCACCATGCCCCCGGCCAAGGGCGCGCGGATCACGGTCTCAGCGGCCGGCTAAGGCCCGCTGGGGCTGGTCCTCGTAGTACGGCGGCAGCGCCCCGCCGAGCAGCATGGGCCGGACCAGCTCGCGCAGGGACGCCACCTCGTCGGCGGAGTTCACGACCAGCAGGTCCGTGCGCTGGCCGTGGTCCCGCAGGTACTCGGCGGACCACGCCGAGGCCACTCCGTCGATGGCGCGCGCGGGATCGGTGGCGTAGACCGAGACGTTGGTCGTGCGGCAGCCGTGGTTGTCCTCAGCGGTGTGCTGCTCATACCGCTCCGCCATCAACCGGTACAGCTCCAGGTCGTCGGGCGAGGTGAGCACCCGCAGCTCCACCGGGTCGGCGGCCATACACCCGGTGGAGCTTCGATTCGTTTCACTCGAACGGATTACCGACCCCGAGGACGGCGCCCGCCGCCGGGCGTGAACCGCGGGCCGCTCCTACGCTCACGGCGTGAGCGAAGGCGGGAGCACGCTGACCGTGGTGCTCGCCGGGTCGGTGAACCTGGCGATCGCGGTGCTGAAACTGGTCGCGGGCCTGGTCACCGGGTCCGCGGCGATGCTGGCCGAGGCCGGGCACTCCGTCGCCGACACCGTCACCGAGATCCTGCTGCTGACCGCGCTCAAGGTCTCCGCCCGTCCCGCCGACCGCCGTCACCCCTTCGGCTACGGCAAGGCGCGCTACTTCTGGTCCCTGCTCGCCGCGGTGTCCATCTTCGTCTCCGGCGCGGTTTTCGCGCTGTACGAGGGGTTCTCCACGATCTTCGGCCCGCCGGAGGGGCAGACCTCGCCACATGTCGCCTACATCGTGCTGGCGGTGGCGTTCGCCCTGGAGTCGGTGTCCTGGTTCCAAGCGGTGCGCCAGGTGCGCCGGGAGGCGGGCGCCACGCCCATTGCGGTCCACTTGCGACAGAGCGACGACCCGACCGCGAAAACCGTGCTGTACGAGGACTCCGCCGCCTTGATCGGTCTCCTGCTGGCGTTCGCGGGCGTGGCCGCGCACCAGCTGACCGGCTCGTCGGTGTGGGACGGCGTCGCCTCGGTGGCCATCGGCGTGCTGCTCGGGCTCGTGGCGTTCCTGCTCGGCCGCGCCAACGCGGACCTGCTGATCGGGCGCCAGGCCGCGCCCGAGCTGGTGCGCGCGGTGCACGGCGTCCTGGCCGCCGCGCCGGAGGTCGACGCGGTGGTGGACCTGCAGACCATGCTCATCGGCGCCGACCGCGTCCTGGTCTGCGCCCGCGTGGACTTCGCCGACGCGCTGACCTCCGCCGACCTGGAGCGCGCGTGCGTGCGGCTCGCCGCCGAGCTGGCCGAAGCGCAGCCGGACGTGGCGGAGGTGTTCATCGAGCCGGTCCCGCGCACCAACCACGGCCTGCGCTCGGCGGTCCTGGCCCGCTACGGCAGGCTCGGCTGACCGCGCAGCGTCTGGCGGGGTGTGCGCCCGTAGGTGCGGTGGTACAGCGCGGCGAAGCGCCCTTGGTGGTGGAAGCCCCAGCGGGTGGCGACGGAGGTGACGGTCTCGTGGGGACCGGCGGCGGCCAGGTCGCGGTGGGCACGGGCCAGCCGGACCGCGCGCAGGTGCTCGGTGGGCGTGGTGTCGAGGTGGCGGCGGAACAGCAGTTGCAGCGTCCTGGGCGTCACGTGCGCCGCCCTGGCGATCTCGGTCAGGCCGACCGGGCGGTGGGCGTGGGCGGCGATGTGGTCGACCGCGCGGCGCAGGGCGGCGGGGGAGGCGTCGTGCCCCTGCCCGTCCCCGGCGGAGGGGAACGCGGCCAGCACGGCGGCGCAGAGCGTGCGGGCGGCGTTGTCCAGCACGAGCGGGCCCGCGGCCGGGTTGGGCAGCACCTCGTCGGTGAGGAAGTCGATGGCGCTCACGCAGAGCCGCGCGGCCGCGGTGGAGACGGGCTGGTGGCTGGTGAACCGGGTCGTTCCCCCGAGGTCGGCGATGGCGCTGTCCTCGATGGAGACCAGCTGGAGCACGACGTCGTCCCAGCGCACGATGTACGGCCGGTCGGGCGGGGCGACCAGGAACACGTCGTCGCGGCCCGCGCGCACGGACTCGCCCCCGGTGTCGCGCTCGATCCGGCCCTCCAGCACGCGGGCGAGGATCAGCCTGCCCAGGGGCAGGGCCCGGTGCTCCACCGCCATCGAGTGGGTGAGGGTCGACAGCGTCAGCGGGCCCGCTTCCCGGAAGGAGTGCGCCATGCGGAAGCGGTCCCGGCCGCCGCGGATGCGCATGGTGTTCTCGACGTACGCCTCGCGCATGAACGCGTGCGCCTCGTCAGGGTTCGTGGTGGTGAACACGCTGCCTGCTGCTGGGGCCACTGTTGATCTCTCCTGTCAGCGACCCCCACCATAACCGTGCCCTAGGTCGCCCGCTGGGGTCCTCCCATGGCCTGGTCCAGCGTCTCGGCTGTGGAAACAACGCCGTCCAGGCCGGTCAGCGCCAGGCTCCGCGCCACCGGCCCCGCTGACGGCGCCACCACGACCAGCGGCGTCTCGGTGAGCAGCGCGCGGTGCTGCGCCCCGACCAGCACGCCCACGCCCGCCGACCCGCAGAAGGTGACCAGCGCCATGTCCGCCACGACCCCCAGGGGGCGCGCGGCGAAGGCATCGGTGATGGTCCGCTCCAGGCCACTCGCGGTGGCCAGGTCCACCTCGCCGCGGATGCGCACCACCGCCCAGCCCTCGATGGAATCCGTCCGCGTGGACAGCTGTGTCATCCCGTTGCCTCCCCACTTGTTGTGCAGTGGACGGTGGCCCTTGGCGGGAGCGGGCGAAAGCCGGGAAGCGAAACAGGTTGTCCGCGAAGCGAAGGGCGACGACGATCCGGCCGCGACCCCTTACTCTCATCGGATGGCTTCCGACTCGACCTGGTACGCGGTGCTCGATGACATCATCTGCGGCGCCCACCTGTCGACCGCCGAACGTCTTGTCGCCCTCGTCAACTCGGCCTGCGAGCGAGTGGGGATGAGTTCCGTCATCTACCTGGCCGACATGGGCCAGCACAGCCTGCGCCCGGTGGAGGCGGGCCGGGAGGACCTGGTCGTGGACGGCACCATGGCCGGGCGCGCCTTCCGGTTCACCGAGATCGTGCCCGCCGAGGGCGTGCTGTGGATGCCGATGGTCGACGGCACCGACCGGGTGGGTGTGCTCCGGCTGGAGCTGCCCGCCGACGCCGACCCGCACGACCCGACGCTGCGGGCCCGGTGCTGGACGCTGGCCGGGCTGGTCGGGCACGTGGTCGTGGCCAAGAAGCCCTACGGCGACCTCTTCCACCGGGTGCGGCGCACCGTCCCGCTGACGGTGGCGGGGGAGTTGCTGTGGCAGTTGCTGCCGCCGCAGACCTTCGCCTGCGCCGAGCTGGTCGTCTCCGCCGTCGTCGAGCCCTTCCACGGGGTCGCGGGCGACGCGTTCGACTACGCGGTCAGCGACACCCACGCCTACCTGGCCCTCTTCGACGCCACCGGCCACGACCTGCGCGCGGGCCTGCTCACCAGCACCGTCCTGGCCGCGACCCGCAACGCCCGCCGGGCGGGCGCCGACCTGCCCGAGATCGCCGCGGCGGCCGACCGCGCCCTCGCCGAGGAGCACCCGACCAGCGGTTTCTGCACCGCCGTGCTGATCGAGCTCGACCTGCGCAACGGCAGGCTCCACTACCTGCTGGCCGGGCACCCGCCGCCGGTCGTGCTGCGCGACAACCGCGTGGTGAAGACCTTCGACGCCCGCCCCCGCGTCCCCTTCGGCGTCGACGGGCCCGCGGGCGGCCTGGGCACGGAGCACCTGGAACCGGGCGACCGCCTGCTGCTGTACACCGACGGCATCACCGAGGCCCGCAGCCCCTCCCGCGAGCTCTTCGGCCTGGACCGCCTGGTCGACCTGACCGAACGCCACGAGTCCGCCCAACTGCCCGCCCCGGAAACCCTGCGCCGCATCACCCACGCCGTGCTGGAGCACCAGAGCGGCACCCTGCAGGACGACGCCACCCTCATGCTGGTCGAGTGGTCGACCAGCGCCGCCGCCCGCCTGCTGCCCCGCCTCTGAGCAGGCCACTCGCGGGCGTGACGGCTTGAGTCGTTCGCGGTGCGGCAGGTGTACGAGGTCGAGCACGGTGTGCGCGGGGCTCCCGGGGTCGGCGACGAGGTCGAGGTTCGCCCCGCGCAGCTCGCGCAGGACGCCCGCGTCTGTGCTGGTGAGCAGGCTGACCTGGGTGAGGGCGACGGTCACCGCCCGTACTGCGGGCGTGGCGGTTTCAGCCGTTCGCGGTGCGGCAGGTGTACGAGGTCGAGCACGGTGTGCGCGGGGCTCCCGGGGTCGGCGACGAGGTCGAGGTTGGCGCCGCGCAGCTCGTGCAGGACGCGCACGCCCGCGCTGGCGAGCAGGCTGACCCCGGTGAGGTCGACGGTCACCTCCCGCGCGCCGCCGCGGGCCGCCGACAGCAGCGCGGTGGTGAACTCGTCCGCGGAGGTCGCGTCGATCGGGCCGTGCACCCGGACGACGGGCAACGCGCCGCCGGTGTCGATGTCCACGCTGAACGGCGCCCGGTCGGGCTCGACGGCCATGTGGTGGTAGGAGGCCAGCACGGCGGGCCGGTGCGGGTGGTGGCGGATGGTCACCTCGGTGCCGTCGTCGTGGCGCACCAGCGTGACCTCGGTGAGCATCCGCATGAGCATCAGCCCGCGGCCGCGGTGGGTGGTCCCGGTGGTCGGCTCGCGCCACTGGCCGCGGTCGCGGACCCGGCAGTCCAGGCGTCCGTCGGGGCGCAGTTCGGCGGCGAGCCGGACCGGGCCGGTCACCCCGGCCGGGTAGGCGTGCTCGACGCTGTTGGTCACCGCCTCGACCACGGCCAGCTGCACGTCCTGCACGTCTCCCGGGGCCGGTCCGAGCCGGTCCAGCCACTCCCCGAACGCGCGGCGGGCCGTGGCCAGGCCCGCGAGGTCGCCGCTGATGGTCAGATCGAGCGGCTCGACCGCGTGCGCCAGGCGCTGCGCGGCCAACGTGGTGACGTCGTCGGTGTAGCCGGTGCGGGTCAGCAGCTCCACCGTCAGCTGGCACACCCGCTCGGCCGCCGTGGGCGCGGCGCCCTCGGGCATCACCCGGTTCGCCGCGGCGTCGGCGGCGACCTGGGCCAGCTCGGCTGTGCTCTCCTGGAACGTCCGGTTCGGCCGCTCGACCAGCCCGTCGCTGTAGAGCAGGACGACCTCGTCGGGCGCCAGCGCGTCGGCGGCGAGCCGGTGGACGGCCCCGGTGCCCAGTGGCCCCGACCCCGACGGGGCCAGGAACCGGGTGGCCCCGTCCGCGCCGACCACCAGCGGGGGCGGGTGCCCGCAGGTGCTGTAGCTCAGGGCCCCGGTGGCCGGGTCGAGCACCGCGAGCACCAGCGTCGCCGCCCGCGTCGCCGCGTGCCTGCCCGCGAAGGCGTCCACCCGGCCCAGCACGGCGCCCAGCTCGGGCTCGGCGACCAGCAGCTCGCTGAGCACCGACCGCAGCTGCCCCATCGCCGCCGAGGCCGCGACCCCGTGCCCCACGACATCCCCGATGACGAGCGCGACCCGCCCGTCGGCCAGCGCGATGGCGTCGAACCAGTCCCCGCCCGCGGCCTGCTCGTGGGCGGCCACGAGGTACCGCGCCGCGACGCGGGCCTGGGGCAGCACCGGCAGCGCGGTGGGCAGCAGCGCCTCCTGCAGCTCGCTGATGACGTCCCGTGCCGCCCGGTAGCGCCGCTCGGCCTCGGTGGCCTCCCGCCGCTGCCGGACCCGCTCGGTGGCGTCGGTCGCGTACGCGTGCAGACCCGTGACCCGCCCGTCGCTGTCGAAGCGCGGCACGACGGAGAAGTCGACGTACAGCTCCGCCCGCTTTCCCGCGACGTCGAGCTGCACCCGCCACTCCAGCGCGGTCTCCGCCCGCCCCGAGGCGTAGACCCGGTCGAGCAGTTCGAAGGCCTGCTGCCCCTGGGCCTCGGGAAGCGCCTCCCGCACCCGCATCCCCACCAGGTCCCGCCGACCGAGGAACGCCCGACACGCCCCGTTCACCGCCGCGAACCGGTGCTCGGGCCCCACCATCCCCACCAGCATGACCGGCATCGTCTCGAAGAAGCCCCGAACGACCGCTGCGTCCCCGACCTTACTGTCCAGGGGGTCAACGGCGCCGTCCACGGCGAGAACCTATCCCAGCCGACAAGCTCGATCCCAGAGCGAGTCACCGGACGCCCCGGAGAACCACGGGGTCCGACCGGCGGCACCCCGCTCCGCCCAGCTGGGCGCAACGCCAAGTCCATCCTCGCGTCCAGCCCGCCGCCGCTGAGCACATCGAGAGCGCCCGCCTACGTGGCAGTCACCTCCGCTCAGCGAACCGCGGTACTCGCGGAGCCACCAGTGCCTCAGCGCCGATGACCACGCCGTCGAGGATCGCCGGGGTGTCGCGCTCGGCGTCCTGGAGGAGGAACCGGCTGCGGGTGGCGGGATCGGTAGGAGCGATATCCGCCGGAACCGCCTGTCGCCGGGCGCTCAGCCGCTACTCTGCAGGCATGGGCGGATCTCGGCGCGGGCGTTCGGCCGCGGTGACGGCGGAGCACCCGACGCTGGTGCCCGAAAGGCCGCGCCATCGGCGGGCGCGAGGACTCGGCACGGCGGGCAGACTGGGCAGCGTGCCCAGGTCCGGCGTGTTCCGCTCTGTCTGCGTGCTGGTGCTGACGCTGTTTCTGGTGCCCGCGCAGGCCGTCGCCGACCACGATCGCCCCACGACGGTGGCCGGGCTGCTCGCCCACTACCGCGACCTGAGCGTGGAGGCCGAGCGGGCAGGCGAGCGCGTGCTCGGCCTCGAACAGCGCATCGCCGAGGTGAACGGTGAACTCGCCGCGATCGACACGGCCCTGGCTGAGCTCGACGGCCCACTGGCCCTCTCCGAGGCCGACCAGCTGGACCGGCTCCTCGCCCGCGCCACCCGGCTCCGCACGGACCTGGACCCACTGCGCGCCGAGCACCGCCAGCTGACCGTCGACCTGCCCAAGCGCATGCGTGAGGTCGAGGCGGTCCTGGAGGCGCTCCCGCCCGAGCAACTCGCCCTCCTGAGCGAGGCCCCCCCGTCCATCCCCGCGCCGCCGGGCGCCACTCGCCACCCCGCGGTCGAGTTCGCCCTGGCCCAGGTCGGCAAGCCCTACGTCTGGGGCGCCGAGGGCCCCGACGCCTACGACTGCTCCGGCCTGGTGCAGACCGCGTTCGCCACCGCGGGCGTGCAACTGCCCCGCGTGTCGATCGACCAGTCCTCCGTCGGCGAGCCCGTCGACCGCGCCCAGATGCGAGCAGGCGACCTGGTCTTCTACTACAGCCCGGTCCACCACGTGGCCATGGCCATCGACAACCGGTACGTCGTCCACGCCGCCTCACTCGGCGTGCCGATCAAGGTCGACCCCGTGGACGCCGTGGGCCCGATCACGGTCATCCGCCGCGTCACCTGACCGCATCGGACCGCCCGCGGCCTGCCTGCCGACCTGGGCCAACCTCAGGCTGACGCTTTCGACGGCCGCGGACCGTACCCGGGTTTCCCGTTGCGGTGAGCCCGCTCCCTGACCTCGACCCCGCCCGTTCCACCGCTGGGCGGCCGACCGCGCGGGCGACCTCCACTGACGCGCATCGCTGCGACACAACGCTGATCGGCGACCGCTGATCTGGTGTGGGCTCCGTTCCCGGCGTGCGGAACCCAGGGGGCGGGGGCTCCGTCAAAGGCGGCGTTGCCGATGAGGGTGGTGCGATGAGGATCGTCTCCTGTGGACAGTGCGGACGCCTGCGATGAGGGGTGCGCGGACGACTGCCCTGGTCTGGGGGCTGGTGGCCTGCGTGCTGTTGGGCGCGGTGCTGCTGCTGAGCGTGCTGAGCCCTGCTGTCCGGGCGGACTTCGGGTCCCCGGCGGTGGTGGGTGTGCTCGTCGGCGGGCTGGTCTGTCTGCTGGTCGCCGCTGTGGTGGTGATGACGCGGTTCGCCGTGGGTGTGCGGTGGGCGGTCGCGGTGCTGGTCGCCGTGGCGGCCGGTGGGGTCGCCGTCGTCGGGATGACCCGGCTGGCCGGGTCCGGCTCGGCGGGTGTCGGGTTGCTGCTGGTGTTCGCGGCGGTGGCGATGGGTGCCGTGGCGGCCCAGATCCCGCGCAGCGGATCGGGGCGGGGAGAACAACGGAGGAAGGGAACGGGATGACCGGCGACGTCATGGCCGAGTTGGCCAGGTTGCGGCACTACGCGAGCGGTCTGCGGACCATGCTGGCGGACGCCCAGAGCGAGGCGCCGAGCCGGGCCGAGGGCGCCGACCGCTCCGGCAAGGTCAGGGCGACGGTGGGCGCCGACGGGCTCCCCGAGTCGTTCCGGGTCGAGGCCGGGTGGCATCGCGCGCTGGAACCCTCGAAGTTCGGCGCCGCCGTGGTGGAGGCGGCGCAGGCCGCGGCCGGGGAGCGGCTGGCGGTCTGGACGCGGACGCTGCGGCAGCGGGGTTGGCAGAAGAAGGTGGACCAGCTGCGCGGCGATGACCCGGTCACCCCGGTCGTGGGCGTGGTGCCGCCCGCTTTCCGCCGGGAGCAGCCGCCTCGGCCGCTGGGTGTCCTCGCCGAGGAGGTGATGAACGCGCTCGACGGTGTCGTCGGGATGCCCGCGCCCGTTCCGGCGACGGGCACCGGGTCGGTGGCCTCGGGCAAGCTCGTCGTCCTGATGTCGAAGACGGGGCTGGTCTCCTGCGACGCCGACCCCGAGTGGGTGGCGCAGCAGAGCGCGACCCAGCTCACCAACCACCTCGGCGACGCGCTGCGCGCGGCCCGCGAGGCGATGCCCGCCGCGAACCCGGGCCCGGCGGGGAACTCGCCGCTGGACTCGCTGTTCGCCGAGATCATGGCCGTCATGGGCGATCCCGACCGTTTGCGGACCTGAAGGAGCCGGACATGACCATTCCCAGCAAGCAGAGCATCCAGGTCGCCACCGACGCGCTGCGGTCGGAGGCGGGGGTGTGGACGGCGCAGTCCGACGTGATGACCTCGATCGCGCGGAAGGCAGAGGGCCTGCGGCTGTCCCGTGTGGAAGCCGGGCTGTTCCAAGTGGTGTTCTCGGCCTACGAGGAAGCGCTCAACACCATCGTCGGCCGCGCGGGTGAGGGCGCGGCCAGGATGACCGAGATGGGGACCACCCTCGTGCAGGTGGCCAACACGTATGACCAGGAAGAACAGGCCAACGAGCACAGCCTTCGCGGCGTGTACTGACCCGAGGGGATCGCAATGACGTTCAGTGAGGCGCAGTTCCAGGCCGCCGTGGACAAGATCAATTCTGGGATGAACGACCTGTCCGGCAAGATCGGGCAGGTCATGCCCACGGCGCAGGCCGCGGTCGGCAAGTGGTTCGTGCCCGATGTCGTCGCCGAGACGGTGCTGTGGCTGGCGGAGAAGGCCGTGGCGCTCGTGAAGAGCATCTGGGACAAGATCGTCGAGGTGATGAAGGGTGTCGCCGCGCCGGTCCTGTTCTTCAAGTACGCCTTCGACTGGCAGGACGTGCGCGGGCTGGCCACGGACGTCGCGGGCTCCCTGAAGCCCGAGGCGCTCACCGGCACCCATCGCTGGAGCGGCTCGGCCGCCGACGCCTACCGCAAGCAGGTTTCCCCGCAGGGCAACGCCGCCGCCCGCATCGGCACCGTCGCGGACAAGACCTCCGTCGCGCTGGGCATCTGCGCCGCCGCGGGCTTGGCCTTCTACATAGCCATCGGTGTCATCCTGGTCAAGTTCGTGGTCGCGATGGTCGGGGTGGTCGCGGCGCTGGGCTCGGTCGCCTTCTCGTGGGCAGGCGTCCTCCTCGCGGTCGAGGAGGCGGGGGTGAACACCGGCCTGATCATCGCCGCTGTCAGCGCCCTCACGGCCGCCCTCGGCGCCCAGGCCCAGCAGCTCGTCGCCCTGCACGGCGAGGCCCGCGACAACAGCGTCTTCCCCAACGGCGCCTGGCCGGACCCGGCCGTGGGCAACTACAGCGACGGCAGCGTCAAGGACGGGGACGCCGACTGGTCACTGGCGGGCTGACCTGAGCAGCAACCCCTGATACGGCCGTTGCGGCCGCGCTGCCGCCGGTAGAGCGCTCCAGTTACCATCACCCGGACAACCCACACCCACCCGGCGTACCACTTCCCGTTGCGGCGCAGTGGTTTCCGGCGCGGAGGTCAGCGTGACAGCGAGAGGCAGCGCAGCAAGTGCTCGGCGGCAGCTCGGCCGCGCTCGGTCAGCTCGCAGGCCTGGAATGGGAGCAGCGCCATGGATTTCGTGACGTCGAGAGATGGCACGTCGATCGCGTGCGAACGTCGAGGCGGCGGGCCTGCGGTCGTCCTGGTGGGCGGCGGGCTCGACGACGGCTCGGAGAACGCCGCCCTCGTCCCCGAACTGGCGCGCCACTTCACCGTGTACAACTACGCGCGCCGGGGTCGGGGCGGCAGCGGTGGCGGTGACAGTGGCTACGCCTTGGCACGCGAGATTGAGGACCTCGCGGCGCTGGTTGACGAGGCAGGCGGCCGGGCGCACGTGTTCGGCGCGTCGTCGGGCGGGGCGCTCGCCCTTGAGGCCGCCGCCGCGGGTCTCGCCGCCGACCGGATCGCGGTGTACGAGGTCCCGTACATGAGCGACGACGCCATGGCGAAGCACTGGTCGACCTACGTTGACGAGCTCACGGCACTGCTGGCCGCCGGCCAGCGCTCGACCGCGGTCGAGCTGTTCATGCGGCTGGCAGGCTCGTCGGAACAGGACGTGACCGCCGCGCGCGAGTCGCCGTTCTGGCCCGGCCTCACGGCGCTGGCCCCCACCCTCGCCCACGACGCCGCCTGCCTCGGCGACGGGCTCCCCCCGGTCGACCGACTGGCGCGCATCACGCAGCCGACGCTGGTGGCGACCGGCGGCCTTCCCGACGAGCACATGGGCGGCCTGCGCCCCGGCTTCTTCGACGACGCCGCCGACGCCATCACCTCAGCCCTCCCGAACGCGCGACGACTCGTCGTCGAAGGCCAGTCCCACGTCGCGGACCCGGCGGTATTCGCGGCCACCCTGGAACAGTTCTTCCGGAGGTGACCCCTGCTCAGCCGGCGAACCGGATGCGCCACACACCCTGGTTCTTGCTCACGCAGTGCGAGCACGCCGTAGTAGCGGCCAAGGCAGGCCGCACCCCAGGAGGAATGGGGCTGACCTGCGGAAACGCTTGATCAGTGAGTGCCCCCGGCAGGACTCGAACCTGCGGCCAAGAGCTTAGAAGGCTCCTGCTCTATCCGCTGAGCTACAGGGGCGTGGGACGACGGCCCCGCCGAAGCAGGGTAGTGGTCTCGAAGGGTTTGATCGCCCCAAGTGGCTCGTCTGTTTCGTGGGTGAGCCGGGTGAGTGACCAAACTGTCACCTTGGCGCGGTCGACGCGCGCTCCACGAGGGTGGTCGGGAGGGTGTGCGCGGGGCCCGGTCTTGCGCCGTCGAGGAGGTTGATGGCCAGGTCGGCGGCTATGCGGCCCTTGGCGGTCAGGTCCTGTCTGACGGTGGTCAGCGGGGGGTCGGCCCAGGCCGCGGCCGGGGTGTCGTCGAAGCCGACCAGGGACAGGTCCTCCGGGACGCGCAGGCCGAGGTCGTGGGCGGCGCGGAGGGCGCCGAGGGCCAGTTCGTCGGACATGCACAACAGGGCGGTGGGGCGGCGCTGGAGGAGCCAGTGGGCGCCGGTGCGCCCGTGGTCACGGAGAGAGCCCGGGGTCTCCCACACGGGTGCCTCGCCCAGGACCGACAGGTAGCCCGCCAGCCGCTCCCGCGTCACGCGGTAGACCGAGGACGCCTGCCGCTCCGCGTCAGCCGGGCCGTTGTGGCCGTCGTGGTGCAGGGCGAAGGCGAGGATGCCGACGCAGCGGTGGCCCAGGGACCGCAGGTGGGTCGCGGCCAGGGCCGCTCCGGCGCGGTCGGCCACGTCGACGCGGGCGGAGCCCGCCAGGACGGGCTGGTCGATCACCACCAGGGGCAGGCCGCGCTTGCGGATCTCGACCAGGGCGGGCGCGTCGTCGGACAGGGAGTACGCGACCGCGATGTCGGCGTGCGCGCGGGCGACGCTCTCCCGCCGCGGACCCCCGTCGACGCCGGGCATGAGCAGCATCGGGCGGTCGGCGTCGAGGGTGTCGGAGAGGCTGTCCATGACGATGGTCAGGGCCGGGTCGGAGAACGCGGAGGACAGGCGGGAGCCGAGCATCACCGCGACGGCGCCGCCGCTGCGGGTGGCCAGGCTGCGGGCCACCGGGTCGGGACCGGCGTACCCCAGCTCCGCGGCGGCCAGGATGATCCGCTCCCGCAGGGAGGCCGACAGCTGGTCGGGGCGGTTGTAGGCGTTCGACACCGTCGCCCTGGACACGCCCACCTCGCGGGCCACTGTGTCCAGGGTCGGCTTACGCACCCGTTCCCCGCGCACCTCCGCAGCGTATAGGTCGCCTAAATCACTCCCGATTCTGAAGCGCTTCAGATATTCTCACCGGGTGGGTTTCGTCGCTGTCCTCAGCTTCTTCGCGCTCAACGGCGTGGTCTTCGGGTCCTGGGCCTCCCGGGTGCCCGCGCTGGCGAGCCAGATCGGCGCCGCCGAAGGGGCGCTCGGGCTGGCCCTGCTCGGCGGCAGCATCGGCATGATCGCCGCCGCCACCGTCACCGGGCGGCTGACCGCGCGGGTGGGCGCGCGCGTCGTGCTCGGGGTGTCGACGGCCGCCTCGGCCCTCGCGCTGCCGCTGCTCGGCCTCGCGCCGTCACCGCTGGTCCTGGGCCTGGCGCTGGTCCTGCTCGGCGCCTGGGTGGGCGCCTTCGACGTGGCGATGAACATCGCGGCGGTGACCGTGATCCGCTCCAGCGGCAGGCCGCTCATGCCGATCTTCCACGCGTCCTTCAGCTTCGGCGGCATGTTCGGGGCCGCAGGCGCCGCGCTGGCCGCCTACCAACAGGTACGCCCGTTCGCGCACCTGTTGATAGTGAGCTGCGTGGTCGCCGTCGTTCTTCTGTTCTTCGTACGCCACGTCCCCAACGAAGTCCGGGCCGCGCCGGACGCGCCCGTCGTGGCCGGTCCCGCGCCGTCCCGCAGGCCGGTCCTCTGGCTGCTCGCGGGCGTGGCGCTCTTCTCGGCTGTCGCTGAGGGCGCCAGTGCCGACTGGTCCGCTCTGTTCGCCGCTCAGTACCGCGGCATGGGAGAGGCTTCAGCGGCGATCGTGTACGGCGTCTTCTCCGTCGCCATGGCCCTCACCCGCCTGTCCGGCGAGTGGGCGCAACGCCGGTTCGGGCCTCACCGCCTGCTCGTCTTGGGCGCGCTGGTCGGCGGCGGCGGCCTCGTGCTGACCGCGGCGACTCCTTCGGCCGTGCTGACTTTCGTGGGGTTCGCCCTGGCGGGCTCCGGGCTGGCCTTCATGTTCCCCATCGCGCTCGACCTGGCCGCCGCGTCGGGGCGGCGCGCGGACGGCACCGGCGGCGAGCGCGAGCTGGCGTTCGTGACCGCCATCGCCTACAGCGGCTTCCTCGCCGGTCCGCCGCTGGTCGGGGGCATCGCGCACGTGTCGAACCTGGCCGTCGCCCTCGGCGTGGCGGGCGTGATCGCCTGCGTCATCGCGCCGATGGCCCTGGCCGCCCGGGCCGCGGGCAGGCGTGACGAAGCCCCGGTGCGCGTTCCGTAACACGGTCTCGGCGTGCCCGCGTTCTCGCACTACGCTCGCGATGTGGACAAGCCTCAACGCGCCCGCGGCGTCGTCTCACTCCTGGCCGTCGGCGTCGGGCTCGCCGCCGTGCTGGCCGCGCTCCTGGTCTCGCTTTCCGGAGACGGCCTCTACGCCGTGCTCGGGCTGCCCACTCCCGACGCCTTCACCCGCCACGGCCTGACCGTCGTCCGGGTCCTCGCCGAAGTTGGCGGCGTCGTCACCATCGGCTCCCTGCTGTTCGCCGCGTTCCTGGTGCCCCCGCAGAAGTCCGGCGTGCTCGACGTCGGCGGATACGGGGCCCTGCGCTGGGCGGGCGGCGGCGCGCTGCTGTGGTTCCTCGGCGCCCTGCTGTCCGCGCCCTTCCTCGCCGCTGACGCCGTCGGCAGGCCGGTGGTCGACGTCCTGCCCGCCGACACGCTGTTCTCTCTGGTCGGCGCCTTGTCCCAAGCGCAGGCGTGGCTGTTGACCGCGGCCATCGCGCTCGTGGTGTTCGTCGGCACCCGGTTCGTGCTGACCTGGGGCTGGACGGTCGCGCTGTTCGCCGTGGCGCTGCTGGGGATGACGCCGGTCGCGGTGACCGGGCACTCCTCCAGCGGCGGCTCCCACGACATGGCCACCAACAGCCTGCTGTTCCACCTCATCGCCGCGGCGCTGTGGGTCGGCGGGCTGATCGCGCTGCTGGCGCACGGCAGGCGCGCGGGCGCGAACCTCGCCCTGGCGACCACCCGGTTCTCCACGATCGCCCTGGTGTGCTGGATCGTCATGGCGGCCTCCGGTGTGATCAACGCGCTGATCAGGCTGCCGCTGGCCGACCTGTTCACGAGTACCTACGGGCTGCTCACCGTGGCCAAGGCCGCGGCGCTGCTCGTCCTCGGCGTGTTCGGGTACTTCCAGCGCGAGCGCGGCGTCAAGGCCGTGGTCGAGCGGGGCGCGGGCGGTCCGCTGATGCGGTTGGCCGCGGGCGAGGTCGTGCTGATGCTGGTCACCTTCGGGTTGGCCGCGGGGCTGGCCAGGACGCCGCCGCCGGAATCGGCGATCACGGTGCCCGACCGCGTCGAACTGGCCCTGGGCTTCCCGCTCACCGAGCCCCCGACGGTGGCCAACCTGCTGCTCGACTGGCGTTTCGACCTCGTCTTCGGCACGCTCGCGCTCGCCTTGGCCGGGCTCTACCTGCTCGGCGTGCGCAAACTGCGCGGCCGTGGCGTGCGGTGGCCGGTGGGCCGCACCGCCGCCTGGCTCGCCGGGTGCTTCGTGATCCTCTTCGCGACGTCGTCGGGGTTCGGCAAGTACTCCCCGGGCATGTTCAGCATCCACATGCAGACCCACATGATGCTGTCGATGCTGGCGCCGGTGCTGCTGGTCCTCGGCGCGCCGATGACCCTGGCGCTGCGCGCGATCCCCCCCGCCGGGTCGGATGCCCCGCCCGGCCCGCGCGAGTGGCTGCTGGCCTTCGTGCACTCGCCGATCGCCCGCGCGCTGACCAATCCCGTCGTCGCCCTGGTGCTGTTCGTCGGCTCGTTCTACGGGCTGTACCTGTCGGGCCTGTTCGACTCGGCGCTGCCGCTGCACTGGGCGCACCTGCTGATGAACGCGCACTTCCTGCTCGTGGGCTACATCTTCTACTGGCCGGTCATCGGCATCGACCCGGCGCCGCGCCGCCTGCCGCACCTGGGCAGGCTCGGCCTGGTGTTCGCGTCGCTGCCGTTCCACGCCTTCTTCGGCGTCGTCCTCATGGGCATGCAGACCGTGATCGGCGAGGCCTTCTACCGCGGGCTGGCCCTGCCGTGGAACAGCGATCTGCTCGCCGACCAGCGCCTCGGCGGCGGCATCGCCTGGGCGTCCGGCGAGATCCCCCTGCTCGTGGTGCTGATCGCGCTGCTCGTGCAGTGGGCCCGCGCCGACGACCGCGAGGCCCGCCGCTCGGACCGCAGGGTCGACTCCGGCGACGCCGACGACCTCGACGCCTACAACGCGATGCTGAAAAAGCTGGGGGAACGCCAGCAATAGCACAGAATCCGTTTCCCGAGTCCGCGGTTGTCCACAGCCCCGGAAGTTGTCCACAGGATCGGAACTGGGGGTGGCCGCGCACCGGCCGCGACGTCGAACCTGGTCATGACGGGTCTGCCGAGGCCCGCGGACCACGAGGGAGACGCGCGTGTACGAGACGATGGTGACCATGGTCGGCTGGGTGGCGGGCGAGCTCACGCAGCGGCGCCGCGGCGACGGCACGACCTGGGCCCGGTTCCGGCTGGCGGCCGTGGAACGCCGGTTCGACCCCGACAAGGCGGACTGGGTCGACGCCAACCGGATGTTCGTCTCGGTCCACTGCTGGCGCAAGCTCGGGGACAACGTGCTCGCCACGCTCAAGCGCGGCGACCCGGTCGTCGTGCACGGCCGTCTGCGCCTCTACGAGCACGACTCCGACCAGCAGAGCCGGTTCGACCTCCAGCTCGACGCCCACAGCCTCGGCGTCGACCTGAGCAGACGCGCCCCCGTCGACAACGAGACGCCCACCGAGCGGCCGGAGCTGGCCAGTGTCGCCTGATCGAGTGGTCGTGACGCCTGGCGCCCGGGTCCGTCGGGCAAGGCCCTGCGCGACCACTGACCTCCCCAGACAGGTCCGCGCGGGAGGGCGGGCAGGCCACAGGACCCTGCCGCGCTCAACCCGTCGGCCGCACCGCTCTACGATCGCGGGCATGGCCGAGTTCATCTACACCATGAAAAAGGTGCGCAAGGCGCACGGGGACAAGGTCATCCTTGATGACGTCAGCCTGTCCTTCCTGCCCGGCGCGAAGATCGGCGTCGTCGGTCCCAACGGCGCGGGCAAGTCCAGCGTGCTCAAGATCATGGCGGGGCTCGACCAACCCGGCAACGGCGAGGCGTTCCTGTCCCCGGGCTACAGCGTCGGCATCCTGCAGCAGGAGCCGCCGCTGACCGAGGACAAGACCGTCCTGGGCAACGTCGAGGAGGCCGTGGGCGAGGTCAAGCAGAAGCTCGACCGGTTCAACGAGATCGCCGAGCTGATGGCCACCGACTACAGCGACGAGCTGATGGAGGAGATGGGCAGGCTCCAGGAGGAGCTCGACCACGCCGACGCGTGGGACCTGGACTCCCAGCTGGAGCAGGCCATGGACGCCCTGCGCTGCCCGCCCCCGGACGCCGACGTCACGCTGCTCTCCGGCGGTGAGCGCCGCCGGGTCGCGCTGTGCAAGCTGCTGCTCTCCAAGCCCGACCTGCTGCTCCTCGACGAGCCCACCAACCACCTGGACGCCGAGAGCGTGCTGTGGCTGGAGCAGCACCTGGCCCAGTACGCGGGCGCCGTCCTGGCCGTCACCCACGACCGGTACTTCCTGGACAACCTGGCCGACTGGATTCTGGAGATCGACCGCGGCCGCCTCTACCCGTACGAGGGCAACTACTCCACCTACCTGGAGAAGAAGCGCGAGCGGCTGGAGGTCCAGGGCAAGAAGGACGCCAAGCTGGCCAAGCGGCTCAAGGACGAGCTGGACTGGGTCCGCTCCAACGCCAAGGCCCGCCAGACCAAGTCCCGCTCCCGCCTGGACCGCTACGAGGAGATGGCCGCCGAGGCCGAGCGCACCCGCAAGCTCGACTTCGAGGAAATCCAGATCCCGCCGGGCCCGCGCCTGGGCAACGTGGTCGTGGAGGTCGAGAAGCTGCGCAAGGGCTTCGGCGACCGGGTGCTGATCGACGGGCTGTCGTTCAACCTGCCGCGCAACGGCATCATCGGCGTCATCGGGCCCAACGGCGTCGGCAAGACCACGCTGTTCAAGACCATCGTGGGGCTGGAGGAGTCGGACGCGGGCCTGGTCAAGATCGGCGAGACGGTCAAGCTGTCCTACGTCGACCAGAACCGCTCGGGCATCGACCCGAAGAAGACCGTCTTCGAGATCGTCTCCGGCGGCCTGGACTACATCGAGGTCGGCAACGTCGAGATGCCCTCGCGCGCCTACGTCAGCGCGTTCGGGTTCAAGGGGCCTGACCAGCAGAAGCCCGCCGGGGTGCTCTCCGGCGGCGAGCGCAACCGGCTCAACCTGGCGATGACCCTCAAGCTCGGCGGCAACCTGATCCTGCTCGACGAGCCCACCAACGACCTGGACGTGGAGACCCTCGGCTCGCTGGAGAACGCCCTCGAGCAGTTCCCCGGCTGCGCCGTGGTCATCTCCCACGACCGGTGGTTCCTCGACCGCGTCGCCACCCACATCCTGGCGTGGGAGGGCAACGAGGAGGACCCTGCCAAGTGGTTCTGGTTCGAGGGCAACTTCGAAGGGTACGAGAAGAACAAGATCGAGCGGATGGGCGCCGAGGCCGCCCGCCCACACCGGGTGACCTACCGCAAGCTCACCCGCGGCTAACCGGGTAGGCGACGTGGTGGCGTGGACGGACACACCCGCGGCGGACGGCGCGGCCGAGTGCGCTGCACTCGTGGCCGCCGCCGCCCGCCTGCGGTGGAGCGCGCCCGAACTGGCGGTCCAGTTCGCCGCGCGCGCCATCGCCCGCGGGGCCGAGGCCGCCACGGCCACCCAGGCGAGACAGCTGGTGGCCCTCGGCCTGGCCGGCCTGGGCCGGGTCGCCGAGGCCGTCGAACCCGGCATCGCCGCCCTGCGCTCGGCCGTGGCCGCAGGCCGGGTCGAGGACGCCGTCACCCTCCGCACCATGCTGGCCGCCTGCTCCCGCGCCCTCGGCGACCCCTTGGCGGGAACAGAAATCCTGCGCCCAGCGGTGACCGGCCTGGCCGTGGCAGGCCCAGCCGCCGCCGGGCGGGACCCAAGCACCGTCCCGCTGGGTGAGGGACAACCAGCCGCGGCCCCACCCGGCGGCGACCCGACCGCCACAGGCTCGCCTGGCGAAGGCGCGCCAGGCGCCGGCCTGCCTGGCCCCGGTCCGGCTGGCGCAGGTACGCAAAGTGGTGGCCCGCTAGATATGGGTCTGTCTGGCAGGGGCGCGGGTCTGTCTGGTGCCAGCTCGGTCGTCGCGGGTTTGCCTGGCGATGATCCGACCCGCGTGGGTATGCCCAGTGGCGGCCCGCACGGTTTGGGCCTGTCCGGTGGGGACGCGGGTCCGTTTGGCACCGGCCCGACTGGGACAGGTCCACCAAGTGGTGGCCCGCTCGGTGCGGGCCTGTCGGGTGGCGACGCGGGTTTGTTTGGCGCCGGTCCGGCCGGCTCAGGTCTGTTTGGCGCCGGTCCGGCCGGCGCGGGTTTGCCTGGCGGTGGTCCAGCTGGGGCGGGTATGCCAGGTGGTGGCCCGTTCGGCGCGGGCCTGTCGGGTGAGGACGCGGCTGACGGGGGACCGGCTGGGGTGGGGTTGGTCGTCGCGGGGCAGGGGGCGGGGTTGCCGCCGGTGGTGCGGGCTCGTGCGCTGGCCGAGTTGGCGGCTTGCCTGTCGCACCTCGCGGGGCGTGATGACCTGGAGGACACGCTCGCGGAGGCTGATCGCCTGCTCGCCGCCGATGAGGGGCTGTCCGTGGCGCAGCGGCGGGTCGAGCGGGCCATGGTGTGCGCGCTCACCGCCGCCTATCACCGTCGCCACGGCGACACCGAGAGCGCGGCGGACGCGGCGCGCGAGGGCTTGGCGATCCTTCCCCGGCCCCCTCACGGCGATGCGGGCACGTCCGGACACGGTGGCGGGGCGCGGGGGGACCGGCACCGTCCCGCCGATCCAGAGGGCGGGGCGGACGTGTCCGGGGTGCGGGCCCGGCTCACCTACGAGCTGGCCTGCGCGCTGCTCGACGAAGGTGCGATGGACGAGGCCGTGGCCACTTGCGCCGCGTTGCTGGGCGAGCCGGTGCGGGCCACGGCGGCGTCATCGGTGGGCAGGCTGCGGCTGGCGATCGCCACCCGGGTGCACTTACCCGCCGGTCGGACCGATCTCGGCCGGACCCTCCTGCTCGACACCATCGACACCGCCCAGCGCCATGGTCACGACACCGTCCTCGCCGACGCCCTGACCTTCCTCGCCCACGGCGAGGAGACCGCGGCCCGCCCCACCGAGGCCCTGCACGCCCTGCGCTCCGCCCGCGCCGCCGAACACCGCCACCACCGCGCCGCAGCCCGCGCCCGCAGGCTGATCACCGCCGAATTCACCCCCAACCGCGACCCCGACCGCGCCGTCGCCCTGCTCCGCGCCGTGGTCCGCCCGCCGGCCCCCGCGGTCCCACTCCCAGCCCAGTCCCGCCGCCTCGCGTCCGCAGACGGCTCCCGCGACCTCCCCGACCCCGCCCAGCCCCACCACCGGTCCGAGCCCGACAGCGCGCACCAGTCGTCGGCGCCTGCCATCTCCCGTCGCCAGTCCGACTCCGGCCAATTCCCCCACCCGCCTGACCCCGGGCGTCCCGGTGACCGGTCTGGTTCCGACCGGCTCGCCCGCTCGTCTGAAGCCGGACAGCCCGGCGAGCGATCTGAGTCCGGCCAGTTCCGCCGCTCGTCTGACGTTGGGGGATCTGGTCGCCAATTTGAATTCGGCCAGTTTTCCCGCTCAGCTGAGTCCGGGTCCCACCGTCAGCCTGAGTCTGACCAGGCTTCCCGGTCGTCCGAGTCCGGACAGACCGGTGACCAGTCGGAGTCCGGGCAGCCGGGTGGGTGGACTGAGTCTGGGCAGTTCCGCCGGTCGTCTGAGGTGGGGGACCAGGTTGGGTCTGGCCAGGTTTCTCGCTCGGCTGAGTCCGGGGGCCGTCGGCGGGCTGAGTCCGGTGGGGTCCACCGGTCAGTGGAGATCGGGCGGTCCCACCGGGCGGCTGAGCCTGATCAGTCGCGGTCGGTGGGTGAGGCGGATCAGCTCGCCCAGGCGGCTGGAGCGGTCGGGGCTGACCGGTATCGGGTGGCTGGGGCCGATGGTGAGGGGCGCGGGGCGGCTGTGACGGGGCGTCGGCGTGCGGTGGTGGAGCCGTCTTCCCCGGAGCCGCTGGGGGACCGATCTGGCGAGGGAGTCCCAGTGGACGCGCGTGGGCAGGGTGTCGAGCGGACGTCGGCCGCCTCACCGGGGGGTGGCAGGGCGGGTGCTCCTGAGGCATCGGCGGACACGCCGGACCTGCGGGTGGACGAGCCGGGGTTCACGCTGATCCTGGTGCGGGTGGAGCCGGTGGGGCATCCGGAGGCGATCGATCCGGCGGAACCCGCGCTGCCGGTGGGCGATGACCGGACGATCAACGCGCTGGCCTCGCGGGTGCGGGATCTGGCGCCGAGCGGGACGGAGTTGGTGCGGTCCGATCGCGGGGAGTTCGCCGTGCTGCTCCCGCGCACGGTGACGATCATCGCCGAGCAGTTCGCGGGGATCATCCGGAAACAGGCCGCGCGGGGGGTGTGGCTGACGGACGCCGGGGGTATGCCGGTGACCGTGCGTACCGCTGTGGCCAACCACGTCGCGGGCGGAGTCGCGCGGGGCCTGGAAACCCTGCTGCAGGCCGCTCGCGCCACCCTGCGGGGTGTGCCCGTCGAGCAGGCGCCGCCCGCCGAACCGGTTCAACCGCCAACGACACCGCTCCCTGACACCGCCGCGCGCCCGTCCCGCAGGGACAGGCGAACCGAGGCCGTCCCGTCCGACGCCCACGAGGTGCTGAGCCGCTTCGGCATCACCGCCGCCGCGGGTGGTGGCCGCCGCCGCGCCCCCGACGACGACCTCGACCCCTACCTGACCGTCGGCGCCGCCATCTCTCCCGATTCAGCCGCCGACACGCCCATCGACCCCGACGGCATACCACCGGTCGAGCCCGCACCGGACGAGATCCCCCCGATCGAACCCGGCCCTGACCAGCCGCCGACTCGACCCAACCCCAGCGAAATCCCCCCCGTCCCCGACGAGCCGAACCAGATCCCGCCGCTGCGCCGCGACCCCAGCGAAATCCCACCGCTGCGACCGGAGCCCAACGAGATCCCGCCTCTCCGACACGACCCCAGCGAAATCCCTGCGGTCCCGGATGAGCCGAATGAGATCCCGCCCGTGCGGCTTGGCTCCGGTGAGATTCGGCTGGCCCGGCCTGACTTGAATGAGTCTTCGTCCGCACGACTTGGCCCTGGTGAGATCCCCCCGGTTCGGGGTGAGTCGAATGAGATCCCGCCGATGAGGTTTGGCTCTGGTGAGGTTGGGTTGGCGCGGCCTGACGTGAACGAGTCTCCGCAGGTGCGTTTTGGTGCCGGTGAGATCCCTGCGATTTCGGGTGAGTCGAATGAGATTCCGCCGGTTCGGCTTGGCTCCGGTGAAGTTCGGCCGGTGCGCCCCGATCCTGACGAGACCCCGCCGGTCCGGGATGAGCTGGACGAGATCCCGCCACTGCGACTCGGCCTCAGTGGGAGTCCGGCGGTGCGACCCGAGTCGAACCAGGTTCCGCTGGGGCGACCTGAGCCCGGCGAGATCCCGTCGGTGCGGCCCGACCTGAACGAGGTCGGCCCCGCCCGGGATGGGGTTCCGTCGGGCCGTCCAGGGTTCGCTGGGATTCCTTCGGCTCGACCCGGTCTGGGTGGCATGTCACCGGGTCGGGGCGAGCAGTCCGAGGCAGGCGACAGGACGTCGGACTCCAGGGGGCACAGCGAAGGTCCCGAGGGGAGCGTTCCCGCGCGGGAACCCAGCGCCGGGCAATCGGACAACCGGAACGGCATCGCCGCGCAGCCGGCAGATCCGCTGCCCACCGCGGCGAGCCTGCTGGAGCGGTTGAGCAAGCTGGCTTCCGGGGAGTCCACACCAGACATCCAGGAGTCCGCGCCGGAGCCCACTGTGGACAAGAAGCGGGAGCCGGGGCAGCGCAGTGACACCGCCATCGCGTCCCGCCCGTCCCCGGCCATGGCGGAATGGCTGCGGCGCGCCGGACGTCCCCTGCCCGAGGACGATCTGATCGAGGAGCCCACGCCGGAACCGACCGCCCCCGAGCCGTCGTCCCCGGTTTCCGCTGAGCCGGACCCACGGTCGACAACCCGTCACCAGTCGTACCCGCGCCCCGGCGACCACCCGGCCATCCAGCAAGCCGGTCAGTCATCCGCGCGTCCCGCCGATTACCCGGGTTCTCGCCAAGCAGCCGAGCACGTGGTCGCTCGGCACCCCGTCGAGCAGGTGGCCATGCGGCAATCTGGCGGGTATCCGGGCATCCGGGCATCGGGAGATCACGCGACCGCCCGGCAATCTGGTGAGTACGCGGCGACCGGGCAAGCCGCCGCGTACCCGGCTACTCGGCACGCCGATCACTCAACCGCCCGGCAGCCCGTCGACCGCCCGGTTGCCCAGCAAGCGGTTGGCCATTCAAGCATTCAGCAGCCCGCTGGTCGCCCGGCTACGCGGCAAGCCGACCACGCGAATACTCGACAGCCCGGCGAGCACCCGGCCACTCGGCAAGCGGCTGAGAACTCGATCACCCGGCAGCCCGCTGACCGCCCGGCTGCTCAGCAAGCGGCCGGCAGGCAGCCGGTCGATCCCTCGGCTCCCATCATCCCCACCCGCCCCGGCAGCAGGCGGGACCGCTCCTCCAGTGGTCTCGCCGACCTCCTCGCCGAGGCCCTCGCCGCCTTCCAGTCCACCCAACCCGCCGAGGCGACCTGGGAGGACCAGCCCGAACCCCGCTCCCCCCTCAACGCCGCCCTCGCCGCGCGCCGCCCCATCGACCCCGCCCCGCGCCAGGAGGACGGCGGCAGGCGCCGCGCCCCCGACGACACCGAGGCGGTGGGCGGGCGCAGGCGAGCCCAGGGCGACCCGGGCTACACCCGCGTGGGCCGGGGCTGGCGTGGCCCGGCCGAGGCGACCCCGGAGGAACCCGAGGACTGGGCGCCCGGCCGCCGCGCCGCGCGCAGGGCGCGGGAGGAGGTCGGCCCGCGGGAGTGGGTGGCCGACGCCAGGGCGGCCGATCCGACCGATTCCCCGCCCAGCGCCTGGGATGAGGGCGGGCGGCACCGCTCCTCGGGCTGGGCGCCTGCCGACGTGGACGGAGCGTGACGGGAATATTGCCGACGGGCAGCGGTTTCTCCGCCAGTGTCAATGACTGGTGAACGCTGCGGGCAAGACGCGGCCTGCCGGGAGGCGGCACTACCCTGAAGGACGTTATGTGGCACATCGACGTGTCACAACGACTGTGGAGCCGACCTGAAGATGACCTCGACTGGTACACCGTCCCGAACCGAGAGGGCCGCCAGCGTCGACGGCTCGCCGCTCGGCGGGAGCCCGGTCGCGCGCAGCCCCGAGCAGACCCGGGACGAACTCATCGCGCGGGCCGCCGAGCTGGACCCCGACATAGCCGACCTGATCAGCCTGTACTACCGCCACATCCCGCCGGAGGAAGTGCTCGACGACGACCCGCGCGACCTCGTCGGCGCGGTGCGGTCGCACACCCAGCTCGCCGAGCGGCGGGTGCGGGGCAGGCCCGCGGTGCGGATGCTCAACCCCGAGGCGCGGACCGACGAGTGGTCCTCGCCGTGCTCGGTCATCCAGCTGGTGACCGACGACATGCCCTACCTGGTCGAATCCGTCACCGCGGCGCTGGCCCGCGGCGGGGCCCAGGTGCAGCGGGTGATCCACCCGATGGTCGTGGTCCAACGCGACGTCGCCGGGAAGCTGCAGGCCGTGCTGCCCAGCGCCGACGCCGAGGCGCCGCCCGCGGAGGCGTTCACCGAGAGCTGGATGTCGATCGAGGTCGACCGGGTCATCGATCCGGAGCGGGCCCGCGAGATCGAGACCGTGCTGCACTCGGTGCTGACCGACGTGCGCGAGGTCGTCGAGGACACCGACCGCATGGCCGGGACCGCGATGACGCTGGCCGACCAGCTCGAGCAGAACCCTCCCCCGCTGGACCCCGCGCAGGTCACCGACGGCGCGGAGCTGCTGCGCTGGCTGGCCGACGGCCACTTCACCTTCCTCGGCTACCGCAGCTACGAGCTGGTCGACGACGGGGGCGAGCCCGCCCTGCGCGCCATCCTGGCCAGCGGCCTCGGCGTCCTGCGCCAGGACAGCCTCGCCGCGCGCAGCCTGACCGCGGGGCCGGACGCGGGCAGGCACGCCCTCTCACCGAACCTGCTGGTCCTCACCGAGGCCAGCGCCCCCTCGACCGTGGCCAGGACGGCATACCCCTATTACGTGGGCGTGAAGACGTTCGACAGTGACGGCAACGTCACCGGCGAGCACCGCTTCCTGGGCATCTTCACCACCTCCGCCCTGCACGAGGACGTCCTCGACATCCCGGTCGTGCGCCGCAGGGTGCGCGACGTGATCCACCGCGCCGGCTTCCCGATGGAGTCCTACTCCGGGCAGCGGATGCTGGAAGTCATCCAGAACTGGCCGCGCGCCGAGCTGTTCTCCGCCACCGCCGAGTCGCTGTACACCACCGCCACGGGTGTCATCGCGCTGGCGGACAGGCGCAGGCTGCGGCTGTTCCTCCGCAAGGACCCCTACGGCCGGTTCTTCACCTGCCTGGTCTTCCTCCCGCGCGACCGCTACACCACCACCTCCCGCATCGCGATGCAGGAGGTGCTGCTGGAGGAGCTGGGCGGCACCAACCTGGAGTTCAGCACCCGCCTGGGCGAGTCGCCGCTGGCGCAGGTGTACTTCATCATCCACACCGACCCGGCCGCCAGGACCGAGCCGGACGTGCTGCGCATCCAGGAGCGGCTGACCCTGGCCGTGCGCACGTGGGACGACCGCATGGTCGAGGCCCTGCTGGGGGAGAAGGGCAACGGCGCGGAGTCGGCCACCGAGCTGGGCCAGCGCTACGCCGCGGTGTTCCCCGAGGCGTACAAGGAGGACTTCGACGCCCCGGTCGGCCTCGCCGACGTGCGCCGCCTCATGGCCCTCGGCGACAACGACATGGCCGTCTCGTTCTACGTCCCCGAGGGCGCCGAGGCGGGCGAGCGGCGGCTCAAGCTGTTCCTCGCGGGCGCCAAGGTGACCCTCTCCCAGGTCCTGCCGGTCCTGCACGCGATGGGCGTCGAGGTGCTCGACGAGCGCCCGTACGAGCTGCGGCGCGAGGACGGCGCCGAGTGGTGGGTCTACGACTTCGGCCTGCGGATCGATCCCGCGGTCCTGGAGGCCCGCACCGACGACGACGTCGACCGCCTGCCCACCGAGTTCGAGGAGGCGTTCACCGCCTCGTGGCGCGGCGAGGTGGACCCGGACCGGTTCAACGCCCTGGTCCTGCGCGGCGGCGTCACGTGGCGCCAGGCCGCGGTGCTGCGCGCGTACTCGCGCTACCTGCGCCAGGCGGGCACGCCCTACAGCCAGGAGTACATCGAGGACGCCGTGCTCGCCCACACGCACGTGGCGACCGCGCTGATCCAGCTGTTCGAGACGTGCTTCGACCCGTCGCTGTCGGCGCAGACCCGGGCCGCGCACGCCAGCGCGCAGATCGCCGACATCACCGAGATGATCGACGGCGTCACCAGCCTGGACGAGGACCGCATCCTGCGCAGCCTGCTGACGGTCATCCGGGCGACGCTGCGCACGAACTACTACGTCCGCGACGACGACGGCGCCCCCCGCCCGTACCTGGCGGTCAAGCTGGAGCCGGGCGCGATCCCGGAGCTGCCCGAGCCCCGGCCCCGCTTCGAGATCTTCGTCTACTCCCCGCGCGTGGAAGGCGTGCACCTGCGCTTCGGCACGGTGGCCCGCGGCGGGCTGCGCTGGTCCGACCGCAGGGAGGACTTCCGCACCGAGGTCCTGGGCCTGGTCAAGGCGCAGGCGGTGAAGAACGCGGTGATCGTGCCCGTCGGCGCGAAGGGCGGGTTCGTGCTCAAGCGCCCGCCCGTCCCGGTGGGCGACCCGGCGCTGGACCGCGAGGCGTTCCTCGCCGAGGGCGTGGCCTGCTACCGCATGTTCATCTCCGGCCTGCTGGACCTGACCGACAACCTCGACGGCACCACGGTCGTCCCGGCCCGCGACGTCGTGCGCTACGACGATGACGACACCTACCTCGTCGTCGCCGCCGACAAGGGCACCGCGACGTTCTCCGACACCGCCAACGAGGTGGCCCGCGAGTACGGCTTCTGGCTGGGCGACGCCTTCGCCAGCGGCGGCTCGGTCGGCTACGACCACAAGGCCATGGGCATCACCGCCCGGGGCGCGTGGGAGAGCGTGAAGCGGCACTTCCGCGAGCTGGACGTCGACACCCAGGCCGAGCCGTTCACCGTCGTCGGCGTCGGCGACATGTCCGGCGACGTGTTCGGCAACGGGATGCTGCTCTCCGAGCACATCCGGCTGGTGGCCGCCTTCGACCACCGGCACATCTTCATCGACCCCGACCCGGACGCCGCGGTCTCCTTCGCCGAGCGCGGGCGCATCTTCGGGCTCGCGCGCTCGTCGTGGGACGACTACGACCGCGCCAAGATCAGCGCGGGCGGCGGCGTCTGGCCGCGCACGCTCAAGTCGATCCCGGTCAGCCAGGAGGCCGTCCGCGCGCTGGGCCTGCCCGAGGGCACCACGAAGCTCTCGCCCGCCGAGCTGATGAAGGCCATCCTGCTCGCCGACGTCGACCTGCTGTGGAACGGCGGCATCGGCACCTACGTCAAGTCCAGCGCCGAGACCCACGGCGACGTCGGCGACAAGGCCAACGACCCGCTGCGGGTCGACGGCGCCGACCTGCGGGTCAAGGTCATCGGCGAGGGCGGCAACCTGGGCCTGACCCAGCGCGGCCGCATCGAGTTCGCCCGCGCGGGCGGGCGGGTCAACACCGACGCGCTGGACAACTCCGCGGGCGTGGACTGCTCCGACCACGAGGTCAACATCAAGATCCTGCTCGACCACCTGGTCCGCGCGGGCGAGCTGGACGGCGCCAACCGCGACGAGCTGCTCGCCGAGATGACCGGCGAGGTGGCCGAGCTGGTGCTGGCCGACAACTACCGGCAGAACGCGGTGCTCGGCGTCAGCCGCGCCCACGCCGCGCCGATGCTGTCGGTGCACCAGCGGCTGGTCGACAACCTGGAGAACGCGCGCGTCCTGGACCGCGGGCTGGAGGCGCTGCCGTCGCGGGCGCAGTTCAAGGCCATGGAGAAGGCGGGCGACGCCCTGAGCTCCCCGGAGCTGTGCACGCTGCTCGCGCACGTCAAGCTGGCGCTCAAGGACGAGCTGCTCGCCTCCGACCTGCCCGATCTCGACGTGTTCTCGCGCAGGCTGCCGGACTACTTCCCGACCCAGCTGCGCGAGCGCTTCGCCACCGCGATCGCCGCGCACCCGCTGCGCCGCCAGATCACCACGACGGTGCTGGTCAACGAGGTCGTCGACGGCGCGGGCATCTCCTTCGCGTTCCGGCTGGCCGAGGAGACCAGCGCGTCGGCCACCGACGCGGTGCGCGCCTTCGCCGTGGTCACCAGGGTCTACGACCTGCCCGCGATCTGGCGGGAGATCGACGCCCTGGACACCCTGGTGCCCACCGAGACCGCCGACCGGATGGTGCTGGAGACGCGCAGGCTGCTCGACCGGGTCTCGCGCTGGCTGCTCACCAACCGCCCGCAGCCGCTGGCGGTGGGCGCGGAGATCTCCCGGTTCCACGAGGTCGCCCGCGAGCTGGCCCCCGCGGTCGGCGGGTTCCTGCGCGGGCGCTCACGGGAGAAGGCCGAGCAGCACGCCGAGTCGCTGGTGTCAGCGGGCGTGCCCGCGAGCCTGGCCGGGCAGGTCTCGGCGCTGCTGGAGTCCTACAGCCTCCTCGACATCACCGAGATCGCCGAGCTCTCCGAGCGCGACGCGGGCCTGGACGCCGAGCGCTCGCCGTGGGAGACCGCCGAGCTGTACTACGCGCTGGCCGACCACCTGGACATCGACCTGATGCTCACCGCGGTCAGCGAGCTGGAGCGGGGCAACCGCTGGCACGCCCTGGCCCGCCTGGCCCTGCGCGACGACCTGTACGGCTCGCTGCGCGCCATCACCATCGACGTGATGCGCCAGAGCGACCCCGGCACCCGCGCCGCGGAGAAGATCGCCGCCTGGGAGCACGTCAACAGCTCCCGCCTGGCCAGGGCCCGCGCCGCGCTGGCCGACATCCAGGCGTCGGGCAGGCTCGACCTGGCCACGCTGTCGGTGGCCGCGCGGCAGATGCGCAGCATGGTGCGCTGACCGAGCGCCGCCCGCCGGGGGTTCCCGGCGGGCGGCGGGCTCGGGATAGGCTTCGGGGTCGTTGTTTCCGGGGAGGGGACCTTCGTTGGGCGTGTTCGTGACCGAGGTGCGGCCCCGCTGGTCGGACATGGATTCCTACGGCCATGTCAACCACGCCAGCACCGTGACCCTCCTGGAGGAGGCCCGCGTGGACCTGCTCTTCCACGAGGCCACCCTGCGCGGCGCCGAGGACCTGGCGCGCGGGGTGGTGGTCGCCAGCCTCACGGTCGACTACCACGCGCCCCTGTACGCCACCGGCCGCGCGGTGCGGGTGGCGGTGTCGGTGCGCGAGATCAGGGCCGCGTACTTCATCCTGGACTACGTGATCCACAATGGACTGACCGAGGCCGACACGGTCGCGGTCACCGCCCGCACGACGCTGGCGCCCTTCGACCTCGCGGCGGGCAAACCCCGGCGCATCACCGACAGCGAGCGCGACTTCCTCGCCGCGTGGCACAACGGAGGCGGCCGTGGCTGAACTGCACTTCGCCGACCCCGAGGAGCGCGCCGACCTCGGCGCGTTCGTCGCCAGGGCGGTCCGGCTCGACCAGCAGGCGGTCGTCCGCCTGAAGGGCCGCGAGGACGGCCGCGTCGACGCCTGGGTCGCCACCCCGTTCGACGTGCTGGCCACCCGCTCGGCGCGGGGCACGCTGAGCCCGACCGACGTGACGGTCTCGGGCAACGAGCTGCTGGCCGGGCTGTCGGTGGTGCGCGACGAGCGCATCGACCCCGGCCACCCGCGCGACCTGCAGTGGCGCTCGCCGCTGCCGCCCGGCAAGCACTGGCAGGTCGTGGACCGGGTGCCCGCCCGGACGGTGGCGTCCCTGGCGGACAAGGGTTTGGCCGTGGCCCGGGAGAACGTCGGCCCGCAGGGCACCCCGCCCGCGTCGCTGCTCGACCAGACCGTGCTGACGGTGGAGGGCGAGGGCATGGCGGTGAAGGTGCCGCTGCGCTGCCTGTTCGCCATGTCCGGCATGGGCTTCCTCGCCGACGACGAGGACGACCACATCCGCGTCACCGCGACTGACGCCTGGATGCGCCTCGACGCCCGCTACGGCGCCGTGGTCCGCCGCAGGCACGCCCTCCTGCCCCTGCTGGTCTGACCCCCGACGAGCCGCTACCCGTGCTTCGAGGGCACCCACCCGGACGGGTGAATGTCGTTCTTGGCGAGGGTGGACCAGAGTTCGGCCAGTGCGGCTTCCCGGTCGACGTAGAAGTCGGATTCCGGGATGCGGAAGAAGGTCCAGCCGCAGCGCTCCAGATCGCGTTGCCTGGCCAAGTCGCGGGCGTACTGGTCGGGGCCGTGCCACGCGTCGCCGTCGCATTCGATGGCCAGGCGGGAGCGGCCACCGAGGACGACCAGGTCAATGCGGTACCGCAACGCCTCGAACTGCGGGTGGACCGTATAGCCGCGATCGATGAGCCGGTTGAAAACCCGCTGCTCGAATAGGGAATCGAACCGGGCATCGCGGACATCGTCGGATACCCGTGAGGTATGCGTGCTCTCGGGGTCGTTGGCGCGACTGCTGACCCCGAGACAGTAGTCCAGGAGTTGAAACCGCATGTCGTCCGGATTTCCCAGGTTCGAGAGCGTGACGGAATGGAATAGCCACATCTGGTCCTTCGCCCTGGACGCGGCGACATTGAAGCGCTGGACGTAGCTCTCCGCGGTGAGTGGTTGGAGGCGTCGGCCCTCCTCGACCGCCGCGACCATCGACAGGAACACGACGTCGCGCTCCGACCCCTGGAAGTCGGCGGAGTCACCGCACCGCAGGTCTCGTTCCTGCCATTCCTCGATCGGGACCCGCTCCTGAAGCGCCCGCTCGATCCCCTTCGCCTGTGCCGGTCCCAATAGCGAGATCACGCCGAAGGTCTTGCCGTCATAGGCGGGATCGCTCAGGCACTTCATCACCTGTTCGACGATCGCTTCGACCTCGGGCGGATTGACCTTGGCTGTGGACCCCTTGGTATAGCCGCCGCGGACATGGACGGTCTTGATCGGGTCGAGACGGTCGACGCCGTACTGGCGTACCGGGATGAGCCGGATGCCGTCCTTCGCATAGGCGATCTTGTTGGAGAATTCGATGATCTCGGGCATACAACGCCGGTGCTCGGTCAGCGTGATCACATCGCCGTAGCGCATCTTGGCTTCGTCGAACAGGCTGCGTTGCGGGTTTTGCCAGGACGCCTTGTACCGGTCGTCGGCGATGTACTGGTTCGCCAGATCGCGCATCAGCTGCTGGTCGACCCCGACGGCAGAGGGGGAGACCTGCTTGTCATCGCCGACGATCACCAACTTCGGCGCGAGGTACTGCAGGAACGTTGCCTCCAGCCCGGCCTGGGACGCCTCGTCGACGATCACCACGTCGAACATGTCGGGCCTGATGCGCAGCTGCTCGGCGATCCGGTACACCGGCATGATCCACACCGGCACCGAGGACCGGCAGCGGTCCATCGCCTGACGGATCTCGGACCTCTTGGCCGTGGCGTACTTCCCCGTTCCCTTGCCGAGCCCTTTCACCAGCTGGGCGTACTGATTCAGGTCGGCGCGTGCCTGACCGGTCAGCCGGTCTTTTGACACGGCATGGCCCCATGCCCTGGTCGCGGCGAGCTGCTCGACGGCGTCGCGGACGCGGTCCTCGGTGTCGGCGATCCGCGCCTGGATCTCGTTGACATCGATAACCGGTCGGGAAGTGATCCACGCGCCGGTCGTGGCCCATGACCACGCCGCCTCAAAGGAACCGAGGCGCTGAGGCCAGGAGGCGTCTTGGGGAGTCGCTTCGACGGCCTTGGCCAGGGCCGGACACGCGGTGCCAAGGCGGCTCACAAGCTCACCGCGCCGCTGGTCAGCCTGGCGCACCTCGAGAATCCTGGCCACCCGTTGGTATGCGGCGGCGTAGGCGTTGTGGTCCCGCCGATCGGCGGCCTCGCTCAGGGCACTGACGGAAGGTGTCGCGTTGTCCCATTTCGCCGCTTCGTGCAGCACGCGCGCGGTGTTCTCGGCGGGAGCGGCCGCTGCCTGGTGGCCGTCATGGGAGTCGGCGGCGTCCACCATGTCGAGATAGGACTTGAGAGCATCGGCGTCACTCCAATCCGGCTGGGACAGGTGGAACCGGTGCAGGGTGCCCTGCTGACCACTGACGTCCGCGCCCAGCCGCAGCACCTTGCGCAGCTGATCGACCTCGGTGACGTGCCATGACAGACGCTCGTGTGGCGTGTCCTCCAGCGGAATGTCCGCAGAGCCCGGCCAGGCCCTGTCGAGCGCGTCGAGCAGTGCGCAGGCGTGTCCCCAGTCGAGGAACGAGTCCAGATGCCGCGTGGTCACCGGTGGGAGTCCGTTGACTCGGACACCGGTGAACAGTGCGGCGGACTGCTTGACGATCTGCGCGGAGAACACGCCAATCTTGGGCAACCCGGTGGGCTCGATCTTCAGTTTGCCGCCGTTCGCCAAGTGCTCGCGCAGGCCGCGGGCGAGGTGGAGCAGGGGTTCCCGGGCGCCGTTCACCTCGATCCTGGTGTGCCCCAAGCTCGCGACCACCGGACCGCACTGCTGGATGAGGTTGGTGATGGCTTGTTCGCGCGCGGTCCATCGACCCGCGTGGCCGTTGAGGACATCCTGCGCTGCCTGGGGAATCCACCGCTCCGTCCTGCGGCGGATCTCGATGGTCCGGTTTCGGATACCGGCCAGCGCGGCTCGGAACTCCTGGCGCACGGGGCGGGGGATCGAGTGCACGGCGGGATACGCGGGCATGGTCCTGACCCGGGCCCACTCTGCGCTGTGCTGGGCGGCCGTCCTCTCCGCGGCGACGTTCTCGGCGAACGTCGAGGGGGTCGGTATGTCCGCGAGGTCCACGGTGCGCAGCGCGGACTCCGGCAGGTCAGCGGCCAAGTCCGGATCGGTGAGGAGCCGGTGCAGCTCGCCGATCTCGGCGGTGCGCAACGGCGGGGGAGTGTCGGGTCCGCCCGTGAACAGCGACGCCAGCCAACCGAACTGGTCGGCCTGTCGCGAGTGCTGTTCAGCGATCTTGGCGAGTGTGCCGCTGAATCCGGCTCGTTCGTGCAGGCTGACCTCAGCTTCCTTGGCGCTGATCAGGTCGGAGCGAAGGGCCGCCCGCAGCTGTCTCAACCTGTCGATTTCTGCCTCAAGCCCGCGAATCTCCCGCTCGGCGTCCGCAGGGTCGTATTCCGAAGCCGCGTTGCTGATTCCTTGGACCGCCAGTTTGAGATCGGCCAAGTCCTCTCGGGACGTGCCCGCAACGGACACCGATAGAGGTTTGATCGTCGAGGGCAGCTTTTCCCGCACTTCCTTCAACGCTCGGTCGGTGTGGGCGGTCACGAGCACCCGGTTGCCGCGTGCGAGCAGATGCGACAGGAGCGCGGCGACCGTGTGGGTCTTCCCGGTCCCAGGCGGACCCTGCACGAGGGTTTGCGCGCTGTTGTCGACCTTTCGGATGATCTCCAGCTGCTTGTCGTTGACCGGGAGTGGCAGGAAGGGATCGTCATCGACGGTGATCAGGGCGCCCTCGCCGTGGGGTGCGCCTGTTCGCGGCTCGTGGTTCGGATCGATCAACGGGATGACACCGTCAGGGACGACGTCGGACTCCGCCAGCTGCGCGACGATCGTCTCGTAGATGTCGACAATGCCCTGCTGGGACCGCTTGCGCAGGATGAGAGCGGGCGCGTACGCGGCCGTTGCGCTGGTCGAGGGCGAGGGAGGGGCGTCGTGGGGACGGTAATCGCCGTCAGCGTCGAGGATGTTGACCAGGCGCTGCGCGAGTAGCCCGACCTCGTCTCGGTCGAGCGGATGTGCGGTGCTCACGCTCGCGTCCTCGCGCACGGCATTGATCCGCGGCGAGGTCGTCAAGCTGGGATCGAGCATGTCCAGCTCGGTCCTGTACGCCTCCAGTGATTCCGAGCGGACGACCGCCAGCGACCCGGTCTCATCGTCGAAGGTGATCGAGACCGGTGCGGTGAGCAGATGTCGCAGCACTGGTTCGTGTCCCTCGGGCTGCCACGCCAGACAGCCCACCGCGACGACCAGCTCGAAGTCCTCGGGATGGCCGGTTGCCTTGAGAAAAGTGGAGAACAGCTCTTGGTATAGATGGCGCGCAGGCCGGTCGACCAGTTCCAGCTCCGCCCACGCCTGCCACTTCACCAGCCAGCGCTGGTAGGCGTCTTGGACGTCGGGTCGTTCGGTGACCTCGACCCGCCGCATCTGCTCGTCATGGTGGGGCAGGTGGATGAACTCACGAAGGGCGGGCGCTTGTTCCGGTGTGTCGAGGTCGCCGATGAGCCAGTCCCGCAGCTCACTGTGAGGTTGGGGGACGTCTTGGCGGATCAGCCGGGCAACAGACAGGATGGGGTCGTCAGCGCCTGGGGCCACATGGCGTTGCACGGCTGGGTGGTCCGGCAGAGCGGACCACCACACCACCTTCTCGTACTTGCTGACTATCCGGGTGGGTTTGGTGCGCTGCTGCTGGGCGCGCGCGAGGAATTGGAATAGCCGCTTTGCTCGGTCGACGAGTGTGCTCGTCGCGGCATCATCGCTCATCCTGCTGCTACCCCCGTGCATGTGGTGCTTACTACAAGCCTGTGGATATGTAGTCGCGCACCGAATGCCGGACGTTTCCGATGCGCCTGTTCGGACTGATGACTCAGACCAGCCACACGGAGGCGTCCGGGGGCAGGAGCGTGCCCTCCAGCGGCGCGCTCGACAGCAGCACCTCGCCAGGGGGCAGTGGCACCGGGGCCGCCGAGGTGTTCAGGGCGCAGATGAGCCCGCCGCCCTTGCGGCGGAAGGCGAAGCAGCCGGGGGGAGCGCCGTACCACTCCAGTTCCGTGCCGTCGAAGGCCGCGTGGGTCTTGCGGATCTCCACGGCCTGCCGGTACAGCGACAGCATGGAGCCCGGGTCCTCCAGCTGCGCCTCGACCGTCAGCGGGCCCCAGTCCTTGGGGATCGGCAGCCAGGTCGTCTCGGCGGTGGTGAAGCCGAACGGCGGTTCCACGCCCTCCCACGGCACCGGGACGCGGCAGCCGTCGCGGCCCCGCTCCGCCCCGCCCGAGCGCCGGAAGATCGGGTCCTGCAGGGCCCAGTCCGGCAGGTCGGCGTTCGGCAGCCCCAATTCCTCGCCGTTGTACAGGTACGCCACCCCGGGCAGCGCCAGCTCGACCAGCGCCATCGCCCGCGCCCGCCGGGTCCCGGCATCCCCGTCCCCGTAACGGGTCACGTGGCGCACCACGTCGTGATTGGACAGTGTCCAGGTGGGCGAGGCCACGACCAGCGAGCGCTCGATGGCGCGGCGCACGGCGTCGGCGTCGAAGTCGGCCTGGGCGAGCTTGAAGTTGAAGCCCAGGTGCAGCTCGTCCGGCCGGAGGTAGCGGGCGAAGCGCTCGTCGTCGTCGACCCAGATCTCGCCGACGGCCATCGTGGCGGGGTAGCCGTCCAGGACACCCCGGATCAGGCGGTGGACCTCGTGCACGGCGTCGTTGTCGAAGCGGGGGTCCACCACGTCGGGCTGCTGCGCGCCCGCCATGACGGCGACCGCGGCCGGGTCCATGTCGGGCAGGCCGTCGGGCTTGGCCATGCCGTGGGCGACATCGATGCGGAACCCGTCGACGCCGCGGTCGAGCCAGAACCGCAGGGTCTCGACCAGGTCGGCGCGCACGTGGGAGTCGTCCCAGTTCAGGTCCGGCTGCTCGGGGGAGAACAGGTGCAGGTACCACTGGCCGTCGGGCACGCGGGTCCACGCCGGGCCGCCGAAGACGCTGGTCCAGTTGTTCGGCGGGGCGTCGCCGCGGCCGTCGCGGAAGTAGTAGCGGTTGCGGGCGGGGCTGCCCGCCGGGGCGGCCAGCGCCTCCTGGAACCACGGGTGCTGGTCGCTGGTGTGGTTGGGGACCAGGTCGACGGTGATCTTGATGCCGTGGTCGTGCGCGTCGGACACCAGGCGGTCGAAGGCGGCCAGGTCGCCGAACAGCGGGTCGACGTCGCGCGGGTCGGACACGTCGTAGCCGTGGTCGGCCATGGGGGAGCGGTAGAACGGGGTGAGCCACAGCGCGTCGACGCCCAGCAGCTCCAGGTAGCCCAGCCGGGACCGGATGCCCTCCAGGTCCCCCACGCCGTCACCGTCGGAGTCGGCGAAGGAGCGCACGTAGACCTGGTAGAACACCGCGTCCTGCCACCACGACACCCCCCCGGGGCGCGAGTCGGCGCTTCGTCGCACGTTGCCTGCCATTCCAGCCTGTCGGGCTCCCCGAAGCCCGCACGAGTTGACTCTTTCAGACCCAGCTGTTCATCAGGCTGTTCGCGGCCGATTCCAGGTACTGCCACAGCTGCGCCTGGTGCCGCTCGTCCAGCCCCGCCTCGTCGACGGCGACCCGCATGCAGCGCAGCCAGGCGTCGCGTTCGATCGGGCCGATGGTGAACGGATTGTGCCGCATCCGCAGGCGGGGGTGGCCCCGCTGATCGGAGTAGGTGTGTGGACCGCCCCAGTACTGCATGAGGAACAGCCGCAGCCGGTCCTCGGCCGGGCCGAGGTCCTGCTCGGGGTAGAGCGGGCGCAGCACCTCGTCCTTGGCGACCTCGACGTAGAACCGGGCGATGATCCGGCGGAACGTGTCCTCACCGCCGACCGCGTCGTAGAAGTTCTCAGGTGTTGCCACCCCACCATCCTCCCCCACGCCCGCCTATGCCGGGGGCGGGGGGAACAGCCTGGCGAACGGCGGCTGGATGTCCGCGGCCTCCATCGCCCCCATCGCCCGCGCGCGAAGGGCCCGCTGCACCGCCCACTGCCTGCCAGGACGCACCTTCACGGTCACCCGCAGGGTCATCCCCTCCGGGGTGACCTTCTCCACACCGAGGACCTCCGGCGGCTCGATCACATCGCCCGAGAACTCCTTGTCCTCGGTCAGCTCCGCGCTGACCCGGCGCAGGATCTCGTTCACCTGTTCGACGTCGACGCTGTAGCCGACCGGCAGGTCCACCAAGGCCACCGCGAAGCCCTGGCTGGAGTTGCCGACCCGCAGGATCTCGCCGTTGCGGACGTACCAGACGGTGCCGTTGACGTCGCGCAGCGTCGTCACCCGCAGCCCGACGCCCTCGATGGTGCCGATGGCCTCGCCGAGGTCCACGACGTCACCCATGCCGTACTGGTCCTCCAGCAGCATGAAGATGCCGGAGAGGAAGTCCTTGACCAGGTTCTGCGCGCCGAAGCCGAGCGCGACGCCGACGATGCCCGCCGAGGCGATGATCGGCGCCAGGTTCAGCCCCAGCTCGCCGAGGACCAGCACCACCGCCAGGCCGTAGACCACGAAGGTGATGATCGACTTCAGCACCGAGCCGATCGTCTTGGCCCGCTGGGCCCGCCGCTCGCTCAGCATCGACCCCAGCGCGTTCGGCGCGCGCTCCCGCAGCGGGCGCAGCAGCTTCGGGGGTTTCCCGTCGCCGGTGGTGAGGCGGTCGATCAGCCTGCGCGCCATCAGCCGCAGGACGGCGGCGACCAGCACGATCAGCAGGATCTTGGCGGGCTTGGCGACCAGCCAGTCCGCCGAGGCGGCCACCCAGGCGTTGCCCGTCAGGTCGTAGACCTCTCGACACCACGAGCCGGTCTCGTCCAGGCACGGCGGCGGTTCGAGGTGGAGGGGAAAGTTGGCAGTCATCGGCGCCGACGATAGCCAGGGCACGCGCCGGGGTTCAAAGAGCGTGCGCCGCGTTGCTCCACTAGGGCACTGTTGACGCGGCGGTCCTGGCTAGATGCGGGACACGTCACACAACAGACGTGCGTTCAAGGGCCGACTTATGGTCGACTTAGACAGCACTGGTGGAGGTGGTCGAGTGCCAGACCGACAACCGACTCCCATCGGCGCCGTCCACGGGGTGGCGCCGATGGCCTCGTTGTGCGCGAAACCGTCCTCCGGACTGGACGCGCGCATGGCCCAACTGCCCGATCCGGGCGGCGGACCCCTCCCGGTCCAGCGTCAGGGCCCCACGTGGAGTCGGCGTCGAGTCCTGCTGCTCAACGCCACGTACGAGCCGCTCACCGCGCTGCCGATGCGGCGCGCCGTGGTGCTGGTGGTCTGCGGCAAGGCCGAGGTCGTGCACGGCGACCCCGCGGGCCTGGTCGTGCACTCGGCCAAGTCCAGCGTCGAGATGCCCTCGGTGATCCGGCTGGCCACCTACGTGCGGGTGCCCTACCGCGGTCGGGTGCCGCTGACCAGGGCCGGGCTGATGCTGCGCGACCGCTACCGCTGCGCGTACTGCGGGGGTCGGGCGGAGACGATAGACCACGTGGTGCCGCGCAGTCGCGGCGGGCAGCACACGTGGCAGAACTGCGTCGCGTGCTGTGCCAAGTGCAACCACCGCAAGGCCGACAAGCTCCTGACGGAGCTGGGCTGGAGGTTGCGGGTGGTGCCTTCGGCGCCCCGGGGGCCGCACTGGCGGCTGCTCGCCGGGGTGGTCGACGCCGACCCGCTCTGGTTGCCCTATCTGGGGGAACCCGCCGCGTGATCGTCGATCGGCCTGCTCGTCGAACTGAAACTGTCGGTGATCCTGGGTACTGTCGGTGCTGTGAGGTCAGGCTGCGGTGACACGGGGGCCGCCCGTGACGCGCGTGCCCCGGGTGACCCGGGTGCCGAAGTCCACGGCGGTCACCCTG
This sequence comes from Actinokineospora lacus, assembly GCF_053813445.1. Lineage (NCBI taxonomy): Bacteria > Bacillati > Actinomycetota > Actinomycetes > Pseudonocardiales > Pseudonocardiaceae > Actinokineospora > Actinokineospora lacus. Next base: position 352,927 of record NZ_JBQERA010000007.1, read on the forward strand.
GTGCCCCTGGTCACGCGGGTGCCATTGGTGACCCGCGTGCCGCGAGTCACGCGCGTGCCGAAGTCGACCGCGGTGACCCGAGTGCCGAATTCCATGGTCGCGCCGTTGGTCACGCGCGTTCCGCGGGTGACGCGGGTGCCGAACCCGGCGGTGACCCTGGTGCCGAAGTCCTCGGTCGCGCTGGTAACCCGCGTTCCCCGGGTGACCCGGGTGCCGAACTGCATGGTCGCGCCGCTGGTGACCCGGGTTCCGCGAGTCACGCGGGTGCCGAATTCCATGGTCGCGCCGTTGGTCACGCGCGTTCCACGGGTGACCCGGGTGCCGAATTCCATGGTCGCGCCGCTGGTGACCCGGGTTCCGCGAGTCACGCGCGTACCGAAGTCGACCGCCGTGACGCGGGTGCCGAACTCGGCGGTGACCCTCGTGCCCCGGGTTCCCCTGGTGACCCGGGTGACCCGGGTGCCCATCCGGGCCAGTTCAGCGGCGACCCTCGTGCCCCTGGTGACGCGGGTTCCCCTGGTCACCCGCGTGCCGCGCTCCTCGGCGGTGACCCTGGTGCCGCGCGTGACCCGGGTGCCCCTGGTGACCCGGGTGCCGAACTCGGCGGTGACCCTCGTGCCCCGGGTGACCCGGGTTCCCCTGGTGACCCGCGTGCCGCGGGTGACTCGCGTGCCCATGACGAGAATCTCCTTCTCGTTGGCCGAAACTCTGGTGCGGTCGGTCTCCGGGGTGTCAGGATGCACAACAGTGACCCTCGTGCCCCGCGTGACATGGGTACCCCGGGTGACGCGAGTGCCACCATTCAGGTAATGCGTGGACTCGCCCGTCTGGGTGAAGATCCTTGCCTCATCGAGGGAAGCAATGATGTACATGGAGTGTCCTCCCGGGAGCGGTCACACATCGATCAAGGAGTGAGCTGTTTCGCAAGGGCCGTATAGGTGAAAGCTATGACCCTGGTGGGTAACCGACAAGACGTCAACCCACCGCAAGGCCGTTCGCCTGCCCACTTAGGGCCGTTCGCCTCTTGTTGGTACGCCCTTTGTGCTACCCGGGGGGCTGGCCGTCGGCCTAATGGCCTTACCAAGAGAGCACCAACCATTTACTGAGAGTTACTCCCGCTTGAGTGCGGGTAGGGCGGCGCGGGGTGGTGGGCTCATTGTGGGTTACCGTAGCGCCCGTGACGATCGTCGAGACCCTTCTCGTGTTCGCCGTCATTCCGCTGGCGATCTACGGAATGGTCGCGCTGGTGACCTTGCGCGACCGGTTCGCGAAGAATCCCCGGTACCGCCCAGGCCAGGAGTGGGAGTTCGACCCGGTCTGGTGGACGGCCAACCCCGCGGGCCTGCACTCGAGCCACAGCGCGGCCTCCGCCACTGACAGCGCGCCCCGGCGCACGGCCAAGGGAGGTGCCCGTGGGAGCTGGTGAGCTGGTCCGCCACGCCGACACCGGTGTTGAGGACCCCGACCACGGGTACGGCTCCGCGGTGACCGCGAGCGGCCGGGTCTCGGTGGCCAGGGCCAAGACCCCGGCCGAGCCGGGACTGCCGTTCTCCACCGTCCAGCTGACCCGTCTCGACGAGGCGCTGACGCTCTCCTCGCGCTCCACCGGGCTGCTGTTCAGCATCTACCTCGGCGCCCTCGGGGCCGACTCCCGCGACCGCGCGGAGGAGCTGCACGCGGCCATCGGCGAGCACTCCGCCAACGCCGTCCTCATAGCGGTCTCACCCGGACAGCGCAAGGTCGAGATCGTCACAGGCACCGAGTCCGCGCGCCGGTTGCCCGACCGCGGCTGCAACCTGGCCATCATGACGATGGTCGCCTCCTTTAAGGAGGGCGACCTGACCGGTGGCCTGGTCAGCGCGCTGCGCATGCTGGCCGACCAGGCGGGAACCGCGCCCCGCAAGTGATCCGCTGATCCACTGATCCGCCGATCGACTCCGCTCCACTGGTGAACCACGACGAAGGGCCCGGACGACATGGTCCGGGCCCTTCGTCGTGTGCTCACGATCCGTCGAACTCCCGGGCGGCCAGGGCGCGCAGGATGCCCGCCCTGCCCTCGGAGACCAGCCTGCGCAGCGCGGGCGGGTGGTCGGCGGCCAGCCACGCGTCGGAGGACTCCACAGTGGAGGGGGCCACCGCCCAGGCCGGGTACAGGCCCAGCACCATCGACTGCGCCCGCTCGCTGGAGCGCCGGGCCCACACGTCGGCGACGTCCTCGAAGTAGCGCGCGGCGAACGGGGCCAGCAGCTCGCGCTGGGCCGGGTGGGAGAAGCCGTTGATGATGGCCTCGCTCACCGCGTTGGGCAGCTCGTCGTCGTGCACCGCGCGCCGCCACGCCTCGGTCTTCGCCGCCTCGGTGGGGACCAGCGCGCGGGCCCGCTCGGCGTGCCGGTTGCCCGCCGCGGTGGAGTCCGCGCGCAGCTCGGCGTCGATCTCGTCCTCGCCTGCGGCGCCGTGCGCCACCAGGGCGAGCAGCAGGCGCCAGCGCAGGTCGGTGTCCACGGCCAGGCCGGGCAGCGGGTCGCTGCCGTCCAGCCAGCCGCGCAGCACCGCCGTCTTCGCCGCGTCGAGCGCGGAGCCGGTCAGCGAGTTGACGTAGGCCAGCTGGTGGTCCGAGCCGGGCTCGGCGGTGCGGGCCAGCTCCAGCACCCGGTCGGTGAACGACGCCCACCCGGTGGGGGAGTAGGCCGGGTCGGCGTAGGAGGCCAGGGCGGTCTGGGCCTGCAGCAGCAGCCGCTGCACGACGCCGACCTCGGTCTCGGCGGCCAGCCCGCGGCAGACCAGGGTGACGAAGTCGCGGGCCTTCAGCTCGGCCTCGCGGGTCATCTCCCAGGCCGCCGACCAGCACAGCGTGCGCGGCAGCGGCTCGGTGATGTCGCCGATGCGGTCGACCAGCGTGGTCAGCGAGCCGGGGTCGAGGCGCATCGTGCAGTAGGTCAGGTCGTCGTCGTTGACCAGCACGAGCTTGCCGCGCGAGACGCCGACCAGGTCGGGCACGTCGGTCTGCTCGCCGTCGACGTCGACCTCGACGCGGTGGGTGCGCACCAGCCTGCCGTCGACGTCGTCGTACACGCCGATGGCCACGCGGTGGGTGCGCAGCTCGCCCGCGCCGGGCTTGGCGCCGCCCTGCAGGACCGTGAACGCGGTGAACTTGCCGTCGGCGACCTCGAAGCGCGCGCGCAGGGAGTTCAGGCCGGTGGTCTCCAGCCACTGCGCGCTCCACCACGACAGGTCGCGGCCCGACGCCGCCTCCAGCGCGGCCAGCAGGTCGCTCAGGGTCGCGTTGCCCCAGGCGTGCTTGTCGAAGTAGACCCGCAGGCCGGACAGGAAGTTCTCCAGCCCCACGTAGGCCACCAGCTGCTTGAGCACGCTGGCGCCCTTGGCGTAGGTGATGCCGTCGAAGTTGACCTCGACGGCCTCCAGGTCCGGGATGTCGGCGGCGACCGGGTGGGTTGAGGGCAGCTGGTCCTGGCGGTAGGCCCAGGACTTCTCGATGTTGGCGAAGCTGGTCCAGGCGTGGACGTACTCGGTGGACTCGGCCTGGGCCAGCACCGACGCCCAGGTGGCGAAGGACTCGTTGAGCCACAGGTCGTCCCACCAGCGCATGGTCACCAGGTCGCCGAACCACATGTGCGCCATCTCGTGCAGCACGGTCTCGCAGCGGCGCTCGTAGGCGTAGCGGGTGACCCTGCTGCGGAAGACGTAGTCCTCCAGGAAGGTCACGCAGCCCGCGTTCTCCATCGCGCCCGCGTTGAACTCCGGCACGAAGCACTGGTCGTACTTGCCGAAGGGGTAGGGCACGCCGAAGGCGCGGTGGAAGAAGCCGAAGCCCTGCTTGGTCTCGGTGAACAGGCGCTCGGCGTCCATGAACTCCGCCAGCGACGCCCGGCAGTAGATGCCCAGCGGGATCGTGCCGTGCTCGTCGACGTAGGCGTCGCGCCACTCGGCGTAGGGGCCCGCGACCAGGGCGACGAGGTAGGTCGACATGCGCTCGGTGGTGGTGAACTCGTGGCGGACCGCGCGGTTGTCCCCGGCGGGGACCTCCGACTGCAGCGGCGCCGCGGAGTTGGAGATGACCTTCCAGTCGGCCGGGGCGAGCACCGCGAGGGTGTAGACCGCCTTGAGGTCGGGCTGGTCGAAGCAGGCGAACATCCGCTTGGCGTCGGCGGTCTCGAACTGCGAGTACAGGTACACGCCCTTGTCGACCGGGTCGACGAAGCGGTGCAGGCCCTCGCCGGTGTTCATGTACTCGCAGGTGGCGACGATGGTCAGCTCGTTGTCCGCGGCCAGGTCGGGCAGCTCGACGCCGGTCCCGGGGGTGTAGCCGGAGACGTCCAGCGCCACGCCGTTGAGCTCGGCGGACTCCACCGAGCGGGCCACGATGTCGATGAAGGTGCGGGCGCCGGGCTCGCGGGCGCTGAAGCGCACCGTCGTGCGGGAGCCGAAGGTGGCCTCTCCCGGCTGGCCGAGACCGTCGGTGAGATCCAGCTCGACGGTGTAGGACTGCACCTCCAGCAGGGCGGCCCGCTCGCGGGCTTGGTCACGGGTCAGGTTGGGCGCGGCCACGGGACACCTCGGGGAACTCGGGTTCACGGCGAGGCGGGGGTCCTCGCAGGGTCGGTACTGACAATCGCATCCAATCACGCTTCGGGTACCGAGCGGGGTGAGGTGGGCGCGGGAAGGATTGCGTGCGCCGCCATGTTGCACGGCTTGGGCGGACGCACTGCCGCCGAATGGACCCCGAGCATGGAGAGCCACACATGACCGCCGCTGCCGAGAAGGCCCGTGTCGACTTCTACTTCGACCCCGTGTGCCCCTTCGCCTGGATCTCCTCGCGCTGGATTCTGGAGGTCGAGCGGCACCGCGACCTCGACCTGCGGTTCCGGGTGATGAGCCTGGCGGTGCTCAACGAGGGCCGCGAACTGCCGGAGCAGTACCGCGACCTGATGGAGAAGGCGTGGGGCCCGGTGCGCGTGGCCATCGCCGCGGCGCAGGCGCACGGCGACGAGGTCCTGCGCGAGCTCTACACCGCGCTGGGCACCCGCATCCACAACGGCGGCGACAACGACTACCAGGCGGTGGTCGTCGAGGCGCTGGCCGAGCTGGGGCTGCCCGCGTCGCTGGCCGAGGCGGCGACGTCCACCGAGTACGACGACGCGCTGCGCAAGTCCCACCACGAGGGCATGGACCCGGTGGGCATGGACGTGGGCACCCCGACCATCCACGTCGACGGGGTGGCGTTCTTCGGCCCGGTGCTCAACGCGATCCCGCGCGGGGAGGAGGCGGTGAAGGTCTTCGACGGCGCCCGGCTGCTCGCGGGCAACCCGCACTTCTTCGAGCTGAAGCGCACCCGCGCCGATGGGCTGGACTTCTCCTGATGTGACCTTGCGCGCCGTGCGCGCCGCCAACCGGATGTGACACCCTGAGCCCGTACTCGCGTGTAGGTGTCACATCCGGTTGGAGGACCCATGGCTGCTCCCGTCACCGCCCGTACCGGCCACGTCATCGGCGGGGCGTTCCTGGACTCCGGGAGCGACCGGATCGAGGTGGTCAACCCGGCGACGGAGGCGGTCATCGCCAGCGTCCCGTCGGGCACGGCGGCCGACGTCGACGCGGCGGTCTCGGCGGCGTCGGCCGCGCTGCCCGCGTGGTCGTCGACGGACCTCGCCGAGCGCGCCGCCGCCGTCCGCCGGGTGTCCGAGCGGCTCGCCGCCCGCCGTGACGAGCTGGCCGCGACGATCACCGCGGAGATGGGCTCGCCGATCACGTTCTCCACCAAGGTCCAGGCGACCCTGCCCGCGGTGACCTCCGCGGGCGTGGCGTCGCTGGTCGAGTCCGGCTACTCCTTCACCGAGGAGATCGGCAACTCGCTGGTCGTCCGCGAGCCGGTGGGCGTGGTCGGGGCGATCACCCCGTGGAACTACCCGCTGCACCAGATCGTCGCCAAGCTCGCGCCCGCGCTGCTCGCGGGCAACACCGTCGTGCTCAAGCCCAGCGAGGTCGCCCCGCTCAACGCGTGCCTGCTCATGGAGGTCTTGGCGGCGGCGGGCATCCCCGACGGCGTGGTGAACCTGGTCCACGGCGTCGGCCCGGTCGTCGGCGAGGCGATCGCCGCGCACCCCGGCGTCGACATGGTCTCCTTCACCGGCTCGACCGCGGCGGGCAGGCGCGTGTCGGCGGTGGCGGCGGCGACCATCAAGCGGGTCGCGCTGGAGCTGGGCGGCAAGTCCGCGAACATCGTGCTGGACGACGCCGACCTGGGCCTCGCGGTGAAGATCGGCCTGGCGAACACCTTCATCAACGGCGGCCAGACCTGCACGGCCTGGACCAGGATGCTGGTCCCCGCCGCCCGCCACGACGAGGCCGTCGCCCTGGCCTCGGCCGCGGCGGCGAAGTACACCGTCGGCGACCCGACCGACCCGAAGACGCGCATCGGCCCGATGGCCTCGCTCGCGCAGCGGGACCGGGTCCTGGACTACATCCGCGTCGGCCAGGAGGAGGGCGCCGTCCTCGCCCACGGCGGCGACGTGTCCGCGCTGCCCCCGGTCGGCGCCTACGTGCCGCCGACGATCTTCGCGGGCGTGCGCTCGGACATGCGCATCGCCCAGGAGGAGATCTTCGGGCCGGTGCTGGCGATCCTCCCGTACTCCGACGACGACGAGGCCGTGGCGATCGCCAACGACTCGGTGTACGGCCTGTCCGGCTCGGTGTTCTCCGCCGACACCGACCGCGCCCTCGCCATCGCCCGGCGGATGCGCACCGGCCAGGTGGACATCAACGGCGGCGCGTTCAACCCGCTGGCCCCCTTCGGCGGCTACAAGCAGTCCGGCAACGGCCGCGAGCTGGGCCGCTACGGCGTCGAGGAGTTCACCGAGGTCAAGTCCATCCAGCGCTGACGCCTCACCGCGGGTCGTTCTCCGCCATCTGGGCGGCGCGACGCTCGGCGCGCATCTCCCAGGGCGCCTGCGGGAGGACGTGGCCGGTCTCCAGAAGGGACTTGAGGTTGGCCATCACCGCGGGCCAGCCCTCGGAGATCGCGTCGTGGTCGTCCTGGGTGGCCAGGTTCTCGTGGGTGACGGTGAGCCGGACGATCTCGCCGTGCGGCTCGATCTCGAAGGTGACCTGCGACGGCTCGCCGAAGGTGACCACCAGCCGCGTGGGCGGCACGGCTTCCACGACCGTGCCGACCACGTCGGCGATGCCGGAGCCGTCGGTGCGCCGGTGCTCCCAAGTGGAGCCGACCTGCCAGTCCGAGATGTTGCTGTGGCCCCAGTACTCGGCGGTGACGTCGGCGTCGGTCAGCGCGTGCCAGACCTTCTCCGGCGTGCTCTGGATGTAGGTCACGTACACGTAGGTCGGCGGGTGGTCCATGTCGGGTTCCTCTGCTCGTCGCTTCAGCGCGCCCAGCGCCCGCAGGCGGGGGCGCTCGAACTTGTCGATCCACCGTTCCTGGATCGCGTGCAGGGGAACGGGGTTGAGGTAGTGCAGCTTCTCCCGTCCCCGGCGGACCGCGCTGATCAGGTTGGCGGCCTCCAGGACGGCCACGTGCTGGCTCACCGACTGGCGCGCCATGTCCAGGTGCGCGCACAGCTCGCCCAGCGTCTGCCCGTTGCGCTCGCGCAGCCGGTCGAGCAGGTGCCGCCGGGTCTGGTCGGCCAGTGCCTTGAAGACCTTGTCCGTCTCTGCGGTCACGGCCAATTATGCAGGCATTTGCCTGCCTATTGTCAACCCCGGCCGAGCTCGTCGCGCTGCGCGGCGACGAATCGGGCGTCGACCGGTTCGCCATGGCCGGGGACGACCGTCTCCGGGCGCAAGGCCAGCAGGACGTCGAGGGCGCCCGGCCAGCGGTCCGGGTGCGCGTCGGGTCCCACCGACGGTGGCGCTCCCTGCTCCACCAGGTCACCGGCGAACACCACGCCCGCGTCCGGCACGTGCACGGCGATGTCGTGGTCGGTGTGCGCCCGTCCGGGGTGCAGCAGCGTGACGGTGCGCCCGCCGAGGTCGAGGTGGACGCGGTCGGTGACGTCGTGGGTCGGCAGGACGGGCCGGGCGCCCGCGACGCGGGCGGCGATCTCCGGCCTGCCCTCGTCCCGGTAGCGCTGGGCCCACTCGGCGGCGTGCTCGCCGGTGGCGATGGCGGCGCGGCAGCGCGGGTGGGCGTGGACGTCGGCGCCGGGGAAGGCCGCGGTGCCGAGGAAGTGGTCGAAGTGCGCGTGGGTGATCACCACCGTCCACGGCAGACCGGTCAGCGAGCGGACGGCGGCGGCGAGTTCGGCGCCGTGGGCCTCGTCCATGCCGGTGTCGACGACCAGGCAGCGCCGCGTGCCGACGACCAGCCCCAGGGTCTGGTCCAGCTCCGCGTAGCGGCGGGCGTGCACTCCGGGAGCGACCTCGATCCAGCGCATGGCCCCAGTGTCCCGCTAGGTCGTGTCCCACACCTGAAACACGGCCTAGACGTACACGCCGTCGGTCAGGCGGGGGACGGTGGCGCTGGCGCCGTAGGCGGCGGCCAGGGCCACATCGGCGGCGTGACCGCCCGCGGCCAGTTCCCGGCCCGAGGCGCACGCGCCCAGGATGGCGGACAGGTCGTCGCTGTAGGCCAGGAACGCGGCCTCGGCGGCCCTGGCCTCCGGGGACCGCGCGCCGCCGAGGGCGTGGACGATGGCGCCCGCGCCGAGCAGGTCCTCCACGGCCGGGCGCAGCGCGTCGTGCGGCCACCGCTCGCCCGCGGGGATGACCGCCACCGGCCCGCCCGCCGCCTTGGCCGCCGCCGCGACGGCCTCGGCGTTGCGCAGGCAGCCCGCGAGCACCGTGCCCGTCGCCGCCGCGCTCAGCGTCGCGCCGTTGGGGGAGGGCAGGGCGAGGAAGGTGCCCGCCGGGATGGCGGTCAGCGACGCGGGCCGCAGCGTCCACTGCCCGTCGCCCGCCAGGACCGCGCCCGCCTGACGGGCCGCTGACTCCGCGCGGTCGTCGCGCCAGCGCACCGGCAGCACGCGGGCGCCCCGCGACAGGGCGATGTCCACCGACGTGGAGAACGACAGCACGTCCACGATCACCACGGTCGGGCAGGTGGCGAGCGTGGCCAGGCCCTCGGGCCCCCACTCCAGGCGGACGTCGAAGCCGGACTGGTCGTATGCGTTCCGCGTCACGCGCACAGTCTTATCCGGACCTCGGTACCGCGCTCGCGGAGATTCGGTGGCACACTGCGCGGCGTGCGCGTCTATCTGGGTTCCGACCACGCGGGGTTCGAGCTGAAGGCCCACCTCGCCAAGCACCTCGCCGCCGCGGGGCACGACGTCATCGACGTCGGCCCCGCCGAGTACGACGCGCAGGACGACTACCCGCCGTTCTGCATCGAGGCCGCCCGCCGCGTCGTCGCCGACGACGGCAGCCTCGGCGTCGTCATCGGCGGCTCGGGCAACGGCGAGCAGATCGCCGCGAACAAGGTGCCCGGCTGCCGCGCGGCGCTGGCCTGGAGCCCGGAGACCGCGCGGCTGGCCCGCGAGCACAACGACGCCCAGGTCATGGGCCTCGGCGCGCGGATGCACACGCCCGAGGAGGCCGCGGCCATCGTCGAGGCGTTCCTGGCCACGTCGTTCTCCGGCAACGAGCGCCACGCCCGGCGGATCGCCCTGATCTCCGACTACGAGCGCACCGGCGAGCCCCCGGCCCTGGGCTGATGCCCGAAGGCCACACCCTGCACGCCCTCGCCCGCGCCCACCAGCGCCGGTTCGCGGGTGCGCCGGTCGCGGTGTCGAGCCCCCAGGGCCGCTTCGCCGCGTCCATTGTGGACGGACGCGTGCTGCGGCGCGCGGAGGCCCACGGCAAGCACCTGTTCCACGTCTACGGCCCGGACGCGATCGTGCATGTCCACTTGGGACTGTGGGGCGTGTTCACCGAGTCGGCGCTGCCCGTGCCGGAGCCCGTCGGCCAGGTCAGGATGCGCGTGGTCGGCGCCACGCACTACACGGACCTGCGGGGCCCGAACGTCTGCGAGGTCCTGACCGAGGTCGAGGTGAAGTCCCTGCGCGCCCGCCTCGGCCCGGACCCCCTGCGCCGCGGCGCCGACCCCGACCGGGTCTGGTCCCGCATCAGCCGCTCCCGCGCCCCGGTGGGCGTGCTGCTGATGGATCAGGCCGTCATCGCGGGCGTCGGCAACGTGTACCGCGCCGAAGTCCTGTTCCGCCACGGCATCCACCCGCTGACCCCCGGCCGCGACGTCGACCACGCGGTGTGGGCCGACATCTGGACGGACCTGGTCACCCTCATGCGACTGGGCGTCCGCCGCGGCCGCATCGACACCGTCCGCGACGAACACCTCCCCGCCGCCATGGGCCGCGCCCCCCGCGCCGACCGCCACGGCGGCGAGGTCTACGTCTACCGCCGCGCCGGCCAGCCCTGCCTGATCTGCTCAACCCCCGTCGCCATGGCAACTCTCGCCACCCGCAACCTCTACTGGTGCCCAACCTGCCAACCCGAACGCTGAACCGCGGCCGACTCCTCGACCAGCCGCGGTTGGCCTGCGGGGCAGGCCCATTGGGTTTCCTTGAAGGGGGATTGGCGGCCCAAGCGCGCGGGTGTCAGGGTATGCAGCCGATGCTGCGCCAGTTCCCCCGGTGGGTCGCGCGGATCACCAGCGCCTTGGAGCACGGCAGGCCCGGGGTGACGGTGCGGCTGTTCGCCTGTTCGCCCACGAGCGGGAGCGGCGGCACCTGACCGGCCTGGTCGACGCGGCCGGTGGGTCAGAAGAAGTCCATGCCGCCGCCGAAGTCGCCCCCGCCGTGGTCCCCGCCGCCCAGGTCGCCTCCCCCGTAGTCGCCGCCGCCGTGGTCCCCGCCGCCCGCGTCGCCGCCGGTGTCCGCGCCCTCGGCGCCCGCGTCGGCCTGGCCCGCGTCGTAGCCGGAGGCCCAGGCGTCGGCGGAGGCGACGCCCGCCATGCCCGCGAACATCGTGCTGAACAGCAGCATCGAGCCGACGCCCCACGCGCCCGCGACCAGGGCGGGCCGCCACCACGGCTCGCTGTACCAGCCGCGGGGGACCGAGCGCCCGGCGACGCGGCCGCCGGGGTAGTAGTACGGCGTGCCCTGGCCCGCCTCGGGGGAGGCGCTGTAGTTGTGGCCCTCCACCGCGACGCGGCGGTGTTCGCTGACCGCGCCCGCGCGGGCCGCGTCCGGGTCGACCGGGAGGTCGGGCCCCGGGTCCAGTCCCATGGCGAGGCGGGCCGCGCGCACGTAGTACAGGCCCTCCAAGGCGGTCTTGGTGACCAGGCGGCACTGCTCGACGGTCATCGCCTGGTCCATTTGCGACCCGGCCGCCGTGTAGCGCTCCGCGGCGTCGGCCAGCGCCTGCTGGGTGGCCTGGGTGGTGCCGCTCAGGTTCATGACCTGCCCGCCGAGGCGCTCCACCCAGCGGCGGGCCTCGGCCTTCGCGTCGTCGATCTGGGACCGGCGTTTGCCCGCCTGGTTGCGCGCGGCGGCCAAGCCGATCACGACGACCGCCAGGACCAGCACGATCAGCACGATCTCCACTGCGACCTCCTCGCGTCACCATGACAACGGGGCGGCCACCCGCAGGGTTCCCGAGGTCAGAAGACCTCCAGCGTGCGGGGCTCGCGGTCGGACAGCAGCGCCGCCGACAGCGCGGCCACCGCGCCGGTGGTGCGCTCGGTGACGCGGCCCGCGTCGGCCAGGCGGGTCAGCCGGGTGCCGCCGAGGTAGGCCGCGCCCAGCTCGGTGCTCCCCGTGGCCAGGTCGGCGGGGTCACTCGTGCGGGTGACCGTCGGCACGCCCTTCTCGTCCACGGTGAGGCGGACCCGGCCCGCGTTCCACGGGCAGTGCTCGTCGGCGACCTCAACCACCACGTCGACGGGGCGGCTGTAGCGCCGCTGGGCGAGGGCGCGGTCCACGTCCACCAGGCGGATGTAGAGCCCGTCACCGGTCTTGGCGAGGGCGGCCCGGGAGTTGTCGAGCATCAGCGGCAGCGGGTCGTCGACGGCGGCCCAGTACTCGACCTCCCCGGCGAGGTCGGTGTCGAGCAGGTACCGCAGCAGCGCGGCGTGGGCCTGCGGGGTGGTCGCGACCAGTTCCTGGATCTGCACCTCGCCCGCGAAGCCGCGCTCGCCGTAGTGCGGCCTGACCCGGTACGCCGCGTAGCCCTGCGGGTGCACCGCCCACCGCTGCCCCGACCTGCCGTTGCGCAGGCTCTCGGGGTCGAAGGCGAAGTCCCGCCAGTCCCGGTCGACCCGGCCCAGCGCGCCCGCCCGGTCGGCGGCGTAGGTCTCGTACAGCGCCTTGGCCAGCGGCAGCGCCTCGTCGGCCGACAGCTCCCGCACCCGCTCGCCGCCGAGGTCCACCCCGGCGCGGAAGGGCGCCTTGGCCGAGATCGAGTAGGTGATGTGGAAGGTCGCGGGCCCGTACCCGAAGCGCTGGTAGATCGCCGCCTCGGAAGCCCACAGCGCCGCGACGGCAGGCCCGCCCGCGTCGTGGATCTCCTGGAACTGCGCGCGCATGATCCGGGTCAGCAGCCCCCGCCGCCGGTGGTCACCCGCGACCGCCACGAAGGTGACCGCCGCCAACGGCACCACCGTCCGCTCCGGCAGCGTCAACCGCCGCTCGATCACCGACCCGCTCCCCACCAGCCGTTCGCCGTCGAACACCCCCACCTGCCGCGACCCCTCCAACTGGATCGCCATACGAGCGGTCCGGTCCGCGAGGTTGTCGGCACTCAGAAACGCCCCATGGAACAGCTCAGCCAGCGCGCCACGATCCTCAACGCCCAGCCCTCGAAACGTGTATTCGCCCACCCCGCAGGTGTACGCCCACCCACCCCAACCCCGCCACCCAGTTTCCGCGACCCGATTGAACCCGCCGCGTCCTGACCGCGCCCTCTGCCTGGGCTACCAGGGCCAAGGCGCCTGCACCTATTCGCTGGGAGTGGAGACGTGAGCGTGTGGGGCTTCCACTGCGGTGAAACCCCCACCTCCAAGCGGGGTGTCACCGAGCACGATGTGGGCTCCGCTGATCCCGTCGAATCACATGAAAAGGGCCTCTCACCAGTGGTGAGAGGCCCATTGTCGGGCTGACAGGATTTGAACCTGCGACCCTCCGCTCCCAAAGCGGATGCGCTACCAAGCTGCGCCACAGCCCGGGGTCTGCCCGATCAGCCTAGCGCGACCCGCTAAGCTGTTTCCCGTGCCGGTCCCCAGGGGCCGCGCGCGGGCGTAGCTCAATGGTAGAGCCCTAGTCTTCCAAACTAGCTACGCGGGTTCGATTCCCGTCGCCCGCTCAACGACCCGGCCGGGTCCGCCTTCACGGTGGACCCGGCCGTTCGTGTGGACGGGGGTGTCGCTCGCCACAGCCAGTCGGGTGAAACCCCTTGGGAGTTCTGGAGTTCACGGTGAACGCCTTGGTGTCCGGCGGTGGGTTTCGGTAGGCAGGACGCATGCCGTACAACGCTGTGGTCGAGTCCGCTGTCAACCGGGCCGTGGTTGAGCTGAGCGCGGTCGTGGTTGACGACGCGGGGTTGGTGCTGATGGTGCGACAGGGGCGGGCGCTGGAGCTGCCCGCCGGTCCGCTGTTCGCCGGGGAGACCGCCGAGGCCGGGGTCGCGCGGGTGGTGGCCTGGTCCACCGGGGTGCTGGTGGAGGTCGGCGACCTGGTCGGCGTGCACAGCGGGCGGGAGTTCGGGGTGTGCTTCCGCGCCCGGCCGCTCACCGGGGAGCTGCGGGCCCGCGCCGAGTGGGTGGAGCCCGAGGAGTTCGCCGCGCTGCCGGTGCCGCGGGAAGCGCGGCTGCGCGTCGAGCACGTCTTGGCGTGGTGAGCCGGGCCCTCCGCCAGAGCGCAGGGCCCGACCCGGTCAGCAGTCGCGCAGTTCCGGCGACTGGTTGAGCAGCTGCCCGCGGGGGCTGATGAACGCGCGGTACCGGTCGCTGTCCACCGCGGCCGGGCGGAACGCCGCGACGCGGTGGCAGTTCTGGAAGGCCAGCTTCACGCCGAAGTGGCGCTCAAGGCCGCCGCGGATGGCGTCGGAGGCGAGGGCGCGCAGCAGCTGGCCGCGCTCGGCCTCGCTGGGCGGTGGGATCTCGTGGTCGGCGAAGCCGTCCGCCCGGTCCCGCACGTCCGTGGCCACCCGGGAGACGACCTCCCAGGCGTAGGGCAGCGACACGCGGACGCAGTCGACGAAGTCGGCGTCGTCCACCGGGCCGCGCTCGGCTCGGGCGAGCAGGTCGGCGGGAACATCGAGAGACATCGCACCTCCATGGGGATGGTCTCGTTCCTGCCTACCCGCCGTGTTGAGCGATGATCAACCCTTACCACCGGAATGGTTGAAACCCGCTTCCACCGGTTGCGCGGCCCCCTGGCCGCCGGTACCTGGCCAGGGTGACCATCGGTGTCTTCCTGCTCGCCCCCCGCTTCCCCGGCCAGACCGACCGCGGCGCCCTCGGCCGCGCGCTGCGTGCCCTCGACGCCGCCGAACACGCGGGCCTTCCCGAGGCGTGGATAGCCGAGCACCACTTCATGCCCTACGGCGTGTGCCCCGACGCCCTGACCTTCGCCGCCCTCGCCCTGGGCCGGACCCGGCGCATCGCCGTGGGCACCGCCGTGAGCGTGCTCAGCACCGCCCACCCGGTCGCCCTCGCCGAGCGCGCCCTGCTGCTCGACAACCTCGCCGACGGCCGGTTCCGCCTCGGCGTCGGGCGCGGCGGTCCCTGGGTGGACCTGGAGGTCTTCGGCGCCGGCCGCGAGCGCTACGAGCACGGCCTCGCCGACACCCTCGACCTGCTGCTGCGCGCGCTGGTAGGCCCCACGGTCAGCGGCACGAGGCGGTTCCCGTTCCGCGAGGTCGCCGTCGTGCCCGCGCCCGCCACCTACCCGCACCCGCCGGTCGCCGTCGCCGCCACCTCCCGCGCGACCGTCGCCCTGGCCGCCGCCCGCGGGCTGCCCCTGCTGCTGGGCATGCACGTCGGCGACGACGACAAGCGCGGCATGGTCGAGCACTACCGCGCCGCGGGCGGGCCCGCCGACGCCGAGCACGTCAGCGCGGTGCTCGCCCACGTCGCCGACAGCCGCGCCGAGGCCGTCGCCCAGGTCATGGCCACCGCCCCGGGCTGGCTGCGCGCGGGCCTGGCCGCGCACGTCCCCCTCGACGGCGCGCTCGGCCCGACCCGCGACCCGCACCGCTACGCGCGGCTGCTCTGCGACCTGCACCCCGTCGGCGACCTGGACTACTGCGCCGAGCAGTTGGCCAGGTCCACGGCGCGGACGGGCGTGCCGCGGACCATCGCGTTGGTCGAGGCCACCGGCGACGCCGAGCACACCCTGCGCACCGTCGCGGCGCTCGGCGCGCTGCACAGGGCACTCGTGCCTACCCCGCCCGCGTCCGACCTGGGCAAGCTCGCCTAGACTCGGGCGCTGATCCCGGCGGCCAGCTGCGTCGCGGGGCCCATTCGGAAAGTCAGTCGCAAGGAGAACACGTTGAAGAGCACCGTCGAGCAGCTGAGCCCGACGCGGGTACGCATCAACGTCGAGGTGCCGTTCGACGAGCTCAAGGCGAACTTCGACCGCGCCTACCGCAAGCTCGCGGGCCAGATCCGGATTCCCGGCTTCCGCCCAGGCAAGGCCCCCGCGCGGGTCATCGAGTCCCGGGTCGGCCGCGCGCCGATCCTGGACGAGGTGGTCAACGAGGCCATCCCGGCGAAGTACATGGAGGCCGTCAACGCCGCCGAGATCAAGGCGCTCGGCCAGCCCGACATCGAGCTGACCAAGTTGGAGGACGGCGACCACCTCGCCTTCACCGCCGAGGTCGACGTGCGCCCCGACATCACCGTCCCGGCCTATGACGGCTTCGCCGTGACCGTCGACGAGGTCGAGGTCACCGACGAGGAGGTGGCCGAGCAGCTCGACGAGCTGCGCGCCCGCTTCGGCACGCTGACCGGCGCCGAGCGCCCGGTGGAGACCGGCGACTTCGTCTCCATCGACCTGACCGCCACCGTCGACGGCGTCGAGGTCGAGGACGCCAAGACCTCCGGCCTGAGCTACGAGGTCGGCACCGGCCAGCTCATCGAGGGCATCGACGAGGCCCTGGTCGGCGTGTCCGCGGGCGAGTCGGCCACCTTCTCCACGGCCCTGGTCGCCGGGGAGTACGCGGGCAAGGACGCCGAGGTCATCGTGACCGTGCAGTCGGTCAAGGTGCGCGAGCTGCCCGAGCCCGACGACGAGTTCGCCCAGCTGGCCAGCGAGTTCGACTCGGTCGACGAGCTGCGCGCCGACCTGCGCGAGCGCCTCGGCCGGGTCAAGAAGATGCAGCAGGGCGTCCAGGCCCGCGACAAGGTCCTCGAGGCGCTGCTGGAGGCCGTCGACGTCCCGCTGCCGGAGAAGGTCGTGCAGACCGAGGTGGACAACCGACACCACGACGCCGTCCACTCTTTTGAGCACGACGACGCCAAGCTGACCGAGTTCCTGGAGTCGCAGGGCCGCACCCGCGAGGACTTCGACAGCGAACTGCGCACGGACGCGGAGAAGTCGGTCAAGACCCAGCTCGTCCTCGACGCCATCGCCGAGACCGAGCAGGTCCAGGTCAACGACGCCGAGCTGACCGAGCGCATCATCTACCAGGCCCAGCGCTTCGGCGTCAGCCCCGACGAGTACGTGCAGCGGGCCCAGCAGTCCGGCCAGCTCGGCGCGATCTTCGCCGACGTGCGCCGCGGCAAGGCGCTCGCCGCGGTCGTCCGGGAGGCCAAGGTCACCACCGAGGCGGGTGCCGAGGTCGACCTCTCGGAGCTGTTCGGCAAGCAGGCGGATGAGGCCCCGGCTGAATGAGTGGCAGCGTCTGTGACGCTGTGAGCGAAAGTGGGCGGTGTCGGGCAGTCGACGCCGCCCGCCTTCGTTAATGTCGATTGGGAGATCACTGGTAGTGGCTTCAGACTTGGGAGAAGGCAGGCAGACGTGACGCAGCACCCCACGCCCCACATGCGGTCGGCGACCGCGGGGCTCAACCTCAACGACTCCGTCTACGAGCGGCTGCTCCGCGAGCGCATCGTCTTCCTCGGCTCCGAGGTCGACGACGACATCGCCAATCGCATCACCGCGCAGCTGCTGCTGCTGGCCGCCGAGGACCCGGAGAAGGACATCACCTTCTACATCAACTCCCCGGGCGGCTCGGTCACCGCGGGCATGGCCGTGTACGACACCATGCAGCTCATCGAGCCCGACGTGGCGACCTGGGGTCTGGGCTTGGCGGCGTCGATGGGGCAGTTCCTGCTCGCGTCGGGCACGCCAGGCAAGCGCTACGCGCTGCCGCACACCCGCGTGATGATGCACCAGCCCTCCGCGGGCATCGGCGGCACGGCATCGGACATCGCCATCCGCGCCGAGGTCTACGCGAAGTGGAAGTACGAGATGGCGGTCATCACCGCTGAGCAGACCGGGCAGACCGTGGAGAAGGTCACCCTGGACGCCGACCGCGACCGCTGGTTCACCGCCGAGGAGGCCAAGGAATACGGCTTCGTCGACCACGTGGTGTCCCGCGTCGGCCGCACGGTTAACTGACCGCACGAACAGGAGCCTCGCCGTGAGCAACCTTCAGTCCCGCTACGTGCTGCCCTCGTTCGTGGAGCGCACCAGCTACGGGGTCAAGGAGTCCAACCCCTACAACAAGCTGTTCGAGGAGCGGATCATCTTCGTCGGCGTCCAGATCGACGACGCCTCCGCCAACGACGTGATGGCGCAGCTGATCTACCTGGAGTCCGCCGACCCCGACCGCGACATCACGATGTACATCAACTCCCCGGGTGGCTCGTTCACCTCGCTGATGGCCATCTACGACACCATGCAGTACGTCCGTCCCGACATCCAGACGTTCTGCCTCGGCCAGGCCGCCTCGGCCGCCGCGGTGCTGCTGGCCGCCGGTACCCCGGGCAAGCGCATGGCCCTGCCCAACGCCCGCGTGCTGATCCACCAGCCCGCCACCGAGGGCACCTACGGGCAGGTCTCCGACCTGGAGATCCAGGCGGCGGAGATCCAGCGCGTGCGCCGCCAGATGGAGGCCATCCTGGCCAGGCACACCGGCAAGGACCAGGAGCGCATCCGCACGGACATCGAGCGCGACAAGATCTTGACCGCCGCCGAGGCGGTGGAGTACGGCATCATCGACGAGGTGCTGCCGTACCGCAAGCTCTCGGGCAAGTAATCGAGATCGACCTGTCCGACGCGGCCGAAACCGCACGAAAGCGACCGACACACGGGCCGCTTTGGGCTTATCGTGACGGTGCAGAGCAATTCGGCCGCGTCGGGGTACAGGTTCTCCCGTAACACGGGGGTAGACAGGTACCGTCGAGGGCAACGGACGCGACCGGCCCGGTGCGCACGCCAGGGTCGTGCCGCACCCGGCGAGGCCGGGACGGTCGCGGTCGGTCGGACAGCCAGGTGCGCTCCCCCAGGCGCACCGGAGGGGACAGAGGTCAGCGACCATGGCACGAATCGGTGATGGCGGAGACCTGCTCAAGTGCTCTTTCTGTGGAAAGAGCCAGAAGCAGGTGAAGAAGCTCATCGCCGGCCCCGGCGTCTACATCTGCGATGAATGCATCGATCTCTGCAACGAGATCATCGAGGAAGAGCTGGCCGAGGCGGGCGACGTCAAACTTGACGAGCTGCCGAAGCCGCTGGAGATCCACGAGTTCCTCGACCAGTACGTCATCGGGCAGAACGACGCCAAGCGGTCTCTGGCCGTGGCGGTCTACAACCACTACAAGCGCATCCAGGCTGGCGAGCGTGCCCGCCCGGAGGGTCGCGAAGGCCGTGGCGAAGAGACCGTAGAGCTGGCGAAGTCGAACATCCTCATGCTCGGCCCCACGGGCTGTGGCAAGACCTACCTGGCCCAGACGCTGGCCAAGCTGCTCAACGTGCCCTTCGCCATCGCCGACGCCACGGCGTTGACCGAGGCGGGCTACGTGGGCGAGGACGTGGAGAACATCCTCCTCAAGCTGATCCAGGCCGCCGACTACGACGTCAAGCGGGCCGAGACCGGCATCATCTACATCGACGAGGTCGACAAGATCGCCCGCAAGAGCGAGAACCCGTCGATCACCAGGGACGTCTCCGGCGAGGGCGTGCAGCAGGCGCTGCTGAAGATCCTGGAGGGCACCACCGCGAGCGTGCCCCCGCAGGGCGGGCGCAAGCACCCCCACCAGGAGTTCATCCAGATCGACACGACGAACGTGCTGTTCATCGTGGCGGGCGCCTTCGCGGGCCTGGAGCGGATCATCTCCGACCGGGTCGGCAAGCGCGGCCTGGGCTTCGGCGCCGAGATCCGCACGAAGGCGGAGACCGACGCCGCCGAGGTCTTCGCCGACACCATGCCCGAGGACCTGATCAAGTTCGGTCTCATCCCGGAGTTCATCGGCCGCCTGCCCGTGCTGGCCAGCGTGACGAACCTGGACAAGACCTCCCTGGTCCGCATCCTGACCGAGCCGCGCAACGCCCTGGTGAAGCAGTACAAGAAGCTGTTCGAGATGGACGGCGTCGAGCTGGAGTTCACCGACACCGCCATGGAGGCGGTGGCCGACCAGGCCATCCTCCGCGGCACCGGCGCCCGCGGCCTGCGCGCGATCATGGAGGAGGTCCTGCAGTCGGTGATGTATGACATCCCGTCGCGGACCGACGTGGCCAAGGTCGTGATCACCGAGCAGACGGTGCGGGAGAACGTCAACCCGACCATCGTCTCGCGCCAGCCGACGCGGCGGGAGCGGCGGGAGAAGTCGGCCTAGACCTGCTGGTCTAGATCGGCCAGCCCAGATCTGCCTGCTCAGATCTGCCGGCTCAGACCTGGTCACCGAGCCAGGTCAGGACGTCAGGGACCACGCGGTCGAAGAACCCGCCCCCGTGTTCGCCGGGGCCGGTGTACGCGACCGCGGGGTTCGCCTGCTCGATGAACAGCCGCGCGCCGTCGATGAACATGTCCTCGGTGCCGCACCAGATGCCCACCGGGGTCCGCTCCAGGGCGGGGATGTGCCGCAGCGGGTCCAGGGCGGCCCATTCCCGCTCGCCCGCGAAGATGCCGCGCTTGTCCATCTCCGGCCAGTTCGTGATGAGGGCGGGGGCGATGGTGGCGACGGCGCGCAGCGGCGCCTTCCGCTCGCACCGGCGCCGGGCGTAGACGAGCGCGCCGAACCCGCCCATGGAGATGCCCGCGCAGGCGAAGGGCGCGCCGAGGTGCCGCGCCGCGAGCCACCGGGGGACCTCGTCGAGCAGCATCGCCATCGGGTCGTCGCCGGGGGTGCTCTCGTGCCAGTAGTTGTCCCCGCCGTCGACGGAGACGAACGCGAACGGCGGGATCGCCTCGTGGGCCACCAGGCTCACCAGGTGCTCGGCGAGCCGCCCCGGGAAGGCCGTGGCCGCGTCGCCGCGGCGGCCGTGCAGGAACAGGCAGACCGGCAGGTTCTTGGTGGGCAGCTCGGTCGGCAGGATCGTCACCATCGCGACCTCGCGCCCGCGGGCCGCCGACCGCAGGCGCTCGGTGCGGACGACCGGCTTGGGCACCCGCTGGCCCGCCGCGCCGATCGTGCGGGCGAACAGGGCGGCCTGGGGCAGGGTGCCGGTGGCGATGGCCGCCGCGGTGCCCGCGACGGCGGCCGCCCCGGTCAGCAGCAGTGAACGCCTGCTCAGCATGGCCCCTCCTGCCACAGGGTTTCCAGGTGGCCGGCGGTGCGCGCGTCCTTTCACCACATCGGGGGTTAGCCCGAAAGTGTTTCCTTGGTCGTGTTTCCGGTGTGGAGCTGAACATGGCCGCGCCGGTCCGGCGCACCACACCGGGGAACGCGGTCTAGACGACGCCGCGGGCCCGCAGGTCGTCCGGGGACCAGCCGAGCCAGGTGAGGACGGCGTCGGTGTGCTCGCCGGTGGCCGGGACCGCGGCGGGGGTCCAGTCCCAGGTGTCGGCGTCGACGGGCGGGCGCAGCATGGGCACGGCGCCGCCGGGCACGGCGACGGCGCGCCAGCGGTCGCGGGCGGTGAGCTGGGGGTGCTCGGCCAGCTCGGCGACGCCCCGGGTCCGGGCGGCGGGCACGTCGGCGGCGTCCAGGGCGGACAGCAGGGTCTCGGCGTCGACGGTGTCGAAGTACGGCTGGAGCTCGGCGTGCAGGGCGCCCCGGTGCGCGACCCGGTCGGCGACGCTCCGGTAGTCCGGGTGCTCGGCCAGGTCCGCGCGCCCGGCGACCCCGCACAGCCGCCGCCACTGCCCGTCGTTCTGCACGGCCAGGTGGACCGTGCCGCCGCCCGCGCAGGTGAACGGGCCGTACGGGGCGATGGTCGGGTGGTGGGCGCCCGCGCGCTGCGGGTCGCGGCCGGTGCCCAGGGCGTAGAGGACCGGCTGGTGCATCCACTCGGCCAGCGCCTCCATCAGGGTCAGGCGCAGCGTGGCGCCCTCGCCGGTGCGGCCCTTGCGCAGCAGGGCGGCCAGGATGCCCGCGTGCAGCTGGACCCCGGCGGCGATGTCGGCCACGGAGATGCCCGCGCGGGCGGTGTCCTGGCCGGTCCCGGTCGCCGCGATCAGCCCGGTCTCGGACTGGATGAGCGCGTCGAACGCCTTGCGGTCGCGGTACGGGCCGCCCTCGCCGTAGGAGGACAGCTCGGCCACGACCAGGTCCGGGCGCCCCGAGCGCAGCGTGTCCGCGTCCACCCCGAGCCTGCGCGCGGCGCCGGGGGAGAGGTTGCAGGCCACCACGTCGGCGCGGGCGAGCAGGTCGGCGAGGACGGCGGCGCCGAGGTCGTGCTTGAGGTCGAGGGTGAGCGACTCCTTGCCGACGTTGGTCCAGGCGAAGTAGCTCGACACCTCGCCGCACGCCGGGTCGTAGTGGCGGGCGAAGTCGCCGCCGCCCGGCCGCTCGATCTTGATGACCCGGGCGCCGAGGTCGGCCAGCAGGCGGGTCGCGTAGGGCACGGCGACGGCCTGCTCGAGGCTGACCACCAGGATCCCGTCGAGCGGTCTCACGCGACGCGCTCCGCGCCGGTGTAGACGTTCATCGACGTCCCGCGCAGGAAGCCGATGAGGGTGATGCCCTGCTCCTCGGCCAGTTCCACGGCCAGCGACGAGGGCGCCGACACCGCGGCCAGCACCGGCACGCCCGCCATCGCCGCCTTCTGCACCAGCTCGAAGGACGCCCGCCCGGAGACCATCAGCACGGTCCCGGCCAGCGGCACCAGCTCGCGCATCAGCGCCCAGCCCAGCACCTTGTCCACGGCGTTGTGCCTGCCGACGTCCTCGCGCACCGCCAGGGCCTGCCCGGTGGCGGTGAACAGCCCCGCCGCGTGCAGGCCGCCGGTCGCGGCGAACACCTTCTGGCCCTCGCGCAGCGCGTCGGGCAGCGCGGTGAGCACGCCCACGGGCACGGCGGTGGTGTCGGCGGCCGGGGAGTGGCGGGTGCGCAGCCGCACCGCGTCCAGCGCGGCCTTGCCGCAGACGCCGCAGGACGAGGTGGTGTAGAAGTTGCGCTCGACCCCGGGGTCCGGCGGCGCGACGCCGGGGGCGAGGGCGAGGTCGAGCACGTTGTAGGTGTTGCGGCCCTCGGCGTCCACGCCGTCGCAGTAGCGGGCCAGCGCGATGTCGGCCCGGTCGGCGATGACGCCCTCGGTGAGCAGGAACCCGTGCGCCAGTTCCACGTCGTGGCCGGGGGTGCGCATCGTGACCGCGAGCGCCCGCCCGCCGACGCGCAGCTCCAGGGGTTCCTCGGCGGCCAGCGCGTCGGAGACCCGGGTGCGGCCTTCGGCGGTCACCCGCAGCACCGGCCGCCGCACTGTCACCCGTCCCATGGGGTTCAGCCTACGGAAAGAGGCGCCGCCCCCGACGCGTGCGTTCGTCGGGGGCGGCGGGTGTGGCGTGGCTAGACGCGCTGCCAGAGGGCGGGGGTGTTGGGCGGCTCCCAGCCGGGCATGGACGTGTGCGGCTGGATGACGCGGTAGGACGAGCCGCCGTAGGTGACGGTCGCGCCGGAGCCGTAGTAGGTGTACGGCGCCCAGGTGCCGCCGGGCGGGACCGGCGTGGTGGTGGTCGGGTCGGTCGGCCGGGTGGTCGTGGTCGGTCGGGTGGTGCTGGTGGGCGGGCCGCTGGTCACCAGGCGCAGGTTGTAGACCTGCAGGATCTCCAGCAGGGGCTGGAAGTAGATGGTGCCGCCGCTCTGGCAGTTGCCCGACCCGCCGGAGGTCACGCCCTGGGCCTGGTCGCCGGTGATCCACGAGCCGCCGGAGTCGCCGGGCTCGGCGCAGGCGTTGGTGCGGGTCAGGCCGGTGATGGTGCCCTCGGGGTAGGTGACCGAGGTGTTCTTCTGCAGGATGGTGCCGCAGCGCCAGCCGGTGGTCGAGCCGGAGCGGCAGACCGAGGAGTTGACCGGGGCCTCCTGCGAACCGGCGACCGGGACGGTGCCGGGGTAGCGGTTGACCAGCGCGCGCGGGGTGTTGCCCGCGGCGGTGCGCACCCAGGCGTAGTCGTTGCCGGGGAAGCTGGACCCGGCCACGGTGCCGCTCGGGTTCTGCGTCGCCGTGCCCGTCCGTCCACAGTGGCCCGCGGTGACGAAGCCGCCCTCGACGGCGAAGCCGATGGAGCAGCGCCCGGAGCCGAAGGTGTAGGCGTTGCCGCCGATGATGTCGATCATCGCCCGCGGGCTCTCGGTGCTGGCCTCGAAACCGACGATGCCGCCGCGCAGACCGGCCTTGGCCGCCCACGCCTTGGCCGCGGGCTCGCCGCCGGACTTGGCGAGCACGACGACCTTGTTGGCCATGACGTCGACGTACCAGCCGGGCACGGCCTTGGGGGCGGCGGCGGACTTGGCGTCGAGCAGCGCCTTGGCGGCGTCCAATTGGGACGCGCTGTGGGTGACGGTCTTGGCCACCGCGCCGTGGCCGCGGACCGCCGCCGCGAGCGCGGGGTCGGTCACCGCGACGGTGAGCGTGGTGCCGGTGCTGTCGAGCCAGGCGCCCGCGTAGCCGGGACCGAGGCTCGCCTTGAGGGCGCTGTCGGTGCGGGCGGCGGTCTTCTCGGTCGCCAGGCGCGCGCGTGCCTGGTCGGGGGTGATCTTGAGGTCTCGGGCCATCGCCGTGATCATGCCGGTGTCCTCGGCGCTGGACCTGGCGGTGGCGCTCGGCGTGAGGGTCAGGGCGGTGGCCAGGCCCGCGGCCGTGACTGCCGCGGTGGCGGCGGCTACCAGTTTGCGTTTCATGTCCGCTCTCCTTCGAGCATGCAGGGGGACGCCTTAAAGGTATGGACCAATCTCGAACATTGGTACATACCAATCGGACATACCGCCGCCGTCCGGGCCGCGGACATGACGCCGCCCCCGACGCCTGCGTCTCGTCGGGGGCGGCGGGGGGACCGGGCACCCCTGCGTGGCGCCCGGTCCCGGGGAAGGGCAGCTAGACGCGCTGCCAGAGGGCGGGGGTGTTCGGCGGCTCCCAGCCGGGCATGGCCGTGTGCGCCTGCAGGGCCCGGTACGCGCTGCCGCCGTAGGTCACCTGGGCGCCCACCGCGTAGTGGGTGTACGCCGCCCACGTGCCGCCACCGGGCGGGGTGGAGGTGGTCGTGGTCGGGTCGGTCGGCCGCGTGGTGCTGGTCGGCGGCGTACCGGTCGTCACCAGGCGCAGGTTGTAGACCTGCAGGATCTCCAGCAGCGGCTGGAAGTAGAACGTGCCGCCGGAGCTGCAGTTGCCCGAGCCGCCCGAGGTCACGCCCTGGGCCTGGTCGCCCGCCAGCCACGAGCCGCCGGAGTCGCCGGGCTCGGCGCACGCGCTGGTGCGGGTGAGGCCGGTGACGGAGCCCTGCGGGTAGTTGACCGTCGAGTTCTTCTGCTGGATGGTGCCGCAGCGCCAGCCCGTGGTGGAGCCGGAGCGGCAGACCGACGCGCCGACCGGGGCCTCCTGCGAGCCTGCGACCGGGACGGTGCCCGGGTAGCGGTTGACCAGCGCCCGCGGGGTGTTGCCCGTGTCGACGCGGACCCACCCGTAGTCGTTGCCGGGGAAGCTGGAGCCCGCCACGACGCCGCTCGGGTTGGAGGTCCGGGTGCCGGTGGTGCCGCAGTGGCCCGCGGTGACGAACCCGCCCTGCACGGAGAAGCCGACGGAGCAGCGCCCGCCGCCGAAGTTGTAGGCGTTGCCGCCGATGACGTCGATCACCGTGCGCGGGCTCTCGGTGCTGGTCTGGAAGCGCACGGCCGCGCCGCGCAGACCCGCCTTGCCCGCCCACGCCTTGGCGGCGGACTCGCCGCCCGCCTTGGTCAGCACGACGACGGTGTTGGTGGTGACGTCGACGAACCAGCCGGGCACGGTCTTGGGCGCCGCGGCGGCTCGGGCGTCGAGCAGGCCCTTGGCGCTGTCGAGCTGCGCCTGGCTGCGGGCCACGGTCGTGGGGACCGCGCCGAGCCCGCGCACGGCGTCGGCCTGGGCCGCGTCGGTGACCGCGACGGTCAGGGTGGTGCCGGAGGCATCCATCCACGCCCCGCCGTAGGCACCGCCGAGCCGGGCCCTGAGGGCGCTGTCGGTGCGCGCGGCGGCGTGCTCGGTGGCGAGCCTGCGCTTGGCCTGGTCGGGGGTGATCCGCAGGTCGCGGGACAGGGCGGCCAGGATCGATGACTGGGTCTCGTCCGCGGTGGGGGTCTGCCCCGCGGTCGCTGACGGCGTGAGGGCCAAGGCCGTGGCCAGGCCCGCCGCCGTGACTGCCGCTGTGGCGGCGGCGATGTGCTTCCGATTCATTTTCCGCTCTCTCCTCGAGGGCGTGCAGGGTGGGACCTCCTGTCGACGGTAGGAGGCCGATCACCGGTATTGGTACATACCAATCGGGTCATACCGCCGAGCCGGCAAGCTGAGGGCATGGACAACTCAGCCCCCGCCCCCGGCGGATCGCTGCCGCGCCGCCGGGTACTGGTCACCGGCGCGTCCGGGGACATCGGCGCCGCCATCGCCCACGCCTTCGCCGCCCTCGGCGACGCCGTCGCCGTGCACTACTCCTCCGCCCAGGACCGCGCGCAGCGCCTGGCCGAGGACCTGCCGGGCGACGGGCACACCGTCATCGGGGCCGATCTCGCCGACCCCAAGGAGACCGCCAACCTGGTGGTGGACACAGTGGACGCCCTGGGCGGCATCGACGTGCTGGTCAACAACGCCGCCGTGCAGTACCCGGCGCACCCGCCCGCCGCGACGTCCTATCAGGACTGGCGCGAGGCGTGGCGGGAGACCTTCGCGGTGAACGTCCTCGGCACGGCCAACCTGGCCTACCTCGTGGCGGCCAGGATGATCGAGCAGGGCACGGGCGGGCGGATCGTCAACATCGGCTCGCGCGGGGCCTTCCGCGGCGAGCCGGACCACCCGGCGTACGGCGCGAGCAAGGCCGCCCTGCACTCGATGGGGCAGTCCCTCGCGGTGGCACTGGGCCCGCACGGCATCGCGGTGACCTCGGTGGCGCCCGGTTTCGTGCGCACCGGCCGGGTCGCGGGCCGCCTGGAGGGCGCATCCGGGCAGACGATCTCCGCGCAGAGCCCGTTCGACCGGGTGGCCACCCCCGGCGAGGTCGCCTCCGCGGTGGTCTACCTGGCCTCGCGCGAGGCCCTGTGGGCGTCAGGGGCAGTGTTGGACCTCAACGGGGCTTCCTACCTGCGCACGTAGGGTCCGCACCCCTAAAGTCAGCGGGTGACCTACGACAGCGTGGTTGTTGGGGGCGGCCACAACGGCCTGGTGGCCGCCGCGTACCTGGCCAGGGCGGGCCATTCCGTGCTGGTCCTGGAGCGCCTGCCGCACACCGGGGGCGCGGCGGTGAGCGCGAGCCCGTTCCCCGGCGTGCGGCTGTCGCGGTACTCCTACCTGGTCAGCCTGCTGCCCGACCGGATCGTCGCCGACCTCGGGCTGCGCCTCGACCTGCGCTCGCGCCCGGTCGCCTCCTACACCCCGGTGGTCCGCGACGGCCGCCCCGGCGGCCTGCTCGTCGAGCGCGACCCCGGCCCGGCCACCGAGGCGTCCTTCCGCGAGCTGACCGGCTCCGACGCCGAGTACACCCGCTGGCGGGAGTTCTACGCCGAGGTCGACACCCTGGCGAAAGCGATTGCGCCCACCCTGCTGGAGCCGCTGCCCAGCCGCGCCGAGGTGCGCTCACTGGTGGGTGACGCCACCTGGGCCCGCTTCGTCGAGCAGCCCCTCGGCGAGACGATCGCCGAGACCTTCACCGACGACGTGGTGCGCGGCGTGGTCGCCACCGACGGCCTGATCGGCACCTTCACCTCGCTGTTCGACGCCGGTCTCGCGGCGAACCGCTGCTTCCTCTACCACGTGGTCGGCAACGGCACGGGGGAGTGGCGGGTCCCGGTGGGCGGCATGGGCTCGGTGACCGGCGAGCTGCTGCGCGCCGCGCGGTCGGCGGGCGCGGACGTGCTGACCGACGCCGAGGTGCTGCGCGTGGACGCCGACGGCGACGCCGCCGAGGTGGTGTACCGCCACGGCGACACCGAGCACGTCGTCGGCGCGCGGCACGTGCTGGCCAACGTCGCCCCCGCGGTGCTGGACCGCCTGCGCGGGCGGCAGGCGGAGGCCGCTCCGGTGGGCGCGCAGCTCAAGGTGAACGTCCTGCTCGACCGGCTGCCCCGGCTGCGCTCCGGCGTCGACCCCCGGGTGGCGTTCGCGGGGACCTTCCACCTGGACGAGTCGCTGGAGGAGCTGGAGCGGGCGTTCTGGACGGCCGCGGCGGGCGGGCTGCCCGAGCGCCCGCCGGGGGAGACCTACTGCCACACGCTGACCGACCCCTCGATCGTGGACGGTGACCGGCACACGCTGACGCTGTTCGGCCTGCACCTGCCCACGGCGCTGTTCGACGGCGACAACCGGGGCGTCTGCGCGGAGCTGGTCGACCGGTTCACCGCCGGTTTCGACCGGCACCTCGCCGAGCCGCTGCTGGGCTGCGTGGCGCTCGACGCCGACGGGCAGCCGTGCGTGGAGGCGCGCACGCCCGTGGACATCGAGGCCGACCTCGCGATGCCCGGGGGCAACATCTTCCACGGGGACCTGTCGTGGCCGTGGGGGGAGGGCTGGGGCGTGGAGACCGACGTGGCCAACCTCCACGTGTGCGGCGCGGGGGCGCTGCGCGGCGGCGGGGTGAGCGGCATCGGCGGGCACAACGCGGCGATGGCCGTGCTGGCCGCGCCGCCGCCCGGGGGACGGCGGCACGGGTCACAGCGGAACACGGCCTAGGACAGGCCCTAGGAGGCGAGCGCCTTCTTCACGTCGGCCAGGCTCGGGTTGGTCAGCGCCTTGCCGTTGGGGAAGTGCAGGGTCGGCACGGTCTGGTTGCCGCCGTTGACGGTCATCACGAAGTCGGCCGCGGCGGGCTCCCGCTCGATGTCGACCTCCACGAACTCGATGCCCTCCCGGTCGAGCAGGGTCTTGAGCCTGCGGCAGTAGCCGCACCAGGTGGTCGAGTACATGGTCAGCGTGGTGGGCGCGCTCATCGGGCTCCTCCGTGGTCGATCGGTACCGGGTGCAACGCTCCCAGTCTCGCGGAGATGCCCGCAACGCCTGGGCTGCCCATCACATTGGCAGACCCTCACATCGGCGCGGCTCAGGAAACCGGCTCCAGCCGGACCACCAGCGACTTCGACGTCGGCGTCCCCGAGGTCTCGGCCACCGAGTCCAGCGGGACCAGGGAGTTGGCCTCCGGGAAGTACGCCGCCGCGCACCCGCGCGCGGTGGGGTAGGCGACCACCCGGAACCGCTCGGCGCGCCGCTCCCCGTCCTCCCACTCGCTGACCAGGTCCACCACCGTCTCGTTCGGGATGCCCAGGTCGGCGAGGTCGTCCGGGTTGACGAACACCACCCTGCGCCCGTCCTTGATGCCCCGGTAGCGGTCGTCCATGCCGTAGATCGTGGTGTTGTACTGGTCGTGGCTGCGCAGGGTCTGCAGCAGCAGCCGCCCCGGCGGGACCGTGAGCACGGTCAGCTCGTTGGCGGTGAACAGCGCCTTCCCGCTCGCCGTCCCCCGGAACTCGCGCGCGTCGCGCGGGGCGTGCGGCAGGACGAACCCGTCGGGCTGGCGCACCCGGGCGTTGTAGCCCTCGCAGCCGGGCACGACCCGGGCGATGCGCTCGCGGACGAGGTCGTAGTCGGTGCGCAACGACGCCCACGGCACCGGGTGGCCGGGCCCGAGCAGCGCGCCCGCCAGCCCGCAGACGATGGCGACCTCCGAGAGCAGCGCCGGGCTCGCGGGCTCCAGCCGCCCGCGCGAGCGGTGCACCACCGACATCGAGTCCTCGACGGTGACGAACTGCTCGCCTGCGGCCTGGGTGTCGCGTTCGGTGCGGCCCAGGGTGGGCAGGATCAGCGCGGTCCGGCCGGGCACGACGTGCGAGCGGTTGAGCTTGGTCGAGACCTGCACGGTCAGCGCGCAGCGGCGCAGCGCGGCCTCGGTGACCGCGGTGTCGGGGGTGGCCGCGGCGAAGTTGCCGCCCACGGCCATGAACACCGACGCCCGCCCGTCGCGCATCGCCCTGATCGCCCCGACGGTGTCGTGGCCGGGCGCGCGCGGCGCGGAGATCCCGAACTCGCCGTCCAGCGCGGCCAGGAACTCCTCGGGCATCTTCTCCCAGATGCCCATGGTCCGGTCGCCCTGGACGTTGGAGTGCCCGCGCACCGGGCACAGGCCCGCCCCGGGCTTGCCGATCATCCCGCGCAGCAGCACGACGTTGGCGATCTCGCGGATCGTGGCCACCGCGTGCTTGTGCTGGGTCAGGCCCATCGCCCAGCACACGATCACCCGGTCGGCGTCGGCGACCATCCGGGCGACCTGCTCGATCTGCTCGTGCGGCAGGCCGGTCGCGGCGGACACCGACGGCCAGTCCAGCTCGCGCACGTGCTCGGCGTAGCGCTCGAAGCCCTCCGCGCAGCGCTCGATGAAGTCGGTGTCGACGATCGTGCCGGGGCGCGCGTCCTCCCAGCGCAGCAGCAGGTTGCCGATCGCCTGGAACAGGGCCTGGTCGCCGCCGAGGCGGATCTGGCAGAACACGTCCGCCAGCGCGGTGCCCTTGCCGACCAGGCCGCGGGGGTTCTGCGGGTTCTTGAACCGCAGCAGCCCGGCCTCCGGCAGCGGGTTCACCGCGATGATCTTCGCGCCGTTGCCCTTGGCGGCCTCCAGCGCCGAGAGCATCCTCGGGTGGTTGGTGCCCGGGTTCTGCCCGACCACGACGATCAGGTCGGCCTGTTCGAGGTCGGCCAGGGTGACCGAGCCCTTGCCGATCCCGGTGGTCTGGGCGAGCGCGGCGCCGGAGGACTCGTGGCACATGTTGCTGCAGTCGGGCAGGTTGTTGGTGCCGAAGGACCGCACGAGCAGCTGGTAGAGGAACGCGGCCTCGTTGCTGGTGCGCCCGGAGGTGTAGAACACCGCCTCGTCCGGAGTGGACAGCGCGCGCAGGTGCTCGGCGATGAGGGCGAACGCGTCGTCCCACTCGATGGGTTCGTAGTGGGCGGCCCCGGGCCTGAGGACCACCGGGTGGGTCAGCCTGCCCTGCTGGCCCAGCCAGTAGTCGCTGCGCCGGGCGAGGTCGGCCACCGGGTGCTCGGCGAAGAACTCCGGCCCGACCCGGCGCCTGGTCGCCTCCTCGGCGACGGCCTTGGCGCCGTTCTCGCAGAACTCGACGCCCTTGCGGTGCTTGCCCTGCCCCTCGGGCCACGCGCAGCCGGGGCAGTCGAACCCCTCGCGCTGGTTGATCAGCCGCAGCGTCCGCGCGGTGCGGACCAGTCCCATCTGCTCGACGCCGTGCTTGAGCGTCGCCGCCACGCCGGGCAGGCCGGCCGCGTAGGTCTTGGGCTTGCCCGTGGCCAGGTCGTCCTCGGTGACATCCGCGTCGGGAGCCTCACGCACCATGGGTCCATCCTGCGGCACCATCGAGTCCGACGCGAGGAGGACACCGTGGCCGATACCCAACCGCTGCGCGAGGCCGCCACCACCTGGGCCACCGCCACCAGCGACGCGACCGCCCTCGGACCAGCGGCGGAAGCCCACGAGCGAATGCGCCGAGCCTGGGCCGACGAGCTGGCCGCCTACGCCGAGCTGGCCGAGCGATGACCTGGTTGACCCCGGTGGCGCCGCGCCCGAGCGGGCTGGCCCGCCCGCCCGGGATGCTCGGCGGGCTGCGCCACGTCCGGGCGGATGAGCTGGCCGCCTACGCCGAGCTGGCCGAGCGGTGACCCAGCTGACGGCGCTGGTGCTGCGCCTGCGCAGGCTGGGCCGCCTGCCCGGGATGCTCGGCGAGCTGCGCCGCGCCCCCGTGGGCGACCCGGCCGCGGTCCGCGCGCTGGCCGCCGCGCACCGGACGGCCGCGGCGGCGCTGGCCGTCCCCGCCGCCCGGCAGGCCCCGGCGGTCCTCACCAGCGCCGCCGCCGCGCTGGAGGAGTACGCCGTCGCCTTGGCGGCGGCCCAGACCGCGCACGCGGGCAGCCGGGGCCGCGGCAGGCGCGCCGCGCACACCGCCGCCCTGAACGCCGCCGACCTGCTCGCCCGCCGCTGCGGCGACCTCGCCGGGCGGGCCAGGGTGGCGGTCGGGGTCGCCGCGGGCCTGCCGGTCGCCGAGGCCGACATCCTCGCGGGCGCCGCCGCCCGCGGGTACGACTCCGGCGTGCTCGGCGCGCGCCACCTGCGCCAGGCGGGCGCCCGGCTCGCCGCGCTGGACCCGGCGCGGCGCGCGGGCGTGGAGGCCCTGCTGGCCGGGGCGGCGTCACCGGTGGAGCGGGCGTGGCTGCTCAAGGCGCTGGCCTGCGGGGTGGATGGCCTCGACGCCTTCGCCGAGGCCATCCGCGGCCGGGACCCGTCCTGGCTGGCGCAGCGGCTGACCCTGGTCGACCGCCACGCCCCCGGCACGCAGTCCCGCCTGGGCGCCGCCGTCCGCCAGTACGAGCCGACGACCTGCGGCACGACCTGCCTGATCGTCGCCCGCGCCGAGTACGACCCCCGCTACGCCCTGACCCTGACCACCGACGCCTTCGAGACCGCCTTCCGGAGCGCCCGCGCCGCGGTGCACCGCGAGACCAACCGGCTGTACCCGCGGTTCGCGGGCACCTCACCGCGGGGCATGGCGTCCTGGCTGGCCCGCCACCTGCGAGTGCCGCACCGCTGGCGCCTGGTCGACGACACCGACCCGCGCGACGTGTCCCGCGCGCTGCGCGACGTGCTGGCCGCCGTGGACGCGGGCGACCCGGTCCCGGTGCTGGTCGGCTCCGTCGTCCCGCGCCACTACGTGCTCGTCGTCGGCCACCACGACGGCTCGGTGCTGGTCTTCGAGCCCACCGCGGGCCGCACGGTCGTGGTGTCCGACCAGGCGTTCCTCGACGGCGACCTGCGCGCCGCCCTCGGGTTCGCCCACCTGCAGGCCGTCGTCCTGCCTGCTCAGGCCGGGCAGCCGCTCTCCGCCGGGAGCTCGGACTTCGGGTCGAAGTAGGCGGCGCGGTCCTGGCGCGGGGTGGGCACGCGGGTGAGCGCGCGGTCGCGGAACGCCGGGGCCAGGAAGCCCTTCTTGTACCAGTCGCAGGCGATGGAGTAGCCGAAGCCGCCGACGTGGCCGTACCAGAGGCCCTGGCTGCTGGAGACCCAGCGCTCGCCCTTGCGCAGCACGTAGTCGACCTCCGCGCGCACCACCACGATGATGTCCATCGGGTCGGTGATGGCCGAGGGGTCCTCGGGCTCGAAGGCGTAGGCGAACAGGAAGTTCGTGTGCACGACCAGCTCGTCGGGACCGCCCGCCTCGACGGTCATGCCGCCGGTCACCTTGGGCTCGGCCGACAGCAGCGGGGTCTCGGGGGCGATCAGGCTCACCAGCGCCTGGGCCTGCGGTTCCAGGCCCGTGCCGAACAGCGGTTCCAGCTGCTTGCGCGAGTCGGGGGCGAGCAGGGCCAGGTAGGCGCTCGGGTCGTGCCTGACCAGCATCGCGCGGTCGAGCCTGCTGGCGATGACGGCCTGCCGCACCTGCCCGGTCGCCGCGGCGACCTCGTCGGCGGAGAACTCGCCCACCTGCATGGGGGCCGGGACGGTGACGCCCGCCACGCCGTCGGCCCACGTGGCGGCCGGGGTCCTGGCGAAGGGCGCGGAGACGTCCACGGTCTGGGTGAGCGCGCCGCTGGGCCCGGTCGGGCCGGGCTCGGCGGCGCGCGGGGCGCGGTCGAACATGCCGACGCCGACCAGCAGCATCAGCACGGCGAGGATGGCGACCAGGACGGTGGCGGTGACCAGCCACCGCTCGGCGCGGCGGCGGCGGGTGGCGCGCAGCATCGCCCGCACGTCAGCCTGAGCTGACTCCCGCACGCGGCGACGCCACTCGGCGTCCTGCACCGCGGCGTGATCGCCGTAGTCCCGATGGTCCACTGCCCCCCCAAGGGCGTTCGGGCGGGTTGACGCCCACCCGCCGGAAAAATGTCTGCTCTGGTGCACTCGACATCGATGCGGCCCACCCCGGCGTTAACAGATCGTTCGGGGGACTCCGTTGATCGTGCGGTGAACGGCAGCCAAACCCGGACCAACGGTCGCCGTGGTCGGGTGGCGGAAAACCGCCGCTTCCGTTCGGCATTCGGCGTTGGGCCGTTCGGCCTCAGCCGAAAGAGAACGCCGGTGTCGCACCAATGGCGGTAGCGCTGTCTGTCCAGTGAGTTCTCGTGAGGTGGGCGAGGCCGCTCCCGCCTCGACCGGTGATCGCCGCCCTTCGTAGACTCAACGACCGTGACCGAGACCTCAGCTCCGCAGACCACCGACCTCCCGCAGGCATGGGAGCCTGCCACGGTAGAGGCGGCGCTGTACCAGGGCTGGGTGGACGCCGGTTACTTCACCGCCGACCCCGACAGCGACAAGCCGCCGTTCACCATCGTCCTGCCGCCGCCGAACGTCACCGGCAGCCTGCACATGGGCCACGCCCTCAACCACACGGTCATGGACGCGCTCACCAGGCGCCGGCGTATGCAGGGCTACGAGACGCTGTGGCTGCCGGGAATGGACCACGCGGGCATCGCCACCCAGAACGTCGTCGAGCGCAAGCTGGCGGGCGAGGGGCTCTCCCGCCACGACCTGGGCCGCGAGCGGTTCGTCGAGCGGGTGTGGGAGTGGAAGGCCGAGTCCGGCGGCAAGATCCTCGACCAGATGCGCCGCCTCGGCGACGGCGTCGACTGGTCCCGTGAGCGCTTCACGATGGACGACGGCCTCTCCCGCGCCGTGCAGACCATCTTCAAGAAGCTGTTCGAGGACGGCCTGATCTACCGCGCCGAGCGCATCATCAACTGGTGCCCGCGCTGCCGCACCGCGCTCTCCGACATCGAGGTCGACCACTCCGAGGACGACGGCGAGCTGGTCTCGATCCGCTACGGCGACGGCGACAACGCCATCGTCGTGGCCACCACGCGCGCGGAGACGATGCTGGGCGACACCGCCGTCGCCGTGCACCCCGACGACCCCCGCTACCAGCACCTGATCGGCACCGAGGTCGAGCTGCCGCTGACCGGCCGCCGCATCCCGGTCGTGGCCGACGCCCACGTCGACCCGGACTTCGGCACGGGCGCGGTCAAGGTGACCCCGGCGCACGACCCGAACGACTTCGAGATCGGCCGCCGCCACGACCTGCCCAACATCACGATCATGGACGAGACGGCCGTGATCACCGTCCACGGTCCGTTCCAGGGCCTCGACCGGTTCGAGGCCCGGTCCGCCGTGGTCGCGGCCCTGCGCGCCGAGGGCCGGGTCGTCCAGGAGAAGCGGCCCTACCTGCACTCGGTCGGGCACTGCTCGCGCTGCGACACCGTTGTCGAGCCGCGCCTGTCGTTGCAGTGGTGGGTCAAGGTCGAGCCGCTGGCCCGCGCCGCCGGTGACGCCGTGCGCGACGGCCGCACCGCGATCCACCCGCCGGAGCTGGCCAAGCGCTACTTCGACTGGGTCGACAACATGCACGACTGGACCATCAGCCGCCAGCTGTGGTGGGGCCACCGCATCCCGGTCTGGTACGGCCCGAACGACAAGGTCGTGTGCGTCGGGCCCGACGAGGAGCCACCGGCCGGCGAGGGCTGGACCCAGGACCCCGACGTCCTCGACACCTGGTTCTCCTCGGCGCTGTGGCCGTTCTCCACGCTGGGCTGGCCCGAGCAGACCAGGGACCTGGCCAAGTTCTACCCGACCAGCGTCCTGTCCACCGGCTACGACATCCTGTTCTTCTGGGTCGTCCGGATGATGATGTTCGGCCTGTACGCGGTCGGCAGCCAGCCCTTCGACCACGTGTACCTGCACGGCCTCATCCGCGACGCGCAGGGCAAGAAGATGTCCAAGCAGCGCGGCAACGGGATCGACCCGCTGGAGTGGCTCGACCGCTACGGCGCCGACGCCTGCCGCTTCACCCTGGCGCGCGGCGCCAACCCCGGCAGCGACATCGCCCTGGCGGAGGAGTGGGCGTCGGGCTCGCGCAACTTCACCACGAAGCTGTGGAACGCCACCCGCTTCGCCCTGATGAACGGCGCGTCGACCGCGAACCCGGTCCCCGACCGGGCCGAGCTGACCGACGCCGACCGCTGGGTCCTTGACGGCCTCGACGCGCTGGTGTCCGATGTGGACGAGCTGTTCGACGGCTTCCAGTTCGCCAAGCTCTGCGACGCCCTCTACCACTTCACCTGGGGCGAGTTCTGCGACTGGTACGTCGAGCTGGCCAAGGTCCAGATCGCCGAGGGCGGCGCGCGGGCGGATGCGACCAGGGCGGTCCTCGGCCACGTCCTGGACGTGCTGCTGCGCCTGCTGCACCCGGTGATCCCGTTCGTCACCGAGGTCCTGTGGAAGGCCGTCACCGGCGGCGAGTCCGTCGTCATCGCCGCGTGGCCCACGCCCTCCGGGGCGTCGGTCGACGAGGTCGCCCGGACGCGGGTCGAGGGCGTCCGCAAACTGGTCACCGAGATCCGCCGCTTCCGCGCGGACCAGGGCGTCAAGCCCGGCCAGCGGGTCACGGCCCGCCTGTCCGGAGTGGACGTCGCCGACCTGACCGCGCACGCCCAGGCCATCACCGCCCTGGCCCGCCTCCAGGCCCCCACGGGCGACTTCGCCGCAGGCGCGTCCCTGGAGGTCTCACTGCCAGGCGGCCCGGTCGTGGTCGAACTGGACCTCTCCGGCACTGTTGATGTGGCCGCCGAGCGCAAGCGCCTGACCAAGGACCTGACGGTCGCGGAGAAGGAACTCGCCCAGTGCGAGGCCAAGCTCACCAACCCGAAGTTCACCGACAAGGCCCCCGACGACGTGGTCGCCAAGGTCCGCACCCGCCGGGACACGGCGGCGGCGGACATCGACCGCATCAAGGTCCGCCTGGCAGCCCTGCCCGCGTAGGGCGTGCTCAAGGGGCGCCGATCCGGCTGTCCGTCACCGTGTGCCCACCGCCAGCCGTCAGCGGAGGTCCCCTCCCTATGTCGCGGCAAGGGCGCGGGTTGGGAGTCATGAGTCGACCCAGCTGAGGCGGACGTCGTCGGGGCCGCCGAGGACGCGGGCGGCCAGTTCGGCGGAGCCGAAGGAGCCCCGGACGGTGTGGCCGGACTCGTCGGGGACGCCGAAGACGGTGACGCTGTCGTCTTCCAGGCCGGTCTGCATGCCCCACGCGATGACCTGGAGGTCGACGGGCGAGCCGTCGTGGTCCCGGACGACACCGCACAACGCGAACCGCCGAGGCGCGAAGTGTTGGGCCATCAGGGGAACCATCGTGTCGATCTCCGGCTCGGTGAACGGCTGCAAGGTGCCGTCCTCGCCGAACCTGACTGCTGGCCACTCGTTCATGTCCGCCTCCGCAATTTTGCGATTCTTCGCAAACTCTCGCATCGATTTGAGAAGCGACACAATGACGCTATCGGGTGATGTGCACTGGCATGATCTCGGGGAAGATGAACGAAACACGAGGCTGGAGGTCTGGGTGTCTACTCTGAAGAAGGCGACCCTTGTGGGTCGTGGTCTCGCAGGCGAACTGCGGCTGCTGCGCAAGACCAAGCGGATGAGCTGCCAGAAGGTGGCCGACCAACTCGGCTGGCAGGCATCGAAGATCTCCAGGATGGAGACCGGCAACCAGGGCATCCGACTGGCAGACTTGGCTTCTCTGCTGGTGGTCTACGGAGTGATCGGCAAGGAGCGTGACCGCCTGCTCAGGATGGCTGAACGCTCTGACGATCTCGGATTCTGGGAGAGCCAGCGAGCCCTCTCGGACGAGTCCAAGACCCTCATCCGCCTCGAACGCGAGGCCACAGGCGTCACCTCCTTTCAACCACTCCTCGTTCCGGGTCTCGTTCAGACCGGCGACTACGTTCGCGCTGTCATGACAGCTGCCCAGATCCCGTCCGGTGACATCGATGCCCGGGTCGCGGCTCGGCTGGCCAGGCAGTCCATCCTGACCAAGGAGCAGCCGCCGTCACTGTCGTTCATTGTCGACGAACCGGTGTTGTGGCGAATGCTCGGCGGCCCGAAGGTCATGGCCCGACAGTTGCGCCACATCTTGGAGGCCATTGAGCGGCCGAACGCCAGCCTCCGGGTGTTGCCCCGGTCGCTTCACGGGCACCCCGGGCTGGACGGGTCGTTCACACTGTTGGACTTCGACGGCAACAAGCCGGTCGTGCACCTTGAGCACAAAGTTTCCGGCCTGTTCCTGGAAGAACCGGATCAGGTGCAGTTCTTCCGGCGCGAGGCAGATAGGCTGTCAGAGTTGGCACTGAGCCCCGCCGAGTCGGCGGAACTCGTTGCGACCATCGCACAGCAGCACGACCGAGAGTGAGGGTTCGATGGACCTCTCCGCGATCCAGTGGCGCAAGTCCAGTCGCAGTGGCTCCAACTCCGATTGCGTAGAGGTAGGTTTCGTGTGGCGTAAGTCCAGCCGCAGCGGCACCAACGCTCAGTGCGTCGAGATCACCCACGCTCCTGAGATCACCGCCGTCCGTGACTCCAAGCACCCGGCGGGTCCCGTCCTCACCTTCCCGCCCGCCGCCTTCGCCCACGCCCTCCGCGCCCTCTGACTCATCCCAGTCGAGCCCGCAGCTCGGCCGCGTGGGGATCGTCAAAGTCGCCCAGTACTTCCCGGGCCTCGGCGGCATGCCGCTGGGACTCGGTCGTCTCTCCGATCTCAGCCAGCGCCAGCGACAGGTGAACGAGCGAGAGCCCGAGCCGCCACCGGTCGCCCAGGTCCCGATGGGTCGTGACCGCCCGCCGGTGGAACTTCGCCGCCTCATCGGGCTGGCCGAGTTCGCGATAGGTCTCGCCTGCCTCGTCCAGTGCCTGGGCCTCTCGACTGCGGTCGCCGAGCCGTCGCTGGATCACGGCCGCGCGCTGGCTGACACGAGCGCGTCCGCGCCTCGGCCGGACGCGCGCAGCACCCTGCAGTGCTCCAGCGACCAGGGCGCCTCAGCCATCGCATCGCCGTTGGATCTGGCCAGCGCGAGCGCTCGTTCGACAGCCAGCGCGGCCCGGTCGCCGCGTCCGAGCTCGCGTTCCACCTTGCTGGTCAGGTACAGCGCGTTGCCCTCGCCCGCCTGGTCGGGTTCCCGGCGGAAGATCTCCAGGGCCTCGGCCAGCAGTTCCCCGGCCACGCTGTGCTCGGTCAGCTCGATGTGGGTCTCGGCGA
Source organism: Actinokineospora lacus (assembly GCF_053813445.1). NCBI lineage: Bacteria > Bacillati > Actinomycetota > Actinomycetes > Pseudonocardiales > Pseudonocardiaceae > Actinokineospora > Actinokineospora lacus. The sequence continues at coordinate 391,535 of NZ_JBQERA010000007.1, forward strand.
GGTTCCCGAGGACCAGCGCGCGCCAGTAGTCGTCCTCCAGCTGCCGCACAATGCCCAGCGCGTCGTGAAACGCGGAGCTTGCCTGGTTGAGCGACCGCCTGCGCAGGTGCAGGAGCCCGATCCCGTTGAGCGCGATCGCTTCGCCGAGCCGGTCACCCAGTTCCCGGCGCAGCGCCAACGCGGCCGAGTGGTGCTCGGCGGCCTCGGTGAGGCGGTGCGATTGGGTGTGGGCCATGGCGAGGCTGTCGAGCAGCTCGACCTCGGCCGCCTTGTCCCGCAGCACCCGGGCCGCCGCCAAGCCGATCTCCCCGGTGCCGATCCACTCGCGGAACGGGTTCGCGGCCATGTAGACCCCGCGCAGGGTCACGGGGAGCTGCCAGGCGATGCGGTGGAGCCCGGCGTCCGCCGCCGCCTGGACCGCCGCGACGAGACCGAGGCGTTCCGTCTCGTACCACTGCCGGGCTTGATCGGGACCGGAGAACGGCGGCACCGTCACCTCCTCCGCCACGACGCGGGCCTCCCGGGGACACACCGCCGCGCGCAACCGCTCGGCGGTGTGCAGGTACCACCGCAGCACCCGTTCGAGGGTGGCTGTGCGCGCGTCCTCAGGCTCCTCGGCCCGTGCCTGCTGGGTCGCGTAGCTGCGGAGCAGGTCGTGGAACTGATAGCGGTCATGCGTGACGGGTTCGACCAGGTGGGCGTCGACAAGCACCTCCAGCCGCTGACGCGCGTCGGCGGGGGAGATGTCCGCCAACGCCGCGACCGACGCGGCGCTGAACTCCGGCGCCGGGTGGATGCCCAGGAGCCGGAACGGGCGGCGTCCTCCGGCAAGGCGCGGTAGGACCAGGCGAACACGCTGCGGACCGCGTCGGCCTCGTCCTCGTCGTCGGTGGACAGCGCGTCCCACAGACCCGATTCGCCGCGCAGGTCCTCGATCAGCTCCGCCATCGGTGTCCTCGGCCGCCGGACCGCCCGCCCGGCGGCGACCCGCAGCGCCAATGGCAGGCGGGCGCAGAGCCGGGCCAGTTCGGCCAGCTCACCGGACTCGGCGTCAGCGCGGTAATCCGCGATCACAGTGCGCAGCAGGGACATCGCCTCGGCCTCGGTCAGCACGCCGAGGGACACCCGGTGCGCGCCCTCCCGGAACACCAGGCCGGAGAGATGGCTCCGGCTGGTCACCAGCACCAGGCAGCCCGCGGTGCCCGGCAACAGCGGTCGCACCTGTCCGACGGTGGCCGCGTTGTCCAGGATGATCAGCGTCCGCCGACCGGCGAGCAGGGACCGGTAGAGCGCGGCGCGGTCGTCGAGGTCGGCGGGCAGCTCGGCCGCGGGCACGCCGAGCGCGCGCAGGAAGCTGTCGAGCACTTGGTCAGGGCTGGCGCGCGGACCGGGGTCGTAACCGCGGAGATTGGCGTAGAGCTGGCCGTCCGGGAACCGGTCGCTCACCTGGTGTGCCCAATGCAGTGCGAGCGAGGTCTTGCCGACCCCGGCGGTGCCCGCGATGACGGTCACGGCGACCACCATCGGTTCCGAGGCGTCCCCGGCGAGCACCCGGTCGAGGCGGCCGAGTTCGTCCGAGCGGTTCACGAACGAGCGGATGTCCGCGGGCAACTGCCTTGGTGGCACCCGGCCCGGCAACGGCCCGGGACCGTGGAAGTGCACGCCACCGTGAACGTCCCTGGCCTGGACCACGTCCGCCGCCGATCCCGAGACCTTCGACCGCGTCTCGTCTCCGGGTGGGCGTCGACGGTCCTCTGAGGGCACGCGTCACCCGGCGTGGGGCAGTCTCAGCGGAGCGACCTCGCGCTGGAAGAACGACGCCAGCTCCTCGCCCCCGGCATAGAGTTCCTCGATGAACGACACGTAATTCGCCGCGGTTCGGGCATCGGAGAATCGGACCGCTCCGGTGAGCACCCCATCGGCGTCGTAAATGATCTCGTACACGGTGTCGTCTCCCACGGTCAGCACCTCGGGCAGCGGAGTGGCCTGCTCGAATGGCCGGACTTGGTCTCCGGTGACGACCCGGATCAGCTCACCGCATTCGGCACGCACCTTCAACAGGCGTAGCTCCCAATGCAGGTAGAGCGTGATCGGCTGCTCGACAACGCGCACGCGGAACAAATCGATACCGCGTCGACTCGATTCCCGGGACAGTTCGACGAGTTCGGGCCGCTCGGCCTCGATCAGCCGGAGCGATTCGGCCCAGTCGCCGCTGGCGAATGCCTCCCAACTGGGATACCCCGGCTCCCGGAATTCCTGCCCCCGCTCGAGTTTCCACGACGCGTGCCCGTCGGAGACGTCGAACCGCCGTTCGTAGTCTTCCTGGTAAGCGTGGACATCGAGGCGCGCGCCCGCGCTGCCCGGCGCCCGGTCAAGCATCAGGGATGTCCGCTTTGGCCGCGACAATGGTGGCATGGGGAATGACGACCAGTCGTTCATCGTCGGCGATGGTGACCCCATCGGGGAGTCGAGATTCATACGATGCGGTGAGATCTCGGCCGATCACCACGACGTCGCCGTTGTCGAGTTCCCAGATATCCGGGCATCCTGTGCGGCCGCTGGTCCTGTCCAGTTCTTCCGCCGACTGCCAAGCCTGCGTGCGAACGACGCGGTGGGATCTGCTTCCCAGGCTCTTCGCATGGTGGCCCCCTAAGGCTGGAGAATCGGGATGACCAGGATAACAAAGGATTGACCACGAATGCCTGCTCCGTTCGAAGTGAATGGGCTTCGTGCTTCTAGTGGGTGATGAAGCCTTAAGGCGGATCGGGCTCGCCCAAGGTCGGCTGGGCGGTGCCGTGCGCGGGGCCAACCGGGTGATAACGGTCACCCGAGTAGACTTACCCGGTCACTCTCGACGTGCATGAGGAGCAAGCGTGCCCACTGCGGATTCCGATGTCCTGGCCGAACTGGTCCAGGTCGAGTCCGAACTGGACACCCGCTGGCCGGAGAGCAAGATCGAGCCGTCGCTGACCAGGATCACCGCGCTGGCGCACCTGCTCGGCGACCCCCAGCACACCTACCCGGCCATCCAGATCGCGGGCACCAACGGCAAGTCGTCCACCACCCGGATGATCGACGCCCTGCTCACCCGCCTCGGCCTGCGCACCGGTCGGTTCACCAGCCCGCACCTGCAGCTCGTCACCGAGCGCATCGGGGTCGACGGCGCGCCGATCGACCCGGCCCGCTACGTCGAGGTCTACCGCGACGTCGAGCCGTTCCTGGCCATGGTCGACGCCCAGTCCGACGTGCGGCTGACGAAGTTCGAGGTGCTGACCGCGATGGCCTACGCCGCCTTCGCCGACGCCCCGGTCGACGCCGCCGTGGTCGAGACCGGCCTGGGCGGCTCGTGGGACGCCACCTCGATCATCACCCCCCGCGTGTCCGTCGTCGGCCCCGTCGGCATCGACCACGTCGAGTACCTGGGCCCCGACCTGCTGGGCATCGCCAGGGAGAAGGCCGGGATCATCAAGTCCGGATCGGTGGCCGTGCTGGCCGAGCAGGACCCGGGCGTGGCCCGCGTGCTGCTGGAGCGCTGCGCCGAGGTCGACGCCACCGTCGCCCGCCAGGGCCTGGAGTTCGGCGTGCACCACCGCGACGTCGCCGTCGGCGGCCAGATGATCTCCATCCAGGGCCTCGCCGGCCTCTACGACGAGATCTTCCTCCCCCTGCACGGCGCCCACCAGGCCGACAACGCCGCCCGCGCGCTCGCCGCCGTCGAGGCGTTCTTCGGCGCGGGCGCCGACCGCCAGCTCAACGTCGAGGCCGTCCGCGAGGCGTTCGCCTCCCTCGTCGTCCCCGGCCGCCTCGAGCGGATGCGCACCGCCCCCACCGTCTTCATCGACGCCGCCCACAACCCGCACGGCGCCGCCGCCCTCGCCGCCGCCCTGGACGCCGAGTTCGACTTCCGCAGGCTGGTCGGCGTGGTCGGCGTGATGGCGGACAAGGACGTCGCGGGCATCCTCACCGCCCTGGAGCCGGTCTTCACCGACCTGATCGTCACCACCAACAACTCGCCGCGCGCGATGGACCCCGACCTGCTCGGCGGCCTGGCCGTCGACATCTTCGGCGACGAGCGCGTCACCGTCGCCCCCCGCCTGGACGACGCCCTGGAGACCGCCGTCGGCCTCGCCGAGGAGACCGACGACCCCGGCCAGCCGGTCTCCGGCGGCGGCGTGGTCATCACCGGCTCGGTCGTCACCGCGGGCGAGGCCCGCACGCTGTTCGGCAAGGAGCCGGTGTGAAAGACCCGATGAAGGGCTTCCGCGGCGTGATGTCCGCGATGCTCGTGCTGGAGGCCATCGTCCTGCTCCTGGCCGTCCTGCTCCTGGCCAAACGCGAGGACATCACCTCAGGCGCGGTCTGGACCGTCGGCGTCCTGGCGATGGCGATGGTCCTGCTGTGCGGGTTCGTCAGCAGGCCGTGGGCCCTGGGCGCGGCCCTGGGCATGCAGGGCCTCCTCCTGCTCGGCTTCTTCATCACCCCCTCCCTGGGTGTCGTCGGCGTCCTCTTCAGCCTCGCCTGGGGCTGGATGACCTGGATGCGCCAGGACGTGCTCAAACGCATGTCCGACGGCAGGCTGCCGGGCCAGCAGCAGACGTAGGGTCGGCCGCGTGACCCCCGAGGACCTCGCCCGCCTGCGCCGCGCCCGGGACACGATGGACCGCGACTACGCACAGCCCCTCGACGTCACCGCGCTGGCAGGCGCCGTGCACATGTCCGCAGGGCACTTCTCCCGCAGCTTCCGCGCCGCCTTCGGGGAGACGCCCCACGCCTACCTCATGACCCGCCGCATCGAGCGGGCCAAGGCACTGCTGCGGCGCGGCGACATGTCCGTCACCGAGGTCTGCATGGCCGTCGGCTGTTCCTCCCTCGGCTCCTTCAGCACCCGCTTCACCGAACTCGTCGGCGAGACGCCCAGCGCCTACCGCGCCCGCGCCCACGACCTCGGCGCGGAGATCCCCGCCTGCTACGCCAAGCTGTTCACCAGACCGGTCAGGAATCGAGAAGCACGCCAAACTCGCAGGTCGTAGCGTCTCCCATATGGACATCAGGCTTTCACACTGCTTCATCGTCGTCGACGACCACGACAAGGCCATCGCCTTCTACAACGGGGTCCTCGGCCTCCAGATCAAGAACAACGTCGAGTTCGAGGGGATGCGCTGGGTCAGCCTGACCCCGCCGTCGCAGCCGGAGATCGAGATCGTCCTGGAGTCGCCGACCGGCGACCCCAACGCCTCCCCGGCCGACGTGCAGGCCGTCACCGACCTGCTCGCCAAGGGGATGCTGCGCGCGGTCCTGTTCACCACCGACGACGTCGACGCCACCTTCGAACGCGTCCAGGCCAGCGGTGCCGAGGTCCTGCAGGAGCCCATCGACCAGCCCTACGGCGTCCGCGACTGCGCCTTCCGCGACCCCGCGGGAAACATGATCCGCTTCAACCAGCCCAAGACCGGCTAACGTGCGGGGCCATGTACACCTCTGAGCAGCTGACGGAGTCCATGCCCTTCGCGGTCGCCACCGGCGTCCGGATCACCTCGGCATCTCCGGAGGAAGTACGCGCCACCCTGCCGTGGCAGGACGACCGCTGCACCGTCGGCGGCGTCCTGCACGGCGGCGCCCTCATCACCCTCGCCGACAGCGCGGGCGCCGTCTGCGCCTTCCTCAACCTCCCGCACGGCGCCAAGGGCACCTCCACCATCGAGACCAAGACCAACATCTTCCGCGCCGTCACCAGCGACGTCGAGGCGATCGCCCGACCCCTGCACATCGGCTCCACCACCATCGTCGTGCAGACCGACCTGCACGCCGACGGCAAGCGCGTCGCCCAGACCACCCAGACCCAGATCGTCCTGCGCTGAACCGTCCTGCGCTGAACCGTCCTGCGCTGGACTGTCCCGCGCTGAATCGTCCTGCGCTGGACCGTCCTGCGCTGAACCGTCATCCCCCGGCCAACTCGGGTTGACCCCAGCGCCGCCCGCCGCGATTACAACCACCCCATGACCAACCTGACCCGCCGGACCCTGCTGCGCGCGGGCGGCATCAGCGCCGCAGTGGGCGTGGCCCTGCCCGGAGTGGCCTTGGCGCGCCGCTCCCGCCCCGTCCTCACCCACGGCGTGCAGACGGGCGACGTGACCGCCCACGGCGCCGTCCTCTGGACCCGCGCCGACCGCCCGGCCCGGATGCTGGTCGAGATCGCCCGCGACCCGTCCTTCCGCGACGCCCGCGTGCTGCGCGGCCCGGAGCTGACCCCGGCCACCGACGGCACCGGCAAGCTGCGCCTGGACCACCTGCCGCCCGGCCGCGAGGTGCACTACCGCGTCACCGCCGACGACGGCCGCGCGTCGAGCGAGCCCCTGACCGGCTCCTTCCGCACCGCCCCGGTCGGCCCCGCCGACGTGCGCTTCACCTGGTCGGGTGACGTCGCCGGGCAGGGCTGGGGCATCAACCCGGACACCGGCGGCATGACCGCCTACCGCGCGATGCTGGCGCGCCGCCCGGACTTCTTCATCAACAGCGGCGACACGGTCTACGCCGACAACCCCCTCCAGGAGACCGTCACCCTGCCCGACGGCCGGGTCTGGCGGAACCTCGTCACCCCGGCGAAGTCCAAGGTCGCCGAAACCCTGGACGAGTACCGCGGCCAGTTCGCCTACAACCTGCTCGACGACAACGTCCGCGCCTTCGCCGCCCGCGTCCCCAGCGTCGTGCAATGGGACGACCACGAGGTGGTCAACAACTGGTACCCCGGGGAGATCCTGACCCTGCCCCAGTACACCGAGAAGCGCGTGGACGTCCTCGCCGCCCGCGCCTTCCAGGCTTTCCACGAGTGGCAGCCCATCGACGCCCGCCGCGCCGTCGACGGCCGCGTCTACCGCAGCTTCACCTACGGCCGCCACCTTGAGGTGTTCGTGCTGGACATGCGCTCCTACAAGGACGCCAACACCGCTCCCCGCGACGGCCGGGGCGTGGTCCTCGGCGAGCGCCAGGCCCGCTGGCTGGTCGACGGCCTCAGCCGCAGCCGCGCCACCTGGAAGGTCATCGCCGCCGACCTCCCGATCGGCCTGACCGTCCCCGACGGCGCCGACATCGAAGGCGTCGCCAACGGCCTCCCCGGTGCCCCCGGTGGCCGCGAGCACGAACTGGCGGGCGTCCTGCGCACCCTGGCCCGCCGCCGCGTCCGCAACGTCGTCTGGCTGACCGCGGACGTCCACTACACCGCCGCCCACCACTACTCCCCGGACCGCGCCGCCGTGGCCGACTTCGACCCGTTCTGGGAGTTCGTCTCCGGCCCCCTGCACGCGGGCGCCTTCGGCCCGAACACCCTGGACCCGACCTTCGGCCCGGAAGCGGTCTACGTCCACGCCCCTCCGCGCGCGAACCTCTCTCCCCTTGAGGGCTTCCAACACTTCGGCGAGGTCGACATCAACGGCCGCACCGGAAGCCTGACCGTCCACTTGCGAGACGGCCAAGGCGCGGCCCTCTGGTCGAAGACCCTGAACCCCGCCTAGCGGCGCCCTCACCATGCCGAGGACGAGCACCTTGGCGGGCGGGACGGTGCTGGGTATGGAGAAGACGGCTGTCCTCGCTGTGCCGACGGCTGACCCCGTCGGCACAGCGGGACTTCGCGAGGGTGCCCGCTGAGTCCCGTGCGGCATCAGGCGTCCACCCGCGATCGGCGCAGCGCCAGCACCGCACCCGCCGCCGCCGCGGCCACCGCCGCCCCCAGCGTGTTGTTGAGGAAGTCCTGCGTCTCGCAGATCCCGCGGCCGGTGATTGGCTGCAACAGCTCGATTGCCGCGATCAGCGCCACCGTCGCACCCAGCACCGGCCACACCCGCCGCACCGCTAACACCCCGAACACCACCAGGGGCATGAACAGCAGGACGTTCAGCACCTCGTTGGCCCCGACCAGTGACAGCCCGTTGACGTGGCAGAGCGGCTGGTCCACGGAGACACCGGCCATCGACGAGTGGTTCGGGACCGTGCGCGACATCGTCACCCCCAGCGCCACACCCAGCGACACCCCGGCCGCCAACGACGGCCCCCGCCGCCATCCCAACCGTCCGGCCGTCCACCACCCCGCGGCCCCCGCGACCACCATCCCCACCATGACCCCGGTCAGGATCAAAGGGTTGCGCAGCACGCTGGACGCCACCGCCAACAGCGACTCCAGGCTGACCATCATGTCGTCCCCATCCGACTCCCCAGCGCGAGTGCCCGTCACCCGCGTCTGTCGGCGTCGCCGGGTTCTCACCTCCGGGCCGCGAGGCCAGGTGTGGAGGCCGGACACCATGCCCGGTGACGCCTCAGCCAGATTCGCACCGCCCCGACCCGCCCCGGATCGGTCCAGAGGCCGGACAGCATCGGCCAATCGGCCGATCTTCCCGCCCCGCCGATCAGCTCCACCGACTCCCGCCCGCCCACACCTGCGCCCACACCCGCCCGCCCACACCTGCGCCCGCACCCGCCCGCCCGCGCTCGCGCGAGAAATTAGGAGATCGCCGACCACCCATCGGCGATCTCCCGCGCTCCCGCCGAACCGGAAGGCCGCGCGGCAACCGATCAGGTCTGCCCCAGGGAACTGGTCGACGGGAACCTATTGCCCCGTCCGGAGTCCGGCGAGCATCCCCGCGAACGAGTCCTCCGAGACGATGGGGATGCCGAAGGTCCGCGCCTTCGCCGCCTTGCCCGACATCGTGTCCGGGTCGGAGGCGACCACCAGGCGGGTCTTCTTCTTCGACACGCCCGGTCCGACGACGAGGCCGGCCGCCGTGGCCCGCTGCTCCCACACCTCCCGAGGCTCCCGCGTCTGCCCGGTGAACACCACCGCGTCCCCGGCCGTGAGCCGCACGTGGGGCTCCGGGGCCAGCGCCTGGACGACGTCCTCCCCGCCCAGTCCCAGCAGTGCCGCCACGTGCCGCAGGTCGGCGGCCTCCTCGTCGGTGACCACGCGGTCGGCCCACGCGGCCTTGCCCAGCTCGGCGAGGTAGCCCCGGTGCAGGGCCAGCACCTCGGGCAGGCCGAGCCCCAGGCTCCGCGCGGTCTCCAGCAGCTCGTCCTGCTCGCCTGCCGACACGTGCCGGTCCATCAGGGCCCGGTCCAGGACCGCCAGGTACTCGTCGGCCCGCGGCGGCTGGGTCACGCGCGGCAGGAGGTCGGCCAGCCTGGCCAGGAAGTGCCGGTCCTCCTGGAACGCCTGCCCCCGCCCCACCGGCTGGACCTCGCCGCACGGCAGGCGCGGCCACGGCCAGTCACGCGCGCCCCGGACCACGTCGTCCCACGGCGCCGGGACCCCGGCGCGCTCCAGGTACGACCCCAGCAACCCCGCCGCCGCGCGGGCGTCGTGCAGCGCCGAGTGCGCGGCGCCCACCTCGACCCCCGCCGCCGCGCAACACGCCGCCAACGTCCGCGCCGGGGTGTCGAGGAACTGGTCGGCCAACCGCATCGTGCACAGCGAGGGCACGTCGGCGAACAGCAGGTCCACACCCAGCCGCGCGTACTCGGCTTGGAGGAACCGCGCGTCAAAGGACACGTTGTGCCCGACGAGCACCCGCCCACCCAGCAACCGGGCCACCTCACCGGCGATGTCGGCGAACACCGGCGCCATCCGCGCGTCCGCCGCCCGCACACCGTGGATGTGCTGCGGCCCGAGGTCCCGCTGCGGGTTGACCAGCGTGCACCACTCGTCCGTCACCCGCCCCCACTCGTCGAGCCGCACCACCGCGACCTCGACGACCCGGTGATGCCACCCCGGCGACAACCCGGTCGTCTCCACATCGACCACGGCGTATCCAGCACCCATACCGACCTCTCCAGGCAATCTTCCACTTGGGAGGCGTTTCGCAGACCTGGCGCGGATGTGTCACCGACACCACCATGACCACTCGTTTGGCCCAACGGTCGGGCTGGGTCAGCGTCAGCACAGGGTCGCGTCGCAGTCCAGGGAGCGGGGCACGGCGCGCCACCGGAGCGGGTTACCCTGCTCACACGTCCGTGCGGGGCGTATTCGTGTCGTGTGAAGGAGTACCGAAAGCCGTGAGTGAGCGCACCCTGGTCCTGGTCAAGCCCGACGGTGTGAGCCGTGGGCTGGTCGGCGAGGTCATCTCCCGTATCGAGCGCAAGGGTCTCAAGCTCGTCGCGCTGGAGCTGCGGACCGTCGACCGCTCGGTCGCCGAGCAGCACTACGCCGAGCACGCCGAGCGGAGCTTCTTCGGTGACCTGCTCGACTTCATCACCTCCGGCCCGGTGCTCGCCGCCGTGGTCGAGGGGCCGCGCGCGGTCGCCGCGTTCCGCCAGCTCGCCGGGGGGACCGACCCGGTGGAGAAGGCCACGCCGGGCACCATCCGCGGCGACTTCGGCCTGGAGGTCCAGTACAACCTCGTGCACGGCTCGGACTCCCCCGAGTCCGCCGAGCGCGAGATCAAGATCTGGTTCTCCGACCTGTGAGCCGACCGGGCGGGCCGCCCAGCCGGCCCGCCCGAAACCGGGTGGGGATTGTCAGTGCTCCCGTCTAAGGTCCCCGTCGTGGTGGACGACGAGGGTGCGCTGGTCCGGGCGAGGAGCCTGACCAAGCGCTTCGGGGATTTCGAGGCGGTCAAGGGCATCGATCTGCGGGTCGAGCCGGGGGAGGCGTTCGGTTTCCTGGGGCCAAACGGCGCGGGCAAGTCCTCCACGATGCGGATGATCGCCTGCGTGTCGCCGCGCACCGGCGGCGAGCTGTCCGTCCTGGGCATGGACCCCGGGCGCGAGGGGCCGCAGATCCGCGCCCGCCTGGGCGTCGTCCCGCAGCTGGACAACCTCGACAACGAGCTGACCGTCCGGCAGAACCTGCACATCTACGGCCGCTACTTCGGGCTGTCCCGGGCGCACGTGCGCAAGAAGGCCGTCGAGCTGCTCGACTTCGCCCAGCTCACCGAGCGCGCCGACGCCGAGGTCGAGCCGCTCTCCGGCGGCATGAAGCGGCGCCTGACCATCGCCCGCGCGCTGATCAACGACCCCGAGCTGCTGCTGCTCGACGAGCCCACCACCGGCCTGGACCCGCAGGCCCGCCACCTGCTGTGGGACCGGCTGTTCCGGCTCAAGCAGGAGGGCGTCACCCTCATCATCACCACGCACTACATGGACGAGGCCGAGCAGCTCTGCGACCGGCTCGTGGTCATGGACGGCGGCCGCATCGTCGCCGAGGGCAGCCCGAGCGCGCTGATCGCCCAGTACGCCACCCGCGAGGTCCTGGAGCTGCGCTTCGCCCCCGGCCACCAGGCCGACGCCGAGCCCGACGTGGCCGACCTCGCCGAGCGCGTCGAGGTCCTGCCCGACCGGCTCCTGCTCTACACCGCCGACGGCGAGGCCGCCCTCAACGCCGCCCACGCCCGCGGCGTGCGGCCGGTGTCGAGCCTGGTGCGCCGCAGCTCCCTGGAGGACGTCTTCCTCCGCCTCACCGGCCGGACGCTGGTGGACTGATGGCGCAGCGGGTGTCCCAAGGCCGGGTCGTGACCCCGGCGCGCGCGGTCCTGCTCGTCCTGGAGGCGTTCTGGACCTGGTACAAGCGCAACTGGCGCTCCTCTGCGGTCTCCAGCATCCTGCAGCCGGTGCTGTTCCTGATCGCGCTGGGCCTGGGCTTCGGCTCACAGGTCCAGCCGAGCGAGGCCACGCTGGGCCTGCCGTACGTGCAGTACCTGGCGCCCGCGCTGCTGGCCGCCGCCGCGATGCAGACCGCCGCGTTCGAGTCGACCTACCCGGTGCTCTCGGCGTTCAAGTGGCAGCGCAACTACATCGCCGTCACCTCGACACCGATCGGCCCGCGCGAGCTCGTCGCCGCCCAGCTCGCCTGGGTCGGCTTACGACTGGCCGCCTCCGGGGTCGTGTTCCTGGTGGTGGCGGCCCTGCTGGGGGCGCTGACCAGCGCCGCGGCCCTGCTGGCACTGCCGGTGGCGGTGCTGACCGGTTTGGCCCTGTCCGCCCCGGTCGTGGCGTACTCGGCGACGATCGAGACCGAGGGCCAGCAGTTCAACGCCATCTTCCGGTTCATCGTGATGCCGATGACGATGTTCGCGGGCACGTTCTTCCCCGTCTCGCAGCTGCCGGAGTGGGTCCAGCCGCTGGTCTGGCTGACGCCGCTGTGGCACGGCACGGAGCTCGCGCGCGGGCTGGCCTTCGGCGGCATCGCCCTGCCCGCCGTGCTGGGCCACCTCGCCGTCCTGCTCGCGATGTTCGGTGTCGGCGCGTACCTGTGCGTGCGGTTCTTCACCCGGAGGTTGGCGGTCTAGATGTCCTCAGACACCACGGTCCGCGCCACCGAGCCGCGGGACGCCCCCGCCCGCGTCGGCATCCTGCTGAGGGTGCTGCCCACCGGCCTGTACGCGGGCCGCGCCCGGGTGCTCATCGAGCGCTCGGTGCTGGTGCAGCGCCGGGCGTGGCTGGCCATCGCCTCGGGCTTCTTCGAGCCGCTGTTCTACCTCTTCGGCCTCGGCTACGGCTTCGGCCGCCTGGTCGGCGTGGTCACCGGCCCCACCGGCGAGCCGATGAGCTACGTCGCCTTCGTCGCCCCCGCCCTGCTCGCCGCCGCCGCCATGAACGGCGCGGTCTACGACGCCACGTTCAACATCTTCTTCAAGTTCAAGTACGCCAAGCTCTACGACGCCATGCTGGCCACCCCCCTGGGGCCGCTGGACGTGGCCATGGGCGAGATCGGCTGGGCCCTGATCCGCGGCGCCCTCTACGCGGGCGGCTTCCTGGCCGTCATGCTCGGCATGGGCCTGCTGACCTCGGCGTGGGCCCTGCTGGCCCTGCCCGCCGCGGTGCTGATCGCCTTCGCCTTCGCCGCCGTCGGGATGGCCTGCACGACGTTCATGCGCTCGTGGCAGGACTTCGACCTGGTCCAACTCGCCCTGCTGCCGATGTTCCTGTTCTCCACGACGTTCTTCCCGATCACCGTCTACCCCGACTGGCTCCAGACCGTCGTCAAGTTCTCCCCGCTGTACCACGCCATCGAGATCATGCGCGGCCTCTCCAGCGGCTTCGTCGACCTGACCATGCTCGGGCACCTGTCCTACTTCCTCGTCATGATCGCCGTCGGCACCGTCGTGGCCTCGCGCAGGCTGGGCAAACTCCTGCTCTCCTGAGGAGCGGGTTACCCTGGTCCACCGTGAGCGTCGAGTCCGTCTTCCCCCAGTTGGAGCCCTTGCTGCCCAGGGTGTCCAAGCCGGTCCAATACGTCGGTGGTGAGCTGAACGCCACCGTCAAGCCGTGGGACCAGGCCGCGGTCCGCTGGGCGCTGATGTACCCCGACGCCTACGAGGTCGGACTGCCCAACCAGGGCGTCATGATCCTCTACGAGGTGCTCAACGAGATCCCCGACGTGCTGGCCGAGCGGACCTACGCCGTCTGGTCGGACCTCGAAGCGCTCATGCGGGAGCACGGCGTCCCCCAGTTCACCGTCGACGGCCACCGCCCGGTGAAGGCGTTCGACGTCTTCGGGGTCAGCTTCTCCACCGAGCTGGGCTACACGAACCTCCTCAACGCCCTCGACCTCGCCGACATCCCCCTGCACGCGAAGGACCGCACCGAGGACGACCCGATCGTCCTCGCGGGCGGCCACGCCGCGTTCAACCCGGAGCCGATCTCCGACTTCATCGACGCCGCCGTGCTCGGCGACGGCGAGGAGTCCGTCGGCGAGATCACCGACATCGTCCGCGCCTGGAAGGCCGCGGGCCGCCCCGGCGGCCGCGACGAGGTGCTGACCCGCCTGGCCGAGACCGGCTCGGTCTACATCCCGCGCTTCTACGACGTCGCCTACGCCCCCGACGGCCGCATCCAGAGCACGACCCCCAACCGCGAGCGCGTCCCCCAGGTCGTCGCCAAGCGCACCACGATGGACCTCGACGCCTGGCCCTACCCCAAGCAGCCGCTGGTCCCGCTCGCCGAGTCCGTGCACGAGCGGATGAGCGTGGAGATCTTCCGGGGCTGCACCCGGGGCTGCCGCTTCTGCCAGGCGGGCATGATCACCCGTCCGGTGCGCGAGCGCAGCATCGAGGGCATCGGCGCGATGGTCCAGAAGGGCCTGGCGGCCAGCGGGTTCGAGGAAGTCGGCCTGCTGTCGCTCTCCAGCGCCGACCACTCCGAGATCGGCGAGATCACCCGTCAGCTCGCCGACCGCTACACCGGCACCAACACCGGCCTGTCGCTGCCGAGCACCCGCGTCGACGCGTTCAACATCGACCTGGCCAACGAGCTCTCCCGCAACGGCCGCCGCTCCGGGCTGACCTTCGCCCCCGAGGGCGGCAGCGAGCGCATCCGCCGCGTCATCAACAAGATGGTGTCCGAGGAAGACCTCATCAAGACCGTCGGCACCGCCTACGCCAACGGCTGGCGCCAGGTGAAGTTGTACTTCATGTGCGGGCTGCCCACCGAGACCGACGACGACGTCCTGCAGATCGCCGAGATGGCCCGCAACGTCATCCGCGCGGGCCGGGAGGCCAGCGGCCACAAGGACATCCGCTGCACCATCTCCATCGGCGGGTTCGTCCCCAAGCCGCACACCCCGTTCCAGTGGGCCGCGCAGACCGACCCGGACACAGTGGACTCGCGCCTGCGCAAGCTCCGCGAGGCGATCAACTCCGACCGCCGCCTGGGCCGCAGCATCGGTATGCGCTACCACGACGGCAGGCCCAGCCACATCGAAGGACTGCTCTCCCGGGGCGACCGCCGCGTCGGCCGCGTCATCGAGCACGTCTGGCGCGCGGGCGGGCGCTTCGACGGCTGGAGCGAGCACTTCTCCTACGAGCGCTGGGTCGCCGCCTGCGAGGCCGAGCTGCCGCCGCTGGGCGTCTCCCTGGACTGGTTCACCACCCGCGACCGCACCGAGGACGAGGTCCTGCCCTGGGACCACCTGGACTCCGGCCTGGACAAGCAGTGGCTCTGGGACGACTGGCAGGACGCCCTGGACGAGCGCGAGCAGGACGACTGCCGCTGGACGCCGTGCTTCGACTGCGGCGTCTGCCCGGCCATGGGCACCGACATCGAGATCGGCCCCACCGGCCGCACCCTGCTGCCCATCAGCCCGGTCGGCAAGGGCACCCCCGTGCAGAACCCCGCGCTGACCTAAGGGCTGAGCGGGGCGGGATCGGGCACGGTCACCAGGCCGTGCCCGTAGAAGCTGTTGTAGCGGGCGTAGCCGGTGCAGTAGGCGTCCTGGCCCGGCGCGCCGTCGAGGTCGTAGTCGGCAGGACACGGCAGTGACCGGGCGCCGCCGGTCAGCAGCCGCGACAGTCGCTGCGGTGACGCGCCCTGGTGCCTGCCCGCCAGCAGCGCGGCGATCCCGGTCGCGTGCGGCGTGGCCATCGATGTGCCGCACGCGGTCCCGTAGCCCCCGGGCACCGTCGACAGGACGCAGTCGCGCCCCTCGCCACCGGGCGCGGTGACATCCACCACACCCAGGCCGTACGCGCTGTAACCGGCCTTCACCTGATCGAGTCCGACGGCCGAGACCGCGACCACGCCGCGCAGCCCGCCCGGCAGCAGCTTGCAACTGTTGTCCAGCGTCCGCCTGCCCCGGCTGTCGGCCGCCTGCCCACTCGGCGAGGCCAGGTCGGTGTTCTTGTTCGACGCCGCCGCCACCGTCAGCACGCCCTGGATCGAGGCGTAGTCCACCGCGCGCCGGATCGCCTCGTAGACGACGTGCTCGGAGTCGCGGTCGCAGGTCAGCAGCCACGGGTCGACGAAATAGGAGTTGTTCGTCACGGTCATGCCCTTGGCCGCGGCCCACATCAGCCCGCAGACCACCGCCTCGGGCAGGACGTACCCCGCGTCGTCGACGACCTTCACCGAGGCCAGCCGCGCCCCGGGGGCCACCCCGGTGACGCCCTTGCCGTCGTCGGCCGCGGCGATCAGGCCCGCGACGTGCGTGCCGTGCGAGGACGTCGTCGGCGACCAGGCCGCCGGACGCGGGTCGGCCACGCCGGTCAGACAGCCCGCCGAGGCCGCGGGGTCGACCGTGCCCGCGAGGTCGGGGTGCTCGGCGTCGATGCCCGAGTCCAGGACCCCGACCAGCACATCCGCGCCGACCTCGCCAGGACCGCCGACCATCGCCAGGTTCCACTGCTCGCCGGTGCGGTCCTCGGGGGACACCGCGCCTGCCACCGACAGCGGCTCCAGCGGGCGCTTGACCCCGCCGACGACCGACTCCGCGCTGAACGCCCGGTCGCGGCCGAGGTGGTCGGCGAACCCGGGGTCGGTGGAGACGGCGACGCCGACCGCGATCTGGGAGTGGTAGCCGGTCAGCGACCCGCAGGCGACGGTGGTGTCCAGCCGCGCGTCCTCGGTCGACGTGCCCGCGTCGAAGAGCACGACGTAGCGCAGGGCGGGGCCGTGGGAGGCGCAGCCGGTGCGCGGTTCGGTGGCCTGGGCTTGCGGGACGTGCACGGTCGCGAAGGCCGCGACACTGACCGCTGCCGCCAAGGTCCGGCGCAGCAGAGGCACGGGCGACCTCCAAAGCTGGGTCCGCCGGTTATCACGGCGCCTGCTGTCCACTCGGTGCGGACGGTAGCCACGACGCGTTCGGGAAACAAGCGCGCGGGCGCATTTAGCGCTGACGGTACGGTGCCACACACCAAGTCTGCTCAATACGAGCAGACGGATGCCACCGTTAGGAGTAACCCCTGAGCCGGAAGGACCAGCCCAACCCCTCCGCGGCGCCCGTGCAGAAGCTGCGCGTGCGCTACGCCAAGAGAGGAAGGCTCCGCTTCACCTCCCACCGCGACGTCGCGCGCGCCTTCGAGCGCGCCCTGCGCCGCGCGGGCGTGCCGATGGCGTACTCGCAGGGCTTCAGCCCGCACCCGAAGATCTCCTGGATCGGGGCGGCGCCGACCGGCGTGGCCAGCGAGGCCGAGTACGTCGAGGTGCAGCTCGTCGACGCCGTCGACCCCGCCGCCCTGGCCACCGCGCTGGACACCGCCCTGCCGCCCGGCCTGGACGTGCTGGAGGTCGTCACCGCGGGCCCCGGGTCGCTCGCCGAGCGGGTCGACGGCGCCCACTGGAGCATCGAACTGCCGGGGGTGCCGGTCGACACGCTCCAGGCCGCGCTGAAGCGGCTGATGGCCGAGGAGCACGTTCTGGTGACCCGCAAGACCAAGGACGGCACCCGCGAGATCGACGTCCGACCTGCGGTGATCCGGGCCGACGTCGCCCCGTTGCGCGACGCGCCGACGGCTGTGGGCATCGACATGCCCGCCCCGAGCGGTCCGTATGGGATACTGACCGTGGTCGTACGGCAGACAACACCAGCCGTTCGGCCCGACGACGTACTGAGCGCGCTTCGTGTCGTCGCCGCTCTGGACCAGCCGGTGCCCGCGAAGGCGACCCGACTGGCGCAGGGGCGGCTGGACGACACCGGCGCGCTGTCCGACCCGCTGGCCCCCGACAGGGCTGCGGCGGCTGGATAGCGCACCGGGGAGTGGGAGCGCCGATGGGGTGTCGTCGCACGACCTGACGTCGTGGCCACCGGCGCTGTGCCTGCGGGGTGGTCCGGCGCGAGGCGAGGATTCCCGCCGCTCCCACGCGGCGGATTGGACAACTAGGGCCCCTGAGCGGCCGCGCACCGAGCGCGCCCGGGGGCGGAGGAGCTACATGTCGGACATGTCGAACCCTGCCGGTCAGACCGGCGGGGCCGCCACCACACCCGCGCTGGGCGACCTGCCCGCCAAGGTGCGCGTGCACGCCCTCGCCAAGCTGCTGGGCGTCAGCAGCCGCGAGGTGCTCGCCGCGCTGGAGGTCCTGGGCGAACCCGCCCGGGGCGCGCAATCCAGCGTGGCCAAGGACTTGGCGCTGCGCGTCGGCGCCGCGCTCTCCGGCGAACCCGTCGTGAGTCCGGACAGCCCTGACAGCCCGGACAGCGTCGACAGTGTCGACATCCTGGACAGCGCGGACAGCGCGGCCGAGGAGGAGATCGCCACCCCCGTGGCCCCGCGCCTCCCCGCCATCCCGGTCTTCACCGCGGCGTCACCGCTGTTCCAGGCCCCCGACCCGACCGCGGCGGCGCCCACCCGCCGCCCGGCGAAGGCCAAGCCGGAACCCGAGCCGGAGCCCGAGCCCGACGAGCCCGAGGACAGCACCGACCAGGCCGGTGACGACGACTCCGACGACAGCGCGGGCAGGCGCCGCCGCCGCGGCCGTCGCGGCCGGGGCCGGGGCCGGGGCGCCGACGACTCGCCCGAGGCCGAGGACACCGAGTCCGCGGAAGCCGAGACCGAGCAGGCCGAGACTGAGGCCGAGCAGGCCGACGCCGACGACGACGGTGGCAACAAGCGCCGCCGCAGGCGCCGCCGTCGCAAGGGCGGCGACGACGCCGACGGCGCCGACGGTCCCGACGACCCGCCCAACACCGTCGTCCACGTGCGGGAAGCGCGCTCGGAGCGGGCGGAGCGGGCGGAGAAGCCCGACACCTCCCGCGACGAGGTGCGCAGCGTCCGCGGCTCGACCCGGCTCGAGGCCAAGCGCCAGCGCCGCCGCGACGGCCGCGAGGCGGGCCGCAGGCGGGCGCCGATCCTGTCCGAGTCCGAGTTCCTGGCCCGGCGCGAGGCCGTCGACCGCACGATGGTGGTGCGCGAGTTCACCGACCGCATCCAGATCGGCGTGATGGAGGACGGGGTGCTCGTCGAGCACTTCGTGACCTCGGCGGGCAGCGGTTCGCTGGTCGGCAACGTGTACCTGGGCCGCGTGCAGAACGTGCTGCCCAGCATGGAGGCCGCCTTCGTCGACATCGGCCGCGGCCGCAACGCCGTGCTCTACGCCGGTGAGGTGGACTGGGACGCCGCAGGCCTGGAGGGCAAGGCCCGCAAGATCGAGCAGGCGCTGTCCAGTGGCGACAGCGTGCTGGTGCAGGTCACCAAGGACCCGGTCGGCCACAAGGGCGCGCGGCTCACCACCCAGATCAGCCTGCCCGGCCGGTTCCTGGTCTACGTCCCCGGCGGCGGCGCCACCGGCATCTCCCGCAAGCTGCCGGAGAACGAGCGCCGCAGGCTCAAGGACGTCCTCAAGCGCATCGTCCCCGAGGACGCCGGTGTGATCATCCGCACCGCGTCGGAGGGCATCAACGAGACCGAGCTGGGCCGCGACGTGAGCCGCCTGCAGGCGCAGTGGCAGGTCATCAAGGAGAAGGCCGGGTCGGGCGGGCGCAAGTCCTCCGGGCCGACCCTGCTCTACGAGGAGCCCGACCTGCTGGTCAAGGTCGTCCGCGACCTGTTCACCGAGGACTTCACCGGCCTGGTCGTGCAGGGCGACAGCGCGTGGGACGTCATCGACGCCTACGTCCGCCACGTCGCCCCCGAGCTGCTGGACCGGGTGCGCAGGCACACCGGCCCGAAGGACGTCTTCGCCGCGCACCGCATCGATGAGCAGCTGCTCAAGGCGCTCGACCGCAAGGTGTGGCTGCCCTCCGGCGGCTACCTGGTGATCGACCGCACCGAGGCGATGTCGGTCATCGACGTCAACACCGGAAAGTTCACCGGTTCGGGTGGAAATCTCGAGGAGACGGTCACCCGCAACAACCTGGAAGCCGCCGAGGAGATCGTCCGCCAGCTGCGGCTGCGCGACATCGGCGGGATCATCGTCATCGACTTCATCGACATGGTCCTGGAGTCCAACCGCGACCTGGTGCTGCGCAGGCTGACCGAGTGCCTCGGCCGCGACCGCACGCGCCACCAGGTGGCCGAGGTCACCTCGCTCGGCTTGGTGCAGATGACCCGCAAGCGTGTCGGCACCGGCCTGCTCGAGGCGTTCAGCACCAACTGCGAGCACTGCAAGGGCCGCGGCGTGATGGTCTCCACCGAGCCCATCGTCAAGGCCGGGCAGCCCGCCGCCCAGAACGGCGGCGGACAGGGCCAGGCGCAAGCCCAGACCCAGTCCGGCGGCGGTGGGGGCAAGCGCTCCCGCAACCGCGGCGGCGAGGACAAGGCCAAGGGCGGCGAGGACAAGGCCAAGGACGCGCCCGAGAAGGACGTCCAGCCCGAGTCGATCCCGGTCAAGGCCACCAAGGCCGCCAAGGCCGTCAAGTCCGCGGTGGCCACGATCGCGCGCTCCACGGTCCGCGCGGGCGAGCACGACCCGGACGCCGCTCCCTCGTCCGAGGAGGCGGTGGCGGACGCCGTGCGCGACACCGTGCCCACCCAGCAGGCGGGCGAGCACAGCAGCAACGGCAACGGCCGGGCGCCGGAGCCCGCCGCCGCCGCGCCACGTCGTCGGGCCACCCGACGGGCCGCCTCCCGGCCCGCCGGACCCCCGGTCAGCGTGGACACCGAGGACTGAGCACGCGGAATCGGGGACCCGGTTTGACCCCGATTCCGGCAGGCACGTAACCTGTAGCACGGCCCGCCCACTGGTGGGCCGTGTCGTGCACCAGCCTGGTCCGCCCTAGCGGCCGTGACCTCTCGCACGACCCCCACCGTCTAGCAGCAGGAGACTTCCGTCCCGATGTACGCGATCGTCAAGACCGGCGGCAAGCAGTACAAGGTGGCTGTTGGCGACGTCGTCGAGGTCGAGAAGCTCGTGGGTGTGCCTGGCACCGAGCTCAGCCTTGCCGCCGTGCTCGTCGTCGACGGCACCGACGTCACCTCGGACTCGGGCGCCCTGGCGAAGGTCTCGGTGACCGGCAAGGTCGTCGAGCACACCAAGGGCCCCAAGATCCGGATTCACAAGTTCAAGAACAAGACTGGTTACCACAAGCGCCAGGGTCACCGGCAGAAGCTGACCCGCGTCGAGGTCACCGGCATCACGGTGAAGTGAGGACCTGAGCAGCCATGGCACATAAAAAGGGTGCTTCCAGCTCCCGCAACGGGCGCGACTCGAACCCCCAGTACCTGGGCGTGAAGCGCTTCGGCGGCCAGGTCGTCAAGTCCGGTGAGATCCTGGTCCGCCAGCGTGGCACCAAGTTCCACCCGGGCGTGAACGTCGGCCGCGGCAAGGACGACACGCTGTTCGCCCTCGCCCCTGGTTCCGTCCAGTTCGGCGCGCGGCGCGGTCGCAAGACCGTGAACATCGTCCCGGTCGAGGCCTCAGCCTGACCGCGAGACCCCTTGACGAGGGCGGGCCGGAGCGCATCCGGTCCGCCCTTCGTCGTGTGTAGGAGGAAGTCATGTCCCGTTTCGTCGACCGAGTCGTCATCCACGTCGCCGGGGGCAGCGGCGGCAACGGGTGCGCATCGGTGCACCGGGAGAAGTTCAAGCCACTGGGCGGTCCGGACGGCGGCAACGGCGGCAACGGCGGCAACGTCGTGCTGGTCGTGGACGCCAACGTGCACACGTTGCTGGACTTCCACTTCCGCCCGCACGCGGTGGCCACGCACGGCAAGCAGGGCCACGGCGGCAACCGCGACGGCGCCACCGGGCAGGACCTCGAGCTGCTGGTCCCCGAGGGCACCGTGGTGATGGACGACGATGGCGAAATCATCATCGACCTGGTCGGCCACGGCACCCGCTTCGTCGCCGCCCAGGGCGGCCGCGGCGGGCTGGGCAACGCCGCGCTGGCGTCCAAGGCCCGCAGGGCCCCGGGCTTCGCGCTGCTCGGCGAGCCCGGCGAGACCCGCGACCTGGTGCTGGAGCTGCGCTCCATGGCCGACGCCGGCCTGGTGGGGTTCCCGTCGGCGGGCAAGTCCTCGCTGATCGCGGTGCTCTCGGCGGCCAAGCCGAAGATCGCCGACTACCCGTTCACCACGCTGGTGCCGAACCTGGGCGTGATCACCGCGGGGGAGACGGTGTTCACCATGGCCGACGTCCCCGGCCTAATCCCCGGGGCGAGCCAGGGCAAGGGCCTCGGCCTGGACTTCCTGCGCCACATCGAGCGCT
The DNA here is from genome assembly GCF_053813445.1 of Actinokineospora lacus. Taxonomy (NCBI): domain Bacteria; kingdom Bacillati; phylum Actinomycetota; class Actinomycetes; order Pseudonocardiales; family Pseudonocardiaceae; genus Actinokineospora; species Actinokineospora lacus. Next base: position 413,368 of record NZ_JBQERA010000007.1, read on the forward strand.
GCTCGGTGCTGGTGCACGTGGTCGACTGCGCCACCGAGGAGCCCGACCGCGACCCGCTCTCCGACATCGACGCGCTGGAGGAGGAACTGGCCCGCTACACCCCCGCCCTGGGCGGGACGCTGGCCGACCGGCCGCGCATGGTCGTGCTGAACAAGATCGACGTCCCCGAGGCCCGCGAGCTGGCCGAGCTGATCCGCCCGGACATCGAGGCCCGCGGCCTGGCGGTGTTCGAGATCTCGACCGCGACCCGCGAGGGCCTGCGCGAGCTGACCTTCGCGCTGGCCAAGGTGGTCGCCGATGACCGCGCGGCCCGCCCGATCGTCGAGAAGACCCGCGCCATCCTGCGCCCCACCGCCGTCGACGACGCCGGTTTCACCGTGGCGTCGGATTCACGGGAGGAAGGCGCCTTCATCGTCCGCGGCGAACGCCCGGAGCGCTGGGTGCGCCAGACCAACTTCGACAACGCCGAGGCCATCGGCTACCTGGCCGACCGCCTGGCCCGCCTGGGTGTCGAGGACGCGCTGGCCAAGGCGGGCGCGCAGCCCGGCTGCCCGGTCACCATCGGCCCGATCACCTTCGACTGGGAGCCCTCGACCCCCGCGGGCATCGCGATGACCATGTTCTCCCGGGGCAGCGACCCGCGGCTGGAGCAGACCGACCGCATCGGCGCCTCGGAGCGCAAGGTCGCCCGACGAGTCCGCCGCGGCCTGGCGAAGCCGGGCAGCGACGAGTGACCAGCCTCCGCTCCGAGACCCGCTCCGCGGTTTCCGCGGCTCGTCTCGTCGTGGTGAAGGTTGGATCGTCGTCGCTGACCACCGCATCGGGTGGTCTCGACCCAGCGCGCCTGGACGCCTTGGTGGAAGCCTTGGCGGCCCGGCGCTCGGCGGGCTCGGTGGTGCTGGTGTCCTCGGGCGCGATCGCGGCGGGCCTCGCCCCGCTGGGGCTGGCCCGGCGGCCCCGGGACCTGGCCACCCAGCAGGCCGCGGCCAGCGTCGGCCAGCTGGCCCTGGGACACGCCTACGTCGAGTCGTTCGCCCGGTTCGGCCTGCGGGTGGGCCAGGTCCTGCTGACCGCGGACGACGTGGTGCGCCGCGCGCACTACCGCAACGCGCAGCGGACGCTGTCGCGGCTGCTGGCGCTGGGGGTGGTGCCGGTGGTCAACGAGAACGACACCGTGGCCACCGACGAGATCCGCTTCGGCGACAACGATCGGCTGGCGGCGCTGGTGGCGCACCTCATCGGCGCCGAGGCGTTGGTGCTGCTGTCCGATGTGGACGCCTTGTACGACGGCGATCCCCGGCTGGGCGCGGCCCGCCGGATCTCCGAGGTGGCCGACGCCTCCGATGTGGACGGCGTGACGGCGGGGTCGTCCGGCGCGTCCGGGCTGGGGACCGGCGGGATGGCGTCGAAACTGGCCGCGGCGCGGCTGGCCTCGGTGGCGGGCGTGCCGGTCCTGCTGGCCTCGGCCGCCGACGCCGGGCGCGCCCTGTCGGAAGCGGACGTGGGCACGGCCTTCGCCGCCTCCGGCCGCCGCCTGACCGCCCGCCGCTTCTGGCTGGCCTACGCCGCGGACGCCGCGGGCGCGCTGACCTTGGACGACGGCGCCGTGGCCGCGGTCGTCGGCCGCCGCAGGTCGCTGCTGGCCGCCGGGATCACCGCGGTGTCGGGCGACTTCCAGGCAGGCGACGTCGTCGACCTCGCGGACCTCACCGGGCGCGTCGTGGCCCGGGGCTTGATCGCCTACGACTCCGCCGAACTGCCCGACCTCATCGGCCGCTCGACCAGGGACCTCCCGGCTGAACACCGCCGAGAAGTGATCCACGCCGACGACCTGGTGGCCCTGGCCCACCGCTGATTCCCGGCCTTTAGACGTCCGCGTCCAACAAGAGCAGGGCGTAGGCGGCCAGCCAGTGTTCGACCATGAAGTCGTCGCCGCTGATGTGCCCCAGAGACGCCTCGGCGTGGACCTCCGCGGCCTCTGCCAGCACCGGAACGCGGGCGTCATCCGCCGACAGCGACGCCCCGATGCGCCGGAACGCCCAAGCGCGGCTCAGGTTGAGGCCGTGGAGGTGGGCGATCTGGCCGTCCGTCGAGTCCGACACGTGGGCCGGGGTGAACAGTTCGGCCGGTGCCTTGGCGGCCAAGCGCGGCAGGTACTCGTCCAACCACGCGGGGAAGTCCGGGAGGACCGACGCCATCAGCTCCGCCGTGACCAGCGCGGGCGACAGGAAGTCGGTGCCGCTGGGCTCGTAGTGCCCCGGATAGTCGCGATCACCCGCGAACAGCCGGACAGCGGTGTCCACCGCCAACTCGTGCAAGGCCGGGTCGTGGGCCGCCGCGTACGGGAGGACGCGGGAGAGCGCGAACGCCGTGTTGCCGTGCGCCCCCTGCCGAACGGGATACGTCAGTTTCGGCAGCCACGTGATGAAGTTCGTCGCCGCGGTCTCAGCCAGGGGCTTCAAGGCGGCGGCCCACGGCGACCCTTCCGCGGAGTGAGCCAGCCAGAGCGCCCACGACTGCCCGTAGGGCCTGCTGTGGTACGGGTGTTCGGCGCAGTACGCCGCCTCCGTCGCCAGCGACGAGGCGGTCAACCGCTCGTCCAGGACCGAGCGGATCTCCGCGCGGGGAACGTCCCAATCGGACATGTACAGCCGGACCAGGACCCAGTGCATCTCCACGCACGAGTGCCAGTCGAAGCTGCCGTGGAAGCTCGGGTGCACGTCGCGCGGGTGCGCCGGGTGGTCGCCAGGCCCCTGCATCAGGTGCCGCAGGTGGTACGGGAACTCCTGCCGGGTCGAGCTGATCGCCGTCGTCGCCAGTTCGTGCGCGCGTTGGTTCATCACGTCGTCGTGGCCAGGGCGAAGGGGAGGATGGCGTCCGCGCCCGCGCGGAGCAGGACGGCGGCCGCGACGGTCATCGTCCAGCCGGAGTCCACCCGGTCGTCGACCAGCAGGATCGGGCCCGTCGCCGCCGACACCGCCTCGGCGGTCTCCGGGGGCACCCGCACGGCGTTCCACAGACCGGCCAGCCGCTGGGCGCTGTTGGCCCGCGGCGCCGTGCCCGTGGCGACCTCCCCCAACAGCGGGAGCCTGCCGATCTCGGCGATCCGAGCCCCCAGGTCGCGCACCAGCGCCGGACGGGACGCCGAGGCGACCGTCACCACGCCGACCGGCCGTTCCGACCACTCCCACGACGCCAGGACCCGCACGCACCCGTCCACGACCTCGGCGGGCACGGGACCGTCCGGACCGGCGAACAGCTCGCGCAGGCGGTTGCCCCAGCCGATGTCGGTCAGCCTGCCCAGGGCCCGCCCCTGCTCGACGCCGGGGCCGATCTTCCCCGACAGCGACACCCCCAGCGCCGCCATGCCGGTCGGCCACAGCTTCTTCGGGGCGATCTCCACCCCCGGCCTGCGCAGGCGCTCACGGGCCGCGCTGACCCCCGATTCGGAGACCTCCGGGCTCAGGTGGCGCCCGGTGCAGTTGTCGCAGCGCCCACACGGCGTCGCGTGCGGGTCGTCCAGGGCGCGCAGGAGGTATTCCATACGGCAGGCGTCGGTGGACTGGTAGGTCAGGATCGCCTGCTGCTCGGCCTGGCGGGCCTCGGCGATGCGGGCGTAGCGCTCGGCGTCGTAGTTCCACGGCTCGCCGGTGGCCGTCCAGCCGCCGCGGACCCGGTGCACGGCGCCGTCGACGTCGAGGACCTTCAGCACCATCTCCAGGCGGCTGCGGGAGAGCTCGACCCGCGGCTCCAGCGCCGGGGTGGACAGCGGCTGCGACGGGTCGAGCGCGTCGAGGACCTGCCGGACCACCGGCTCCGGCGGGAAGGCCAGCGAGGCGAAGTACGACCAGATGTCGCGGTCCTCGGTGCCGGGCAGCAGCACGACGTCGGCCCGCCGCACGCCACGGCCCGCGCGACCGATCTGCTGGTAGTACGAGATCGGCGACTGCGGGGCGCCCACGTGCACCACGAACCCCAGGTCCGGCTTGTCGAACCCCATGCCCAGCGCCGAGGTCGCGATCAGCGCCTTGACCCGGTTGGCCAGCAGGTCCTCCTCCGCGCGCAAGCGCTCCTCGGGATCGGTGCGCCCGGTGTAGGCGGCCACGGCGAAGCCCCGGTCACGCAGGAACGCGGCCAGCTCCTCAGCCGCGGCCACGGTCAGGGTGTAGACGATCCCGGAGCCGGTGAAGCCCTCCAGGTGCTCGGCCAGCCAGGCCAGGCGCGCCTGCGCGGTCGGCAGCTTCAGCACCGACAGGTGCAGGCTCTCGCGGTCCAGCGGGCCGCGCAGCACCGTCGAGGAGCCCAGCTGCGCGGACACGTCGCGCACCACCCGGTCGTTGGCCGTGGCCGTCGTCGCCAGCACGGGCACGCCCGCGGGCAGCTCGGCCAGCAGCGTGCGCAGCCTGCGGTAGTCGGGACGGAAGTCGTGGCCCCAGTCGGAGATGCAGTGCGCCTCGTCGACCACCAGCATCCCCGCGGACGCGGTCAGCTTGGGCAGCACGGTGTCGCGGAAATCCGGGTTGTTCAGCCGTTCGGGGCTGACCAGCAGCACGTCGACCTCGCCCGCGACGACCCGGTCCTGCACCTGCGTCCACTCGCCGACGTTGGCCGAGTTGATGGTCGCGGCGTGCACCCCCGCCTTCGCCGCGGCGCCCACCTGGTTGCGCATCAGGGCCAGCAGCGGCGAGACGATCACCGTCGGGCCCTCGCCCAGCTCCCTCAGCAGGGCCGTGGCCACGAAGTACACCGCGGACTTGCCCCACCCGGTGCGCTGCACGACCAGGGCCCGGCCGCGGTCGGCGACCAGCGTCCGGATCGCCGACCACTGGTCCTCGCGCAGCCGGGCGTCCGCGCCCGCCAGCGCGCGCAGTCGTTCCTCGGCCGATACCCGCAGTGCCTGCTCGTCCACGCCGTCCGTGATACCCCACGGCACCGACACCCGTACGGGCGGGTCAGACCCGGACGAGCACCTGGGCGAGGTCCTTGCGGGTCAGGTCGGGCACGGTGGCGTCCTCGGCGGGGTAGCCGACCGGGATCACCGCGAACGCCTTCTCGTTGCGCGGGCGGTTGAGCACCTCGGCCAGGAACTTCATCGGACTGGGCGTGTGGGTCAGCGCGGCGAGGCCGGCCAGGTGCAGCGCGGTGATGAGCATGCCGACCGCGATCCCCACCGACTCGTCGACGTAGTAGTGCTTGTGCTGTTCGTTGTCGTCCAAGTAGTACCGCTGCTCGAACACCACGATCAGGTACGGCGCGTCGGTCAGGTGCGGCTTGTTCATGTCGGTGCCCAGCGGGCGCAGCGCCGAGAGCCACTCCTCGCCGAGCCTGCCCGCGTAGGAGACCTGCTCCTCCTTCTCCGCGGCCTCGCGGATCTTCAGCCGCACCCGGGGATCGTCCACGAGCACGAACGTCCAGGGCTGCTGGTGCGCCCCGGAGGGGGCGGTGGAGGCGACCGCGATGGCGTCGAGCACGACCTGCTCGGGCACTGGGTCGGTGGAGAAGGAGCGCACTGTCCGTCGTTGGTCCATCTTCGCCCTGAGGTCCGCCGCGGCGCGCAGGGAGTGCTCGACGCTCATCCGTTCCGGTCGGTACGGGACGGGCGTGTAGGGCTGATCGTGGATTGGTTCCCAGGCCATGTGCAGGAGTGTGGCAAGGGAAGCGCCGATGTACCTCATACCGTGTGGTCATAGGACGTACGTCATGAGCCGAACGGACGCGGCTGCCCGCCTCATCCGCGCACGTCAGGCACGCTCTAGGCTTGCTGTCATGGCGCAGCGCCGCATCGGGATCATGGGTGGCACGTTCGACCCGATCCACCACGGACACCTCGTCGCCGCGAGCGAGGTGCAGGCGCGGTTCGACCTCGACGAGGTCGTGTTCGTGCCCACCGGGCACCCCTGGCAGAAGGGCGACCGCGAGGTCAGCGCCGCCGAGGACCGGTACCTGATGACCGTCGTGGCCACCGCGTCCAACCCGCACTTCTCCGTCAGCCGCGTGGACATCGAACGCGAGGGCGCCACCTACACCGTGGACACCCTGCGCGACCTGCACGCGCTCAACCCGGACGCGGAGCTGTACTTCATCACCGGCGCCGACGCCCTCGGCCAGATCCTGTCCTGGCGCGACGCCGCGGAGCTGTTCACCCTCGCCCACTTCGTGGGTGTCACCCGGCCGGGGTACGACCTGGCCGACAGCCACCTGCCCACCGGGTCGGTCAGCCTGGTCGAGGTGCCCGCCATGGCCATCTCGTCCACCGCGTGCCGCGAGCGCGTCGGCAAGGGCGAGCCGGTCTGGTACCTGGTGCCCGACGGCGTGGTGCAGTACATCTCCAAACGACGGCTCTACGTCGGCGAACGCTGACCGGCGGGTACTCTCGACGGGTTGCGTCAACGAGCACCCCAAGGAGACCCGTGGTAGCCACGGAACAAGCCCGCCACTTGGCCACCGTCGCGGCCGCGGCGGCGGCGGACAAGAAGGCGACCGAGGTGGTCGTGCTCGATGTGTCCGACCAGCTCGTCATCACCGACTGCTTCGTCATCGCCTCAGCAGCCAATGAGCGGCAGGTCGGCGCGATCGTCGACAACGTCGAGGAGAAGATGCGCGAGGCGGGCACCAAGCCGGTGCGCCGCGAGGGCGCGCGCGAGGGTCGGTGGGTCCTGCTGGACTTCGTCGACGTCGTCGTGCACATCCAGCACGCCGAGGAACGCTCGTTCTACAGCCTGGAGCGGCTGTGGAAGGACTGCCCGAGGGTTCCGTTCGAGGCCGGGCCCCCTTCGGAGGAGGCCGACGCCACGTGACGCTGCGCAGGCTCGTGCTGTGGCGACACGGCGAGACCGACTACAACGCCTCCGGCCGGATGCAGGGCCACCTGGACTCCAACCTCACCGAGGTCGGCAGGAACCAGGCCCGCTTCGCCGTACCAGCGTTGGCGCGGTTCGCCCCGGACATCGTCGTCGCCTCCGACCTGCGCCGCGCCACCGACACCGCGACGGTGTTCAGCACCGCCAGCGGTGTCCCCCTGCGGATCGACAAGCGCCTGCGGGAGACCCACCTGGGTCTCTGGCAGGGCAAGACCAGCGCCGAGGTCGACACCGAGTGGCCCGGCGCCCGCCGGACCTGGCAGACCGACCCGACCTGGGCCCCGCCCGGCGGCGAGCCGCGCGTCGAGGTGGCCACCCGCGCCGCCGAGGTCGTCACCGACCTCGACGCGGGGGATGAGGACACCGCCATGCTGTGCGCGCACGGCGGCCTGATCATCGCGCTGACCGCCCGGCTGCTGGAGCTGCCGCTGGCCTCCTGGTCGCTGCTCGGCGGCATCGGCAACTGCCACTGGACCGTGCTGGCCCGCCGCGCGAACAGCGGCCTGGCGTGGCGGCTGATCGCCTACAACGCGGGCATCACCGGGTGACGACCCTGCTCGTGTTCGCCGACTCGCTGGCCTTCCACGGGCCGGACGGGCCGCACCCGGCCGACGACCAGCGGCTGTGGCCCAACCTGGCCGCGGCGGCGCTGGGCGGGTCGGCCGAGCTGTTCGCGGGGTTCGGCTGGACGGCCCGGGACGCGTACTGGTCGCTGGTGGGGGACCCGCGGGTGTGGCCGGTGCTGCCGAAGGCGTCGGTGCTGGTGCTGGGGGTCGGCGGGATGGACACGCTGCCGTCTCCCGTGCCGACCTATCTACGGGAAGGCATTCGGTACCTGCACTCCGACCGCGTGCGGCGGGGTGTGCGGGCGGCGTATCTGCGCTCGCAGCCGCTGCTGTCCCGGGTTGGCCGTCGGGTGGCGCTGCCGCCCGCGCTGAGCGTGCGCTACCTGGACCGGACGCTGGTGGCGGTGCGGACGTTGCTGCCGTCGTTGCCCGTGGTGGCGGTGTTGCCGTCGGTGCACCGCGCGGCTGGGTACTGGTCGGTGCACAAGGGCAGGGAACCCGCGGTCCGGGCGCTGACCGCGTGGGCCGCCGAGGCCCAGGTGCCGCTGCTGGACCTGTCCGAGGTGGTGGGTGAGCACGTGCTCGGCGGGTACGGCAATCCCGACGGCATCCACTGGGGATGGGTCGGGCACGAGCAGGTGGGCAAGGCGTTCGCCGAGCTGATCGGACCCCTGCTCGACTGACTGGGGCATCGTCCGGGCCTGGGATTAGGCTCACCCATCGTGCCGTTCGCCGTAGTCACCGACTCCACCGCTTACCTGCCCGAGGGGTTCGCCGACCGGCACGCCGTCCACGTCGTCCCCCTGACCGTGCACATCGATGACCGCGAGGGCCGCGACGGCATCGACATCGGCCCCGACGAGTTGGTTACCGCGCTGCGCGAGCACCGCAGGGTGACGACGTCGCGGCCGAGCCCGGAGGTTTTCGCCGCCCGCTACCGAGACCTGCTCGACGGCGGCGCCGACGGCGTGCTCTCCGTCCACATCTCCCGCGAGCTCTCCGGCACCTGGGAGTCCGCCCGGCTGGCCGCCGCGGAGGTCGACCCGGAGCGGGTGCGGGTGGTCGACTCCCGCACGATCGCCATGGGCTTGGGCTTCGCCGCCCTGCGGGGAGCGGCCGTCGCCGAGACCGGGGCGTCGGGGGACGAGGTGGAGGCCGCCGCGGTGGCCGCCGCCGCGCGCACGCGCTGCCTGTTCGTCGTGGAGACCCTGGAGCACCTGCGCCGCGGTGGCCGGATCGGCGCGGCGGCGGCCCTGTTCGGCACCGCGCTGTCGGTCAAGCCGGTCCTGCACGTCTCCGACGGGCGCATCCTGCCGCTGGAGAAGGTGCGCACCACGAGCCGGGCGCTGGCCCGCCTGCTCGACCTCGCCGAGACCGCCGCCGCCGAACTGCCCGGCGGCGAGGCCCCCGCCCGACTGGCCGTGCACCACCTCGGCGCGCCGGAACGCGCCGCCGAACTCGCCGCCCGCCTCGACGAGCGCCTGCCCGGCTCGATGGGGTGTTTCGTCAGCGAGGTCGGCGCGGTGATCGGCGCCCACACGGGTCCGGGTGTGCTGGGCATCGTGATCTGCACCTAAACTTCCCAGGGTTCCTGAATTCCCGAGGCTCCGCAACGAACCATCCACAGGCGCTCGGGTTGTCCACAGGTTGGAAAGTTGGTCTCGCGGCGGCCGGTGACGGGCTCCTACCGTCGAGATATGTCCGAACTCAAAGCCCGCCAGTTTGACGACGCCCTCACCCGCCTGGCCCGCGCCATCGATCGACCGTGGGACGGCCGGCCCAACGCGTCCATCATGGACTCCGACAGGCCACCCCTTCACCGCTTCCTGGGCCGCTGGGGCAGATCCGGCTCCTTCTCCGGCCAACTGCCGGTGTACCCGACCGAGGACCCGGACGCGCCACCAGAGCCCCCAGCCCGCCGTCGCCACCGCGTGCCGCTGTTCGCCGCCATCGCCGCGGTGGTCCTCGGCGCGCTCCTCGCGGGCTTCCTCGCCCTGCCCAGCGGCCCACCGGTCCCCGCGGAACCCCCGCCCGCCATCGTCCCCATGGCCGCTGCGGCCACCCCGACACTGGTCGTCGACGTCCAGGGCAAGGTAGTCAAGCCCGGCCTGCGCACCCTCCCCGAAGGCTCCCGCGTCGCCGACGCCATCACCGCCAGCGGCGGCACAGTCCCCGGCACCGACACCAGCACCCTGAACCTGGCCCGCCACCTGACAGACGGCGAACAGATCCAGGTAGGCAAACCCCCACCCATAGGTGCCGACCCGACGAACCCACCCCTGGTCAACCTCAACACCGCCCCCGTCCACCAACTCGACTCCCTCCCCGGCGTCGGCATCGTCACCGCCCAACGCATCGTCGAGTACCGCAACCGCAAGGGCGGCTTCACCAAGATCGCCCAACTACGTGAGATAGAAGGCATCGGCCCATCCCGCTACGAAAAACTGAAAGACCTGGTCACAGTGAACTAACTCCCCACTGGACCACTGTAGACAGTCGCTTCCCGTTCCCGGAGCCGACTGCCGTCAAGCTGCCCACTCCAAGCCACACCACCCGCCGCCCCCCAAGCCACCCGCCACCCGCCCAAGCGATCGCACCCACGACACCTGGATGGCACCCATGTCCGCTCTCCCACCCTCAACACCCACCCGCCACCACACATCCCTTGAAGACCACTGTTCCCCCCACCCGACCACCGCACCCCAACCCCCGCCCTCCACCAGCCCACCCACCACCACCCCCCTGAACCCCAAGCCCGACCCACACCCCCAGCACCGCTCAACCACCACCCCGTACCCACCGTCCACGCGCCTCCGCCCGCAGTGCTCGTGCCACCCAGCGCAAACCACCGCCAGTCCTGTGAACTCCGATGCCGACCCATGCCACCGCTGTTCAACCAGCACCCTGTGCCCGCCGTCCACACGGCCCCGCCTCTGGTGTTCATGCCATCCAGCGCAGGTCTTCGCCAGCCCCTTGAACTCCGAGGTCGATCCACGCTTCCTCCGCCGCTCAACCGCCACCCCGTGCCCGCCGCCAGCACGCCCCCGCCCTCGGTACTCGTGTCACCCAACGCAGGCCACCGCCATCTCCAGCCAGCCCACGACCCCGTCCGCCGCCACCCACGCTGATCTCTGTCGTGCCTGTGGTGCCACTGGCACCTCGTTCGAGACATGGTCGAGGTTCCGGTACCAGCCAGCGCAGGCCGCTGCTAACCCGCGTGAGCCTGTTGGACCGCTGGCGAGTGCGTCCACCGCCCTCCGCCTTGATCCCTGCTGTGCTTGGGGTGCTGCCGGTCGGCAAGCGCGGGCTGTTTTTGCCCCGCGCGAGCCTGAAGCGCTGCCCGCAAGTGCGTCTACTGCCGCCCGCGCTGTTTCCCATGGTGCTGATGGTTCATGCGGGACGTGGTCTGGAATCCGGCGCTCCGGGCGGCCGATGCGATCCACCTCTAGCCCGCGTGAGCTTGGCGGGCCGCCTGCGAATACGTCTACTGCTGTCCGCAGCGATCTTTGTCGGGCCTGTGCCGCTGGAGCCTCCTGCGCGACGCGGTGTGCTGGTCGATGGGGACAAGCTACTTCTGGTCCGCGTGAACCCGCCGGGCTATCCGCAAGTGCACCCGCCACCATCCACGTTGATCCCTGTCGCGCTTGCGGTGCTGTTGTTGGCTTGGGTGGGAAGCGGTGTGCTGGTCGGGCCGCGCGGGGTGCTGCCAAGCCTCGTCAATTGGCTGGGCGTCCGGTGAGGCTGGCTGTCTTCATTGGCGCGCTTCTGGGGTTTGGATTCTGTCGTGCGGCTGAGTGCTTGCGGCGGAGGCGGTCCAAGGCTGGGAGTTCTCGTCGGCTCGGGCGAGGCGCTGGCGGTCCTCGGTTGTCTTCGTGGCCTCCCACTGGTCCATCTGTTCCTATCCGTCCTTCTGTGGAGGTTGACTCATGCCGTCTTCCGCTCACGACTGGCGCCTCGTGCCCGCCGCCGGGGTGGTCTGGCTCGCGGCGTTCCTCGGGTTGCTCGAGCACTGGGCGATTGGGGCGGCGGTCGGGGTGGTGGCCGTGGTGGGGTCGGCGGTGGTCCTCGCGCGCGCAAAGGAGGGAAGGGCGGGGCGGTTGCGGGCCGGGTGGCCGTTGTTGGCGGCTGGGGTGCTCGCCGTCGTCCCAGTGTCCGAGCGGGTCCGGGGTGCGGCTCAGGACCCGATCCGGCCTCTGGCGGCGGCCGGGGCCCGGGTGGACTTGCGGGTCGAGGTCATCGAGCGGCCCCGGCCACTGCGGTCGGCGGGGTACGGGGACACGCCGTCAGGGGTTCGCACGGTGGTGGTTGCCGCGCGGGTGGTCCCGACCGACGCCGTCCGCAGCACCGGGACCGTCGTCCTGTTCGCCCCGGCAGCGCAGTGGGGCGCCCTGCTGCCCGGGCAGCGCGCCACGGCAGCGGTGAAGCTGGGCCCGGCGGGAGCGGGGGACCTGACCGTGGCCGTCGTCAACGTCCGCGGACCGCCGTCCGATGTGGACGAACCGAGCATGGCGCAGCGGATCGCGGGCGACCTGCGGGCCGGGCTTCGGCAGGCGGCGGGGGAGGCGCTGGGCGCCGAGGCGGCGGGACTCCTGCCCGCGCTCGTCGTCGGCGACACCGATGGGCTGGCGCCGGGGGTGCGCGCGGACTTCGACGCCGCCGGGATGACCCACCTGCTCGCCGTCAGCGGGGCGAACCTGGCGATCGTCGGGTTCTTCGCGCTGTTCCTGCTGCGGCTGCTCCGAGCGGGCCCCTGGCTCTCGGCGGCGGGCGCGGCGGCGGCGATGCTCGGGTTCGTCGTGCTCGCCGGGCCGGAGCCGAGCGTGCTGCGGGCGGCGGTCATGGGGCTCATCGGGTTGCTGGCGCTGGCGTTGGGGCGGGAGAAGTCCACGCTGCCCGCGCTGGCGGTCGCGGTCGTCGGGTTGGTCGTGGTCGACCCGGGGATGGCGGTGTCCTTCGGCTTCGTGCTGTCGGTGCTGGCCACGGCCGGGCTGGTGCTGATCGCACCGCGGTGGGCGGCGGCGCTGGCCCGCAGGCGGATTCCGCGGGGGATCGCCGAGGCGGTGGCCGTGCCCGCGGCCGCGCACCTGGTCACCGCGCCCGTGGTGGCGGGGATGAGCGGCCAGGTGAGCCTGGTCGCGGTCGCCGCGAACCTGGTGGTCGCGCCGGTCGTCGCCCCGGCGACGGTGCTGGGCGTGCTCGCCGCGCTGGTCGCGCCCGGGTGGCCGTGGGCGGCGAGCGCGCTGGTCACCCTGGCCGGTCCGGAGACCGAGTGGCTGATCGCCGTCGCCGACCACGCCGCGGCGATCCCGGGCGCGGCGGTGGACTGGCCCGCGGGCTGGTGGGGCGGGCTGCTCGCCGCGGCCGTGGTCGGGGTGCTCGTGCTGGCGGCGCGGTGGGCGCGGTGGTGTCGGCGCCGCTGGGGTTCGGTCCCCCGACTGCGGACGTTGGTGGCGCTGGCGCTCGTCGGCGTGCTGCTGGTGGTCATCCCGGTGCGGGTGGTCGGGCCGGGGTGGCCGCCCGCCGGGTGGGCCGCGGTGGCGTGCGACGTCGGGCAGGGCGACGCGGTGGTGTTGGCCACCTCCGACGGTCGGCCGGTGCTGGTCGACACCGGTCCCGACCCGGCGCCGGTGGCCGACTGCCTCGACCGGCTCGGGGTGGGCGGGCTCGCCGCGGTGGTGCTCACCCACCTGCACGCCGACCACATCGGCGGCCTTCCCGCCGTCCTGGCCGACCACCGGCCCGGCGCGGTGATCGTCGGCCCGGCGCGCACTCCCGGATGGGCCTGGGACCGCGTGCGCGAGTCCACGGCCTCGGCGGGCGTACCGGTGGTCGACCTGACCGCGGGCCGCCGGATCACCTGGCCGGGACTGACCGTTGACGTGCTCCACCCGAAAGGAGGTGACGCTCCGCCGGAAGACGGTGACGGCAGCGACATCAACAACGCCTCACTCGTCCTGCTCGCCAGCACCATTGCGGGCCGGATACTGCTGACCGGCGACATCGAGCTGACCGCCCAAGCCGACTTGGTGGCCTCCGGCGTCGACCTCACCGCCGAGGTGATCAAGGTGCCACACCACGGCTCCCGCTTCACCGACCCGGCGTTCATGGCGGCGGTGCGACCAACCGTGGCACTGATCAGCGTCGGCGCCCGCAACCGCTACGGCCACCCCAACCCACGAACCCTGGCCGCCTTAACGGACCTGGGAACCCGAACCGCCCGAACCGACCTCGGCGGCGACCTCGCCGTTGTTCCGCAAGCAGGCCGACCCGCCGTGGTGTCCCGTGGGCCTCCGTGAACCCTGGCCGCCCTGGCGATCTGGAACCCAGATCCTCGGATCGAGCTTGGCGGCGACTTCGCGATGGTCTCGCTGGCTGGCCGCCCCGCTGTGATGTCCCGTGGATCTACACGACCCCTGGCCGTCTTGGCGGATCGGAACCAGGACGCTCGGATCGACTTCGGTGGGAATCTCGCGGTGGTCTGACCAGACGGCCTGCAGTGGTCTCCCATGGGCGTTCCGTGAACCCGGCCGCGTTGGTGGATCAGGGAAACGGGACCGCTCAGATCGACCTTGGTGGTGACCTCGTGGGCCGACCGTTCCGCCGTGGTGTCCTGTGGGCTCCGTGAGCCTAAGCCGCGTTGGTGGACCTGGGAACGGGACCGCTCAGATCGACCTTGGTGGCGATCTCGTGGTGGGCTGGCTGGTCAGCTGTGCCACCGGGGTTTCCCGGCCTTCGTGAGAACCCGTGGTGGACCAAGCCGAGGTCTGGCTTGGTCCACCACGGACAGGGCTAGCGGCCCAGGGCGGCGCGGACGGCGGCGGCGCTGGGGGGGACGGTGGCGCGGGGGCCGATGTGCTTCTCGACGGCGTCGAGGGTCTTGAGGCCGTCGCCGGTGATGAGCAGGACGGTGTCGGCGTCGGGGTCGAGTTGGCCGGTGTCGATGAGCTTCTTCGCCGTGGCGACGGTCACGCCGCCCGCGGTCTCGGCGAAGATGCCCTCGGTGCGGGCCAGCAGGCGGATGCCCTCGACGACCTCCTCGTCGCTGACGTCCTCCACCGCGCCGCCGGTGCGGCGGACGGCGTCGAGGACGTAGGGGCCGTCGGCGGGGGCGCCGATCGCCAGGGAGCGGGCGATGGTGTCCGGCTTGACCGGGATGATCACGTCCTGGTCGGTCTTGTACGCCGTGGAGACCGGCGAGCAGCCGGTGGCCTGGGCGCCGAAGATGCGGTACGGGGCGGCCTCCACCAGGCCGAGTTCACCCAGCTCGCGGAACGCCTTGTCCACTTTGGTCAGCTGGGAGCCGGAGGCGACCGGGATGACGACCTGCCCCGGCAGGCGCCACCCCAACTGCTCGGCGACCTCGTAGCCCAGGGTCTTGGAGCCCTCGGCGTAGTACGGGCGGACGTTGACGTTGACGAACGCCCAGTCCTCGTACTCCGCGGCGAGTTCGGTGGCCAGCCGGTTGACGTCGTCGTAGTTGCCGTCGACGGCGATCAGCGCGCCGTCGTACACCGCGGTGGTCAGGATCTTGGCGCGCTCCAGGGAGGAGGGGATCAGCACGACCGAGTCCCAGCCCGCGCGCGCCGCGGCGGCGGCCACGGCGTTGGCCAGGTTGCCCGTGGACGGGCAGGCGAGGACCTTGAAGCCGAGTGTGCGGGCCGCGGCCAGGGCGACGGCGACCACGCGGTCCTTGAAGGAGTGGGTGGGGTTGCCGGTGTCGTCCTTGACCCACAACGACTTCACGCCCAGCGCGGCGGCGAGGCGGTCGGCCTTGACCAGGCGGGTGAAGCCGGGGTCGGTGTTGGGGTGGGCCTGCACGTCCGGCGGAACCGGCAGCAGCGAGCGGTAGCGCCAGATCGACTTGGGGCCCGCCTCGATGTCGGCGCGGGTCACCGCTCCGAAGTCGTAGGCGACCTCAAGGGGCCCGAAGCACTCCGCGCAGGCGAACTCCGCGGCGAGGGGAACCTGGTGACCGCACTCCCGGCACGACAGGGCGCGGGCGGGGCCGAGGTTGATGGCGGTCGAAGTGTCCACAGCAGTCATCGCGAGGTCTCTCCTCATCTCTCCCGCCTTGCGCGGGTCGGAATTGGCACCGTGGTCGTGGCCGCCTTCACTGATGAAAGGAGACACTCACGCCGGTTGCCGGGGCTTCGTCGGGCCGTTCCCTCTGCCCCTCTGGATGAGCGGTATTCAGTTGTGAGGATCGCGGTGCGGTCCCGCTGGACACGGTACGTCACCGCCCGCGCGGGTGACCATCCCCGCGTCCATCATGCGAGAGCCCTTGCGCCGCCCGGCGCTGTCGGCGTCGCATGGCAGGATGCCGGTGTGAAGTCGCCCGAGGTCACCCCGGCCCCGCTGCAACTGGTGCTGGGCGAGGAGGAATTGCTGGTCGAGCGGGCGGTCCGCGCCGCCCTGGAGGCCACCCGCCTCGCCGACCCCGCGGCCGACCTCACCCGGGTCCGGGTGGCCGACCTCACAGCCCCCGAGCTGGCCGAACTCGTCTCCCCATCGCTGTTCGCCGAGGGCCGGGTGATCGTCTTGGACGCCGCGCAGGAGATCACCCAGGACATCGCCGCCACCGTCACCGCCTACGCCAAGGCGCCGACCGAGGGCATCGTCCTCGTCGTCGCGCACAACGGCGGCGGCCGCAAGGCGGGCAAGGACCTCGTCGCCACAATGCGCAAGCTCGGAGCGGTCGTCACCGACTGCCCGAAGATGACCAAGCCCGCCGACCGCGAGGCTTTCGTCCGCGAGGAGATCCGCCGCGCGGGGGGGCGGACCGACCCGGCCGCCGTCGCCGCGCTGATCGACTCGGTCGGCTCGGACCTGCGCGAGCTGGCCGCCGCCGCCGCGCAGCTGGTCTCCGACGCCGGTGGCGAGGTCACGCAGGAGGCCGTGCGCCGCTATCACCGCGGCCGCGCCGACGTCAACGGTTTCGCCGTCGCCGAGAAGGCTGTCACCGGCGACGTCGCCGGCGCCTTGGAGTCGCTGCGCTGGGCCATGCAACTGGGCGTGCCCCACGTCCTGGTCGCCGACGCCCTGGCCGACGCCGTGCGCACTGTGGCCCGCGTCGCGGGCGCGGGCCGCGCCGACCCGTTCCGCCTCGCCCAGCAGCTGGGCATGCCGCCGTGGAAGGTCAAGAAGGCCGTGGCCCAGTCCCGCGGCTGGCGCGCCACGGGACTGGTCGAGGCCATGCAGGTCGTCGCCCAGGTCAACGCCGACGTCAAGGGCGCTGCCGTGGACGCCGACTACGCCCTGGAGCGCGCCGTGCTGCGGCTGGCCCGCGCCCGGGGGCAGTGACTCAGGCGTTCAGCGGCCGGTAGCCCAGCGAGCTGGCCGCGTCGGGGTTGGCGTCCTCCTCGACGCTGACGCCCAGCCGCTCGACGAGTTCACCGCCCAGCCAGCCACCCAGGCCGAGGGCGAGCACGCCCGCCCAGACCAGGACGATCGCGGTCCAGGACGGCGCCCAGTCCACGGCCCCGACGCGCAGCACCCAGCTGATGGCGAACACGACGAGCACGGCCGTGTTCACCAGCCCGTGGGCGAGCCCGATCCGGCGGGCCCGGCTGCCGCGCGGGGTGACCAGCCACCAGTCCGCCCAGCCTGCCACGGCCGCGACCACGCCGAGCAGGACACCCGCGGCCATGAGGTGGGCCGCGGTGGTGGCGAAGCTGCCCCGGTCGGTGATCAGGTGCAGCACGTCGAAGCCGACGGCGGTGGTGAGCAGGCCCAGGGGGAAGACCATGAGCATGGGGTGCACGGCGTGACCTGCGGCTCGGACTCGGCTGCGCATCGACGGTGTCCTTCCTCGCGGGGTAATGCCAGGGGATACCCGCCAGAACCGCACCTAGTCACCCGCCGTGGCCGCCACTCCACGACGGCCGCCGGGCCGTGGCCAGGGCAGGTCCGCGAGCAGATCGGTGATCGCGTGCATGATCCGCTTGGTGGGCTCGTCCAGCGTCTCCCGGTCGGTCCCGGTCCGCGGCGACGTGACCGATGGCCACGGTCAGCATCGACGCGGCCCGCTCACTCGATGGTGGCCATGTTCGGTGGTGCGATGTGGTCCGGCCACCCAGCACGACCGCGGCCTCGACCACCCAGTGCGACCGCGGCCTGTCCGCCCCAGCGCGGCCACGGCAGTGCGACCGCGGCCCGTCCGCCCCAGCGCGACCTCGGTGCTGTCATTGCGCTCGCGGCCCGCTTGCTCGAGCGTGGCCATGTTCCGGTAGTGCGACTTGGTCCGTTCACCTCAGCACGACTGCGGCCGTAGTCACCCCTGTGCGGCCACGGTTCTGCCAGCGCGATCGCGGCCCGCGCACTTGAGCGTGGCCATGGTTCCGGTAGTGCGGTGTGGTCCGTCACCTCAGCACGATCGCGGCTTCGGCCACCCTGCGCGGCCACGGATTCGGCAGTGCGACCACGGCCTGTCCACTTCAGCGTGACCACTGCTCCGTGAGCGGGACCACGACCCCAGCCGCCGCCAGACAGCGCGGCCCGGTCTTCGTGCCGCCGATCCCGGCAGCCCGCGCCCACGTGGAGGCGGGTTCAGGGGTGGGACTCGCGGCTGGCCAGGATCTCCTCGCGGCGGGTCAGGCGGTGTTTGCGGCGGATCTCGGCTTCGCGCAGGCGTCGGGCGTCCTCGTCGGTCTCCGGTTTGACGGCGGGCACCGGGCGTGGCTGCCCGTCGGCGTCGACGGCCACGAACACCAGGTACGCCGCGGCAACCCGGACCGGCGGCACCCCGGCGCGGTCCCACGGTTCGGCCAGTACGCGCACCCCGACCTCCATCGAGGACCGGCCTGCCCAGTTCACCTGCGCGTGGGCGTGCACGAGGTCGCCGACGCGCACCGGGTGCAGGAACGTCATCCCGTCCATCGCCGCGGTGACGGCGGGGCCGCCGGAGTGGCGCTGGGCGACCGCGCCCGCGACGTCGTCGACCAGCTTCATCACCACGCCGCCGTGGACGGTGCCGAGCAGGTTGGTGTCCAGCGCGGTCATGATGTGCGACAGCGAGGTGCGCGCCGCCGACGGGGGTTTGGGCTCCATGGGAGCGAAACTAACAAAAGGCGCCGCACCCGTCCGGGTGCGGCGCCTCCTGGGAAAGCGGTGGATCAGCCGATCTTGTTGAGGCGCAGCGCCATCGCCGACTTCTTGTTGGCGGCCTGGTTGGCGTGGATGACGCCCTTGCCCGCGGCCTTGTCCAGCGCGCGGCCCGCCTCGCGGAGCAGGGTCTCGGCGGTCGTCTTGTCGCCGGACTCCGCGGCCTCGCGGAACTTGCGCACCGCGGTCTTCACCGAGGACTTGACGGCCTTGTTGCGCTGGCGGCGCTTCTCGTTGGTCTTGATGCGCTTCATCTGGGACCTGATGTTGGCCATGTTTCTCCCTGGGAGCTCTCGCGGTGGTCGTCGCGACGCACTGGTGCTTCGGCCCCTTGAAGGGTCTCCTCCACAGCGGAGTGCCGTACGGCGCGACGAGCTAGATTAACAAACCCCTAGTCGTCGCCCTTGGGTGGCCTGCCCCGCCGGGCGGGTCCGCCCGCCTCCTTGGGCAGGCGGCCCGCCTCGGCCAGCGCCCGCCGCAGCAGGAACTCGATCTGGGCGTTGGTGCTGCGCAGCTCGTCGTTGGCCCAGCGGGCCACCGCGTCGTGGATCGCGGGGTCCAGCCGGAGCAGGACTTTCTTGCGCTCGGCCATCAGGTGTAGAGCGACCCCGTGTTCACCACGGGCTGTACGTCGTGGTCGCTGCACAGGACGACGAGCAGGTTGGAGACCATCGCGGCCTTGCGCTCCTCGTCCAGCTCGACCACGTCGTGCGCGGCGAGCTGGTCCAGCGCCAGCTCCACCATCCCGACCGCGCCCTCGACGATCCGCGCGCGGGCGGCGACCACGGCCCCCGCCTGCTGGCGGCGCAGCATGGCCATCGCGATCTCCTGGGCGTAGGCCAGGTGCGTGATCCGCGACTCGATGACCAGCACCCCGGCGGCCTCGACCCGCGCGGCGATCTCCGCGGAGAGCTTCTGGGTGATCTCCTCGGCGTTCTCCCGCAGCGACAGCCGGTTGATGTCGCTGTGCTCGTCGTAGGGGTAGGAGGTGGCGATGTGGCGCACCGCGGTCTCGGTCTGGATGCCGACGAAGGCGATGAAGTCGTCGACCTCGAAGACCGCCCGCGCGGTGTCCTCGACCTTCCACACCACGACCGCGGCGATCTCGATCGGGTTGCCCTCGGCGTCGTTGACCTTCATGACCGCGGTCTCGTGGTTGCGAATCCGGGTCGACACCCGCCGCCGGGTGGTGAACGGGTTGACCCAGCGCAACCCGTCCAGGCGCAGCGTGCCGGTGTAGTGGCCGAGGAACTGCAGCACGCGCGCCTCACCGGGGTTAACCATCGTCAGCCCGCCGAAGGCCACCCCGGAGGCGATGATCGCCAGGACGCCGAGCGCCACCACCGTCACCGCCAACCCCGTGCCCATCCCGATCCCGCCGACGAACCCGGCAATCCCCACGCCGATCAACGCCAGCCCACCGAGGCCCAGGATGGCAGCCACCCCGGCCACCGGCAGCCCGGTCACGGTCATCGCCACCTTCTCGCGCACGTTCGGGGGCGGCAGGACGGGGGGCGTGTCGATCGTCGGGGTGCCCATGGGAACTCCTCCTCGCTAGCCAAAACCTAGCAAAGTGATATCACATTTTCAGGAGCCCGCGCCAGCCCTGCTGTCAGTAGCCGCGCTGAAACGTCGTCAACAGCGGGGCGCGGTGTGTCGGTGGTCGCCTCGGTCGGGAGTGATCCACAGTGAGGGAGTGACCGACTCGCAGACGCCGCCACTGTTGGACGGACTCAGCTCGCTGGAAGAGGCCGTGGTCGAAGCCGTCCGCAAAGGGGACTGGGTGGGGTCCGACACAACCTTGACAGTGGACCAGCTCGCCGTCACCGACGATCCAGGGCTGCGGGTTCGCGCAGAGCTGATTCGAGAGTTGCTTATGGGCCGCCGCGGCGAACTCGACCCCCGTGGCCTGCGCATCCGAGGAGTGCGGGTGGTCGGCGAGCTGGACTTGGACCACATCGCAGCGGTCACCGGCCTCGCATTGCGCGCCTGTGCACTGCCTGACGGCATTACCTGCAAGTACGCCCGATTACGTCAGGTGCTCCTGACCGACGCCACCTTGATCGCCAGCCTGTGCGCCGATGGCCTGCGCACCGAAGCCACCCTGTCCCTGCAGGGCGCGACCATTACCGGCACCGGTGGGAACGGGGCTTTGCGGCTGCTCGGCGCCCACATCGGCGGCCAACTCAACCTGTGCGGCGCCACGGTCACCAACAGCATCGGCCCCGCCCTGCACGCTGACAGACTGCGCACCGAAGCCACCCTGTCCCTAAAGGTTGTCCCGTAACGCTGTCTCGGTGTGATCGATGATCTTGGTGTGGATCAGGTGATCAGTGCGGACCGGTCGGAGTGGGTGCCGGTGTTCACGGGCTTGTCGGTGGGGGTGTTCC